>JAXIPJ010000240.1:0-4140 GCA_045402985.1 Anaerolineales bacterium
TGAGAGAGGCAGAGTTCGGGTTGCCATTTAGCCTCCCATCGCATTTCGCAGCACAACAAAGATCGCGAAGCCGCAGATCAATAAATAAACCACCCATTCGATATTGATGGCCTGCCGATAATGTTCGATCAAATTGGGCCAAAGATCAAGGATGGTGATGCGCAGTCCGTTGATGGCATGGAACAAGCCGAAGACCAGCATGAAAATTTGGAAGAGCCAGTTGCTGAAAATGGCGTTGACCGAATCCACACCTACCAACACCAGAATGTACATTGTAAAGAAGATGAACAACGCGCTCCCACCAATTCGATGCAGGATATAAGTCAGATACGCGTCGCGTCCCTTGTATTGCAGGGCTGCGGAAAGGGTGACATTTCTATTCAAGCCCATGTATGCCTCCTCGATTTTCCAGATGGCCTATTATCTCACTAAATCACGCGCTTGTCTTGTATGAGCGATTGATTAGAGTCTTATGTTTGAGGTAAAGGCGGATGCTGCAACCTCATCAGGTTGTGAAAGGAGAAATAACCATGAGAAGAATTGCTTTGTTATTTTTGATCGTCATTCCCCTGTTGATCACTGCCTGTGGAAGTGCCACACCTGTGGCCACTCAACCGCCGGCGACTCAACTACCCGCCACAGAAATCCCAACTGAACCACCTGCCGCGACAGAACCTGCTGCAACAGAACCACCGGCAGCCTCTGGAACCGGTACACAGGTGGACGTCACGCTGGCAGACAATACCATCGACTCCTCGTTGACGACATTCCAGGTGGGTGTGCCATACACTTTTGTGGTCACGAACATGGGTCGACATGCTCACAACTTCAATATAAGTAAGCCTGTTTCAGTGACTGGTAGTTTGGAAGCAGCCTTGAATAGCGCGTTGCTGGCTGTGCCTCAGGGGCAACTTGGCGCTGGTGCAAGCGTGACTGTGGAATACACATTCCCTGATTCTGCTGCAGGGCAACTGTTGGAATTTTCCTGTCTTATTAGAAGACATTATGAAGATGGAATGTTGCTTGGGATCACTGTGACGAATTAATGTTGTGAGAAGGAAGATAAAAGTAAAAAGAAGGTCATCTCCTGGCGAGATGACCTTCTTCTATTAAAATTGATCACTAACTAAAGTTAGTACTTTTGTTTACTGACCACTGAACCATCTACATCCACTTAATGATCGCATCACCAAATTCGGAGCATTTCACTTCGGTTGCACCATCCATGTTACGTACGAAATCATAAGTAACTGTCTTTGCATGGATCGTGCCTTCGATGCCTTTGATGATCAAATCAGCGGCTTCACCCCAGCCCATATAGCGGAGCATCATTTCCCCGGAGAGAATGACCGAGCCGGGATTCACTTTATCCAGATCAGCATATTTCGGCGCAGTTCCGTGAGTCGCTTCGAAGATGGCATGACCCGTCATATAGTTGATGTTTGCGCCGGGCGCGATACCTATCCCGCCCACCTGCGCAGCCAGCGCGTCGGATAAATAATCGCCATTGAGGTTCATTGTGGCGATCACATCGTAATCCTGCGGGCGGATCAGCACGAATTGCAACGTCACATCTGCGATACTGTCTTTGATCAGGAGTTTTGACTTCCACTTGCCTTCGCCATGAGTAGACCAGAGATTCAGACCATCTTCAACCTCCTGCATAATATCCTTCTGCTGTGCAGGTGACATCATGTCAAAGCCAGGGTCCACGCTTTTGGCGTTGCCCTCAACGCTCATATCTGGATTTTTCTCCTTGTTTGCCAGAATCCATGTCTCGCGCTCGGTGACAATATCATCGCGGAACTCGCGCTTGGCTAGCGCATAGCCCCAATCCTTGAACGCGCCTTCCGTGAACTTCATGATGTTGCCCTTGTGGACAAGGTTCACACTCTTGCGTTTATTAAGCAACGCGTACTCGATCGCGGCGCGGATCAATCGCTCCGTGCCTTCGACGGAAACTGGTTTCAGTCCGAGTCCGCTCGTCTCAGGGAAACGGATCTTGGCATATTCTTTTGGAAATGCTTCCTTGAATAATTCCTTGAACCTCTTGTTATCTTCAGTATCGTTTGCAAATTCAATGCCCGCATAAATATCCTCAGTGTTCTCGCGGAAGATGACCATATCCACTTTTTCCGGATGTTTTACAGGGGAAGGCACACCGTTGAAGTAACGTACCGGGCGCAGGCAGACGTAGAGGTCAAGCAATTTGCGAAGTGCAACGTTCAATGAACGGATGCCGCCTCCGATCGGAGTCGTGAGCGGACCCTTGATCCCAACCAGAAATTCCTTGAAGGCTTCGATTGTTTCATCGGGCAGCCAGCTTTGGAACATCTTGAAAGATTTCTCACCTGCGTACACTTCCATCCAATGGATCTTGCGTTTGCCCCCGTATGCCTTTTCCACTGCTGCTTCAAACACGCGTGCCGACGCGCGCCAGATATCACGTCCCGTTCCATCGCCTTCGACAAACGGAATGATCGGGTTATCGGGGACATTCAACTTCCCGTTTTGTATGGAAATCTTTGCACCATCTTCGGGGACCTTAACGTTCTGATATGCCATCTTATCTCTCCTGAAAAAAATCTTTGCGGATTATATCACCCGCCTCGCTCTTGACAGATTTCCTCATGTGCATAGAATCACGCCGAGATGACCAACCGCATCTTTAGAGACCTTCAACCTGTTCCCGTTATTTTCATCGTTTCTTCTCCGTTCATTCAAGAGAGCCTTCATCGGCTCTCTTTTTTTACCTTGCTTCTCCCTCTCCCCGCGGAGAGGGCTGGGGTGAGGGAAAGGATATATGCTCAAACTCCCCGGTTTAATTGACCCTCACGTCCACCTGCGCGAACCTGGTGCGACTCACAAAGAGGACTGGGACTCAGGCACATCTGCCGCGCTGGCTGGTGGCGTGACGATGGTACTGGCCATGCCCAATACCCAACCTCCCATCTTCGATGCACAGACTCTCGATATAGCCATCAACGCCGCGCAGCAAAAGGCTCGTTGCGATTACGCACAATACCTCGGTGCAGGTCCTGATAATGCGGAGATCGTTCCAGCGCTCGCGCACAAAGCCGCGGGCCTGAAAATGTATCTAGACTCAACCTTTGGCGAACTGCGCCTCGATGACATGACTCTTTGGAAACCACATTTTGAAAAATATCCAAAGGAATATCCGATCGTTGTCCATGCTGAAAGCAGAAGCATGGCCGCTGCGATCTTATTTGCCGCGATCTATGATAGACCAGTCCACATTGCCCATATTTCATTGAGGGAAGAAGTTCTGCTCATCAAAGCCGCCAAAGAACGCGGCATCCAAGTGACATGTGAAGTTTGTCCGCATCATTTGTTCCTCACGGCCCCAGAGTTCCCATCTCCCCTCGCGCTGAGCGGTGGGAGAGTAGCGACCGAAGTCGAAGCGGGGAGTCGGAGTCAGGGCCGAGCTGAAGTCCGTCCGCGCCTCGCCACTCAAAAAGATGTAGATGCCCTCTGGGAAAATATCGATGTCATCGATTGCTTCGCCACAGACCATGCCCCGCATACGATCGAAGAAAAAGACTCAGCGAATCCACCTCCGGGTTTTCCAGGACTTGAAACCGCGCTCCCACTTTTGCTCACTGCTGTTGACCTTCGACCCTCCAACGCCATGCAGGGCAGGCGTTTGACCCTGGACAATCTGATTCAAAAATCTGTCATCAACCCAAGAAAGATCTTCAACCTTCCCGAACAGCCTGAAACGTGGATCGAGGTGGACGAAGACGCGGAATACGAGATCAAAGCCGCCGAGATGTTCACCCGTTGTGGCTGGACTCCGTTCGAAGGCTGGAAGGTGAAAGGCAAAGTAAGGAAAGTTGTACTGCGTGGTAAAACAGCCTTTGAAGATGGAAAGATATTGGTGGAACCTGGGTTTGGAAAAAACATTCGTTTATTGGAAGGTAAGTTATGAAAATCCATGCAATTCAAACTGGAACGGTTGAGGTTAAGAAAAATCAAGTAATTGGCAAGGGGCCCAAAGCAGTACGCTTGATCAATGTCCTGCTTGGCACTCTATGGGTGGAACCTATACCGATTTATGCATGGGCAATCGAACATAAAGAAGGCGTTATTGTAGTTGATACAGGCGAAACAGCACGGACT
>JAXIPJ010000173.1:0-29439 GCA_045402985.1 Anaerolineales bacterium
ATGGAACTTAAATCAAAATTCTAAAAGACTGCTTTTATCCTTTTTATATGCGTTCATCTGTGGTTAAATTGAACTTATGATAGCGACCCTGCGTGGAGAGATCTCTCAAATTGAAGATACCGCCCTCATTATCGAAGTGGGAGGTGTGGGGCTGCGCGTCTTTGTCCCTGCGCCACTGCGGACGCGCTCCAAGGCAGGCGACGCTGCATTTTTGTTCACCCACCTCGTCGTCCGCGAAGACGCGTTGACCCTTTATGGCTTCGAGTCCCAGGCAGACCGCGAACTCTTCACCATCCTGCTCGGTGTAGATGGAGTCGGCCCGAAGGTGGCGCTCTCGGTCTTGTCCACTCTTACACTGGACGCGATCCAACGGGCGGTATTTGCTGAAGAGGGCGAGATTCTAAGCCGTGTGCCAGGTGTCGGGAAAAAGACCGCGCAAAAAATGGCTATTCACTTGAAAGATAAACTCAGGCCCACAGATGCGCTTGCCGGGGTCGCTGCCATGGCCGATTACGACAGCGAAGTGCTGGCCGCGCTCACCGCCCTGGGCTACTCAGTCGTTGAAGCACAGTCCGCCATTCAATCCCTGCCGAAGGACGCGCCGAAAGATGTGGAGGAGCGGCTCAGGGCCGCGTTGCAATATTTCACAGGCTAGCACTGCCTCCGCTCAAAGTTTGCATTTTGAAGATGGTCTGAAACATAAACATACCGATGGGCTATTAGTTTCAGATGTGTTAACATTTTGAATTAATCTTAAGCGGGGAAACTTATGGTAAAAATTGTCAAGAATGTCGTTGATGCATACAAGGGAGAATGTACTTATTAAGAGAATTATTCCGCTGCGAAAGTTAGCCCGCTATTCTAATTAGAGGAATAATCAGATTCAAGCCTATTATGATCAATCTACCAGACCATCTCACATACCTTTATGGAGCGGACAAATCGCCGCAATTGTTTGATCGCGTTCAAAAAATCATGGAGGGTTATCGCGGACGCATCCCTGCAGCTGATGCCAGTCTTACAGAACACGATTCGATCCTCATTACCTATGGAGACCAGGTACAGACACCGGGGGAAAAACCTCTGCAAACTTTAAGCATGTTTTGCCTGCAAAACCTGGCTGGTGTAGTGAATGGGATTCACATCCTGCCGTTCTATCCATGGACCTCGGATGATGGCTTCTCAGTAGTGGATTATCGCAAGGTGGACCCAGACCTGGGGGATTGGGCGGATCTATCCTCAATGCAGAGTCATTTCCATTTGATGTTTGATGGTGTGATCAATCACATCTCATCACAGAGTGACTGGTTCAAGGCATTTTTAAATGATGCCCCGCACTACCGAGATTATTTTGTGGTGGTGGTGGATGGTTCGCCAGATCTTTCGCAAGTAGTCCGTCCGCGTGCTCTGCCATTGCTCACGACATTTGAGACTACCGCCGGGGAAAAGCGCGTATGGACGACATTCAGTGATGACCAGATCGACCTGAATTTTCAAAATCCCGAAGTCCTGCTTGAGATATTGGACGTTCTGCTCATGTATGTGGAACAAGGCGCGACATTTATCCGCCTGGATGCGATTGCTTATCTATGGAAGGAGATAGGCACGACCTGTATCCATTTGCCGCAAACTCATCGCGTGATCCAATTCCTGCGCGCTGCGTTGAATGAAGTTGCCCCACATGTTCATCTGATCACCGAAACCAATGTGCCTCATATGGATAACATCTCTTACTTTGGGGATGGAAACAACGAAGCGCAGTTGGTTTACAACTTTGCCCTGCCTCCGTTGACTTTACATACCTTCAGAACAGGTGATACGCACGTACTTTCAGATTGGGCAAGGACGTTGACTCTGCCATCAGATCACGTCACATTTTTTAATTTCCTTGCTTCGCACGATGGCATTGGCTTGAACCCCGCACGCGGGATTTTGTCCGCCGCTGATATTGACGCATTGGTGGAGAAGACCCTCGAACACGGCGGACTCGTCTCATACAAACACAACTCAGATGGCTCACAAAGTCCTTATGAGATGAATATAAATTATTTCGACGCACTTTCCAATCATCATGGAGATGAATCTTTAGACCTGCAAGTCAATCGTTTCATCGCCGCCCAAGCCATCATGCTTTCGCTTGTAGGCGTGCCAGGCATCTATTTCCACAGTTTATTCGGCTCGCGTGGCTGGGTGGATGGCGTTAAACAAACTGGGCGCAATCGTACGATCAATCGAGAAAAATGTGATCTTAATTCCCTACAACGTGAACTGGCAGACTCGCAATCATTACGTGCGCGCGTTTTTGGCCGCTTTTATCAATTGCTTTCTGCTCGAAGTAATTCTCCCGCGTTCAATCCACACGGCACACAGAAAATATTGGATCTGCATCCTTCAATATTTGCGCTCGAACGATTTTCACCTGATAAAAAATCACGCGTATTATGCTTGCATAATGTGAGCCAGCAAAAAATTACATTCTCCACTCCCTATGAATCAGGGACAGATCTTTTCACGGGTCAATCTTTACAGGCATCAAAGATCTCTTTGGATGCTTATCAAATTTTATGGATCAAACTATGAAAAACACTTCACACCACATTGGTTTTATTTCCACTCGTTTCGCTGGGACGGATGGCGTCTCGCTTGAAACAGAAAAATGGGCAGTCGTATTGGAACGGCTTGGGCATCAATGTTTTTATTTTGCAGGCGAATGTGATCGCCCGGCAGAGCAGAGTCAGCTTGTGCCTGAGGCGTTTTATCTCCATCCCGATATTGCAGCCATTAATAAGGATGCGTATTCAGGCAGTTGGATCGTGACCAAAGAAGCGCGCGCTGCTCATCCCGAAATTGCCGCCTTGTACAAGGATTTTTTCTCCATGTATATACGCCCGCCAGCCATGACACGCCGCGTGAATGAACTTAAGGAATATTTCAAAAAACAGTTATATGAATTTGCTCATCGTTTCGAATTGGAGTTGCTCATCATCGAGAATGCGGTCACGATCCCGCTTAACCTTCCGCTGGGTCTGGCGCTAACAGAATTTATCGCCGAGACAGGCTTTCCCACCATCGCGCATCATCATGATTTTTATTGGGAACGGCAGCGATTTCAAGTTAATTGCGTGGGTGATTATCTTGCGACTGCCTTCCCGCCCAACCTGCCATCCATCAGACATGTGGTCATCAATTCAGTCCAGGCACAGGAGGTCGCTTCGCGACAGAGCGTGACCTCGCGCGTGATCCCGAATGTAATGGATTTCGACTCCCCTCCACCTGATTCCGACCCTTATACTCAAACTGTGCGCGCAGATTTTGGCATTGAAGACGGCGAATATTTTTTCCTGCAGCCCACGCGCGTAATCCAGCGAAAAGGCATCGAACATGCTGTGGAACTTGTCCGCCGTCTCGAGCTGCGAGCCAAACTTGTGATCTCACATGCCTCTGGGGATGAAGGCTCAGATTATGAGCAACGCGTGCGCGAATATGCTCACCTGCTTGATGTCACCGTCCGATTTGAATCTGCCCAGGTGCAGGATGAACGCGGTTTTACAAAAGACGGACGCAAGATCTATACACTCGGAGATGTATATCCTCATGCTGACCTTATTACCTATCCTTCAAGCATTGAAGGGTTTGGCAACGCCTTTCTGGAAGCCGTATATTATCATCGCCCGATTCTGGTAAATAACTATTCCATCTACGAAGTGGATATCAGACCCAAAGGTTTTCGCGCGGTCTGGTTCGATGGCTTCATCAGCGAGGATACGCTCACGCGAGTCCGCAAAATTTTGCTGGATCCTGAAAAAGCGAGGGAATGGACGGAGGAAAATTATCAGCTTGCGAAACGATATTTCTCCTTCACAGTGCTCGAACGTCGTCTGCAATCCATCCTGGCAGATTGTTTGGGCGAACAGGTATGAATATAGCCGTCCTTCATTATTCCGTGCCACCAGTCGTCGGTGGCGTGGAAAGCGTGATCGCGCATCACGCGCGTTTGATGGCTGCAAATGGACATTCGGTCCGCCTGATCGCTGGGCGCGGTGAAGCGTTGGGAGAAAAGATTCCGCTGATGGTGATCCCGCTTGCAGCTTCCCAGCATCCACGCGTGCTGGCTGTAAAGGAACAATTGGATGACGGTAGGGTGACTGACGATTTTGACGCATTACGCGATGAATTGGCAATTCAGTTGCAGGCCACCCTCGCCGGTATGGACATTCTCATCGCGCACAACGTTTGCTCGCTTAATAAGAACCTTGCGCTTACCGCCGCGCTTCAAAAATTACACACAGGCACTGCAAAAAAACTTCCGTGTTTGATATTGTGGCATCACGACCTCGCCTGGACAACGCCGCGTTATCTGCCTGAACTTCATAATGGATATCCGTGGGACCTGCTGCGAACAAATTGGGGCAGGGCCCTTCATGTGGTCGTCTCGGAATTGCGCCGACGCGAATTAGCGGATTTAATGAAGCTTGAACCTGCCTCTGTGCGCGTGATCCCAAACGGCGTGGATGCGGCGCGCTTTTACAAACTCGAGCCACAGACCCAAAAATTTCTCTATCAAACGCGCCTGATGGACGCTGCGCCCATTTTGCTTCTGCCGGTCCGCGTGACGCGACGCAAGAATATTGAACTGGCTTTGCATACCGTGGCAGAATTACACAAACATTTTCCGCAAGCTGCGCTGGTGGTGACAGGTCCGCTGGGGCCGCATAATGCGCGCAACCGAGAATACTTTGATACGCTTCTACAACTGCGCGGACAATTGGGTCTGGAAGGTTCTGTCCATTTCCTGGCTGAACTCACAGATTCTTTTTTGCCTGATGAGGTGATCGCTGATTTTTATCGTATTGCCGATGCGCTGATATTCCCCAGCCGCGAAGAAGGCTTCGGCATCCCTCTGATCGAAGCCGCTTTCAGTCACCTGCCTGTGTTTTGCGCGGACATTCCACCGCTCCGTGAACTGGGTGTGAACGATGCATATTTTTTTTCACCGGATGAATCCCCGGTTCTGCTGGCAGACCTGATAGCGGAGCACTTCCAATCCAGCGCGCCCGCCCGTCTTGCCATGCGCACGCGCTCCACATTTCGCTGGGAGGCCATCTATCAAAGGCATATTGCACCTTTATTGAGCAAGGAATAATATTCATGCGAAAGTATTCTGAATTTCTTCCCATTCACACAGTCCTTATCCCTCTGGTACATGATGGACCTGGCGCGCAGGCGCTGGAATTTGCCCGCTATATGGACGCGCACACGATCCTGGTTGGCGTGGTGGTAGTGCCACCCGAAGAATCACTCAGCGTGGGCGCTGCCGCTGCACGCGAATTACGCAAGCAGTTACGTCAGTACGGAAAGGACCCTCGTATCATAGGCAAGGCGCAGATCATTGTTTCATATCAACCCTGGATGGAACTGGCAAAACTCCTACAAAGCCAAAAACCTGATCTGCTGTGCCTGGAATGGGATGCACACTTCCGTGCCTTGGGTGTATCTGCCAGCGAAGTGTTGACACGCCCTCCTTGTAACGTCGCGCTGGTGCGTGGAAAACTGCCCACTAAACCGAAGCAGGTCCTGGTTCCGGTGAGAGGCGGCCCGCATGCAGAGTTGGCTTTACGCGTTGGCTTGGGCCTGCATCCGGAAGGTGTCACGGCTCTCCATCTGCGTCGTCCTGACGACCCGAAAGCGGGAAGCGATGCGCCTTTTAAGGGGCTTGAACGCGTCCTCAAACAAATGCCCGATATACAGAAACAGTTCGTTGTCACGGAGGATGCGGCGCAGTTGATCCTGGAGAATGCTCAAAAGGCGGATCTAATTATTCTTGGTACCACTTCCCAGCCCATGAAGAGTTCGGTCTCCCTGGGGCCATTCGCAGATCGTATTCTGCGTGAAGCACCGGGTGTGGTGGTGGCGGTAAAAAGCGGACGTCCGCTGCCACAAGCCGATTATGATGAAAGCTCAGGCGCACAAGCCATTTCCATCCTTGTGGATAAATGGTTTGCCGAGAATACTTTTCATGCCGATGAATTCAAACAACTGGATGAACTTGTAAAACTCAAGCGCGAACAGGGCCTCACCATTAGCGTTGCATTGCCTGCCCTGAATGAAGAAGAGACAATGGGACATGTCATTAAGACGATCAGGAATGCCTTGATGAAGCGCGTCCCCTTGCTCGACGAGATGGTGTTGATCGATTCAAATTCGACAGACCGAACGCGTGAAATTGCGGAAAGTCTGGGTGTTCCAGTTCACATACATCAGGAAATCCTTCCTCAATATGGTGCGCGCTCCGGGAAGGGCGAAGCTCTCTGGAAAAGTCTGTATTGCACAACGGGTGACATCATCATTTGGGTCGACACTGATATCGTGAACATCCATCCGCGTTTTGTTTATGGTTTGATCGCGCCTCTATTGCTCAGGCCCGAAATACATTTTGTTAAGGGTTTTTACCGCCGCCCTCTGAAGGTTGGAAACAGGATACAAGCAGGTGGTGGCGGAAGGGTCACAGAGTTGACCGCGCGCCCTTTACTTAATCTATTCTACCCGGAACTTTCCGGCATTATCCAGCCGCTTTCCGGTGAATATGGTGGCAGGCGCAAGGCGCTGGAACGGCTCCCGTTCTTTTCAGGCTATGGGGTTGAGATCGGACTGTTGATCGATCTATTCGAGACGTTCGGCCTTAGCGCCATTAGCCAGGTGGACCTTCTGGAACGTGTACATCACAACCAGACTTTGGAAGCGTTGAGCAAAATGTCGTTTGCCATTATTCAGGCTGTGATCGGTAAACTTGAAAAGAGATCCAACCAAAGCTTTTTGGAGAACGTGAACAAAACGATGAAATTGATCCGCTATGAACGCGACAGATTCTTCCTTGAGGTGGATGAGATCGCAGAACGCGAACGCCCACCCATGCTTGAAGTGGATGAATATAAAACAAAGTTTGGGAAGACCTAATTGCTTAGCCACACTTGCCCGGGACAGTGCCGGGGAAGTTCACGGAGTTTGAGAAAAACTCAATTTCTCTGTGGCTAATTCGCTTGTACAATTACCAGTATCCTGTATACTATTCACTAGATTCTCTTAGCCACTCAATATGAGGCTGCCATGGATACTCATTCAATTAAATTGCTAATGCTTGCAGTGGTGCAGGAACAGGACCTCGATACTGCCACGCGTGCGCTGGGGCGTTTGAGCCTGCCTGTTGTCTATCTCTTCAGCTCGGGCGGCTTTCTGGGCAGACGCAACGCCACCCTGCTCATCGGATTGCGAGAAGGCCGTGAAGCGGATGCGCTCAAGAGTCTGGAAGAATCGTGTCGTCAGCGTGTGGAATATCTTACCCTGCCATTGGAAGGCTCGCCTCTTCCCATGCCTACACCTGTTCCCGTTACCGTGGGCGGCGCGACCGTTTTCACATTACCCGTTGAACTCTTTGAAGAAATATAAACTGCGAGACCCTAAGGTTTTTAAAACCTTTAGGGTCTGTTCCATGAGGAGATGAAATCATGAAAATGATCATCCTGATTGTCAAGGACCATGACTCAGATGCCATCACGCAGGCGCTTACCTCTGCCGAGTATCGCGTCACGCGCGTCGCGTCCACTGGCGGATTCCTGCGGAGTGGGGTGGTGACACTTCTGCTGGGTGTGCGCGATGAACGCGTTGAATCTGCGCTGGAATTAATCCGTGCAAAATTGACTCCTCTGCCGTCTGGTGAGAAACGGGTCACACTTTTCGTCGTTCCGGTGGAGCGATTCGAGCAGGTCTGACGGGAGCAAAACTCTCCATTGGAAAGTCCGATAATTTATGAACGAACGTTTTCAAACTTTTTTCGCGTTGCTTATTCTGACAATTATTAATGTAGCTTGCACCTCACCTGCAGTGGATGCTGGCACTCAGCCTTCCTCCGCCGATCAGGTGGCCACCGTTGTTGTGATGACATTGCAGGCACTGACACCAGAAGCAGATACTGGGCAGACTCCTGAACCCGAAGCGCCAGCAGACGCTCTTCTGCCTCATACTTTTTATTTTCTTGGCAGCGATAACGCCGGCCTTACGCAAGTCTTCCGCATCGAGCGCGATGGCAAGACTCAAAAACAACTGACGTTTGAGCCTGTCAGTGTGAAGGATTATGATGTTTCACTGGCAGATGGAAGTGTTGCCTACGTGGCAGGTAATCAATTGCTGCTGGTGAATGCAGATGGTTCCGACCGCCGCCTGGTAGTGGATGGCGGCGTTGTAGATGAAAACAATCCGTTTTTGAACATGATCAACAGCCCCGTTTTTTCGCCGAACGGACAAACACTGGCGTACGGATCCAAGGGCTTGAACCTGTATTTGGTTTCGAGCGGCACTTCCAACCTTGTCATCGAAAACCGGATTGAGGATTCCGGTGGCTTCCCATTTCCCAGGGAATTATATTGGCCCGAACATTATTCACCCGATGGAACAAAATTGCTCATCACGCTTGGTTACTACGAAGGTGCCTCGGCCGCCATTTATGACCCTGCCAGCAAGGCATTGGTGCGGGTTACTGGCGCAGAAGGCGCATTAATTTGCTGTGATGAAACCGTGTGGTCCGCTGATGGATCAAGTATTTATTCTGCCAGCCCCACTGGGGGCATGTTCAATTCCGGCTTATGGAAAGTGAATCCATCCGATGGAGCGGTAACCACGCTTTTCACCAGCAATTACGATACGAGTTCATTTAACTATGCCGATGAACCTTATCTTGCACACGATGGTCAGTTATATTTTTTCTTTGCTGAATCTACGAGAGAATTGAATAGCCGCACACCGCTGCAACTCGTCCGCTCCGCGCCGGATGGTGTAACAGGACGAACTGTACTCCGCCCAGATACTTTTGATTCCATGAACGAGGCACTCTGGGCTCCAGATGCGAGTTTTATCGTAGTGGCTTTTGCACCAACACAGGATGTGTATCAGGGCGGGCGTGCTGAGATCGTGTATCTGGATGGCAGGCCGAACATAGTGTTGACGCCATTCGCTCAACAGATGAGATGGGGACCGTAATTAAGTTAATCTAATTTGGAACCAAATTATCGGCAGGAACGTTTCATGTACTACAGCATGGAACGGTAGTTGGGAGACAGCACTTTCAGTACCTCCATGTAGTCTTAAAAAATTGAGGTAACTAATGAATAAACGATTTCTATCCATTGCCACTTTCCTGCTGGCAGTTGTCATTTCGGGTTGCGCTTCACAGGCTGGAGTTGCAGAAACTCAATCTTCAGCCTCTGATCAAGTGGAAACCGCACCCACTTCCACACCGGCCGGGCTGCTCCCACATACGCTCTATTTTGTAAGCAACGATGTCTCTGGCATTACGCAAGTCTACCGGCTTGAAACCGATGGAAAAACGGTAAAGCAAGTCACGTTCGAACCCGTGGCAGTAGTACTTTACGATGTTTCATTGGCTGACGGAAGTGTTGTATATGTGGCAAATAACCAATTACTACTGATTAATGCCGATGGTTCCGGTCGCCGGTTATTGGTGGACGGCGGACCTATAGACGCAAACAACCCAGGTGAGAACAGCCTTCATCACCCTGTTTTTTCTCCGGATGGACAAACGCTTGCCTATACTCATAATGGTTTGAATCTGTATAACGTTGCCACGGGTGTTTCCAGGCTTGTGCTGCAGAACGAATTGTATCGGCCTGAAAAATATTCGCCCGATGGTGTAAAACTTCTCATGACGGTCAGTGTTCCTAACACGGATGCCACACACGATGTAATCTATTATCCCGCGACAAATTCAATCGTGAGTTTTAGCAGTGCGGATGGGGCCTTCTTCTGTTGCGGCAGGGAGGAATGGACTCAGGATAGTCTGAGTCTTTACGTTGCCTACCCTGCCCTGGGCATGTTGAGCCCCGGGTTGTGGCAGGTGGATGCCAAGAGCGGCAATGTGACAACGCTGATCCCATCCGAAGCGGGCGGAGGAAATTTCAACTTTGCTGATGAACCCTATCTCGCCTCTGATGGTCAACTCTATTATTTCTTTGCAAATGCTTCAAATACAGTGGGCTTTAGTGATAATGCGCCATTGCAAATCGTCCGCTCCGCGCCCGATGGTGTAACCAATAGAACTGTTCTGCGCCCTGAAACGTTCGAGTCGCTGAACGAAGCGCTGTGGGCGCCCGATGCCAGTTTCGTAATTGTGGCAAAAGCCTCTTCCGATTCAGCCTATGTGGGCGACGTACTTGAACTTTATTATACCGATGCTGCAAAGAGCATGATCTACCTTGTGCCCTCCGGTCAACAGCTAAATTGGGGACCTTAACAGGTATTTAATTCCTGTGCAATCCCTATGAAGAGTTTTTAGTACTTTGAAGTTGGAACAAGATTATCAATAAGACTGTCTGCAATTACCATACAAGCATAACGGAGATGCAGGTTTACGCATCTGAATGTTGTAATATTTTTTATTAGGATGTAGATATGAAAAAAGACTTTCGACCCTTTGCTACTCTCATAGCCCTGGCATTTGTCATTTCAAGTTGCACTTCACCCGCTGGCGTTGCAGAAACTCAACCTTCCTCATCCGAGCAGGTGGGGACAGTCGTTGCGATGACATTACAGGCTCTCATGCCCACAGTCGCTGAAAAGCCCACAAATGTGCCTGAAGCGACCACGAGTTTGCTTCCGCATAGTTTGTATTTTCTTGGCAGGGACGGCCAGTCAATCACCCAGCTTTACTGTATGCAGCGCGATGGCAAAACAGTAACACAGCTTACGTTTGAGCCTGTGAATGTGACAGACTACGATGTCTCAATGGTGGATGGAAGCCTTGCCTACGTGGCAAGCAATCAACTGCTGTTAGCCAATGCAGACGGTTCGAACCGTCACGTACTAATCGACGGCGGCACTGGCCCAGATCTTCGTGGATTCTATGGACCTGTTTTTTCGCCGGACGGAGGGACGCTTGCTTACGCTCATAACGGCTTGAACCTATACTCCGTTTCAACCGGCGTTTCCAACCTTATGATCGAAGATCAATATGGAGATCCCCTGCCTGAAGGCCAGAGGTTGCCCATCGAAATATACAGGCCTGAGCGTTACTCCCCGGATGGAACAAAACTGCTGCTTGCACTCGGCCATTGGGAAGTTGCGCCATCACATGCAATCTATTATCCCTATACAAATGAATTGGTGCGATATGAAGAGGTGCAGGACTACATCTATTGTTGCAGTTTTCATGGCGGGCCCGCATGGTCTGCGGACAGTTCAAGTTTTTATGGTGTCGCCAGCGTACACGACACTGTCTATAAATCAGGTGAGCTGTGGAAGGTGAACGCTGCGGATGGCGCGCTCACACGAATGCTTAAGACAGATAACGGAAAGACAAACCTGCCCAAGGAAATTTACTCCGCCCCTGATGGCAACTTGTATTTCTTCCTTGGTAATTACAATCTGGATTCAGGGTTTTTCGAAGCGCCGGTTCTTGAACTCGTCCGCTCCGCGCCTGATGGTGTGACCAACCTTACCGTTCTCAGGGACGAAAACTTCGTGATGATGAATGAAGCTTTATGGGCACCCGATGCGAGTCTCGTCATTGTGGCGATGTCAGCTGGATGGGATTGGGATCAGAACGGCGGCGTCCTCGAGCTATATCTCACTGACGGGCAGAAAGAGATTGTTTGGCTTGCGCCCTATGGAGAGCAAATGAAATGGGGACCATGATCAGTTTCGGTACCAGCAATTAAACTGCTGGTCAAACCAGTCAACCTTTATTCCAACACAAAATTATCGATCAGCCTTGTCTTTCCCAGGAACACAGCCATGGAAAGCAGGGCTTTTCCTTTTATGATCTCCAACTCTTCGAGCGTGTCATAATCTGCACACGAAGCATATTGAACTTGCACCAACGCTTCAGAAGCTAGCACTTCCGTCATGATCTGACGTAACA
This sequence comes from Anaerolineales bacterium, assembly GCA_045402985.1. Taxonomy (GTDB): domain Bacteria; phylum Chloroflexota; class Anaerolineae; order Anaerolineales; family Villigracilaceae; genus Defluviilinea. The sequence continues at coordinate 11,927 of JAXIPJ010000173.1, forward strand.
TCCCAGCATCGCGTTCACCTTTGTCATAGACCTCTTTTGCCGCGCTCAACGAGCGAAACAACACCGTCGCGGCTTTGCGTTGTTCAGAGTTGAGGTATACATTGCGGCTGGACATTGCCAGGCCATCTGGTTCACGCACGATGGGGCAAACCACAATTTCGACGGGGAAGTTCAAATCCCGTGTCATCTGGCGGATGACGGCAACCTGCTGCGCATCCTTCTGACCGAAATACGCCTTCTGCGGCTGGACTGCATTGAACAACTTCGCAACGACAGTCGTCACCCCTTTGAAATGACCTGGCCTCATCGCACCTTCAAGCGGATCTGTGACCGCCTCCACCTCCACCCAGGTCTGATACCCTTGTGGGTACATGCTCTCAGCTGTGGGAATCCAGACCAGGTCCGTGCCGAGCGGCTCCATCAGCTTCAGGTCGCGGTCCAGGTCGCGCGGATACTTCGAGAAATCCTCGCTGGGGCCGAACTGAGTCGGGTTGACGAAGATTGAGACAACAACGTGCTCACATTCTTTTCTAGCGCGGCGAATAAGAGAGAGATGCCCGTCGTGCAGGTATCCCATTGTAGGTACGAGGCCCACCGTCCCTGAGAAGGGAAGGCGGGCAGTACGCAGGTCAGGTAGGGTAATTACGGTACGCATACACGAAACTCCTGATTGACAGAGATAGAAAATCTGTGCTAAACTTACGGTACAACCCATTTAAACAAAGGAGAAAATATGGCGTACGCATTCACTAATTCCAAAGGTGTCACGTATTATCTGCACACCAAGAAGTCCACGACCTCCACAGGCAAGGAACGCACCTTGTTCTACTTCTCGAAGGAAGCCAAGGAAGGTACACTGGATGAAGTGCCTACCGGCTATGAAGTCGTCGAGATGAAGACCGGCCTGCCAGTGCTCAAGAAGTTGGGTCAACCAGAAACTGCTTCTGAGGCATCTTCCTAAGCAGGAGGTGAACAAAGTATAACCTTGTTTGTGCCGTGCTTCAGATGTCTGGAGCCGGAAATAGAAAAACTGAATACGCTTATTTTAGAGTAAAGGAAACCTAATCATGACACGTAAAATTGCCTCTAAAAGTCTGTATGAAAAGAAAGCGAGGGAGACATGCCAGCATTGAACCGCGTTCAACTGATCGGACGTTTGGGCAAGGACCCTGAAAGCAAGTTCACCCCAACGGGGAAAAAAGTAACCCATTTTAGCCTCGCTGTTTCACAGCGCTGGAAGTCCAGCGGTGAGATGAAAGAGTTTACCGAATGGGTCAATATCGAAGCCTGGGGGCGGCTCGGAGAGGTTTGCCAGGAATACCTCAAGAAGGGTAGCCTGGTGTATCTCGAAGGACGACTCAAGACCGAAAAGTATGATGACAAGGGCGGTGACACAAAATATTTTACAAAAGTGGTCGCGCTTGGGCTGCAATTCCTTGATAAGAAAGATAAGGATGAGCCTGTAATGACTGTGGAAGAAGACGCTGCAGATTACGAAGCGTAGCCCGTAAAACGCACAAGATAAAACTGAATAAGCAAGGCGTAAGGTATTTCTCTGTGGAATGCCTTACGCCTTTACGTTTACCCTGTGTTATATTTGGAGTTATCGTCTTTCGTTGACCAGGTTCTGAAAATATTTTCCCCGCACAACAACAGCAAAAACAAAATGCCCAGGCGTAAGCATACATCCACTTCATCGTTTGGCTCTCCGGGACGCGAAGGGCATGATTCCTCAGTGTTCTATAGCGCCCGTCTATATTCCAGCCAGCCTCAGGCTGAGTCTGAAACGTATGTGGAACATCTCATCGATCAGCTGGATACCGTTTTTAATCATTCCTCTGAAGAGATGAAGGAGCTGCCAGATTGTTCTGTGCATCTGATGGTGACATCACCGCCATACAATGTGGGCAAGGATTATGATGAAAATTTGTCGCTCGAAGAGTATCTTTCCTTTTTGAGGCGCGTCTGGGCGGAGACGTATCGCGTGCTGGTTCCCGGCGGACGGGCCTGCATCAACATTGCCAACCTGGGACGCAGACCCTACATCCCGTTACATGCATTCGTGATGCGCGACATGTTGGAGCTTGGGTTCCTTATGCGCGGGGAGATCATCTGGGATAAAGCCGCCTCAGCCAGCTCATCCACTGCCTGGGGATCCTGGCAATCTGCTACTAACCCGATCCTGCGCGATACGCATGAGTACATCCTTGTTTTCTCAAAAGGGAGTTTTCGCCGCGACAAAATGGATGGCCGCAAGAGCACGATCTCTAAAGATGAATTCTTGGAATTTACTAAATCTGTCTGGGGGTTTGCATCCGAGTCGGCACGCAAGATGGGACACCCTGCGCCGTTCCCTGTTGAACTGCCATATCGTTTGATACAACTTTATACTTTCTCAGACGAAGTGGTACTCGATCCCTTTATGGGTTCGGGCCAGAGCGCGATCGCTGCGTTGAAAGCAGGCCGTCGTTTTACAGGGTATGAAGTGAACGAAGATTACTTGAAACTGGCAAGGGACCGTATCAGGGAAAACGGCAAGTCTTAATTCTCCTAGCGCGCCTGCCCTCGTACCTGGAATCTCAACGCATTCACAATGGTCTGGATCTTCTCAGGCGCAGGTGGATGTTTCTCTGCATGGCGGAATACAACCGTCAACACGAATGGACCTGTGTGCTGCTCGATAGGCATCCATTCATAGGTGAGCAGAACAGCCGCGCGCTTTTCAACAAGCACGCGGTGATGATCGTACTGTACAAGTTCCGCTGCTTGTTCACGCGTGCAGATCGCTATGGCTTGATCAGGATAGATCTGGTTAAAGTTCGAAGGTCGGGACATGACAACCTGTTGGCGAATATTTGAAAGAAGCTCAACTGTCGTGTAAATTGATCTATCCGATGACTTCGACAAGGCCTGTATCCAGGTCGTAGCGCGCCAATGATCTGGAGTTCACCTTTTTCCACCGCTTCTGAAAGAATGGATGATCCTTTCAGCTGTTCAACTGTCAATGAGACATTGGCTTTTACCGCGTTATCCAGCAGATCTCCCGATTGCCCTTTCGCGGCTTCGACTGCAGGACGGATGCCATCCACCAGCCAGTTGATCTCTGCTTCCGCTTTGGCATTATTTTCGACAGCTTCAACTGTTGCCTTGACTGCGCCGCACTTTTCATGCCCAAGCACCAGCAGGAGTGGGATTTTCAACTCTGCCACACCAAACTGCAGACTACCCAGTACCGCACTATCAAGTACCTGACCTGCTGTACGGATGACGAACAAGTCCCCCAGGCCGCGGTCGAAGATCAACTCAGGTGGGACGCGCGAGTCGACGCAGCTAAATATCGTTGCAAAGGGACTCTGTCCGCTGGCCACTTCTGTGCGCCGGCTTTGCGATTCGTTCAAGTCTATGGATTTGTTGGCGGCATATCTTTGATTCCCTTCGAGCAGTCTTTGTAAAGCTTCATCTGCATTGGCAACAGGCGCTTCAGTGTTGACTTGAGCAGGCGCGCAGGCGGCTAAAGCCATGCTGATGGCTGTCATCCCCGAAGCCTTTAGAAAATCGCGGCGTGATAACTTGTGGATTTGTGCCATTGTGGATTCTCCTCAATTTGATTCGAGTGAGTGCAGAATGTTTCGTATCTTACCGTTTTTCCGCGAGAGCTGCAACCGCAGATATCAACTTCTGCATTGTAAGATTTCCACCCATCTCAAATTCTATAACTTTATATGACACAGGATGTAAATTCACCTCGCAAATGGGAAGCGGATTATGACCGCCAGACGGATGGCTGGGATTTGGGCGGACCCACGCCGGCATTCAAACGCCTCATCTTAAGCCGACAATTGATCCCGGGACGAATGATTGTTCTCGGCGCCGGACGCGGCCATGACGCGCGTGAGTTCGCTCGCCACGGCTTCCAGGTCACCGCAGTGGACTTCGCCTCACAGGCAGTCCAGGAGATGCACCGTCTTGCCAGCCCGGATGCGCCCGTTGAAATTTTACAGCACGATATTTTTACTTTGCCGGAAACTCTAAATAACTCCTTCGATTATGTGTTGGAATATACCTGCTTTTGCGCCATTGACCCAAAACGCCGCGCTGAATACGCCGACCTTGTAACGCGCCTGCTCAAACCCAATGGCATTTACATTGACCTGGCCTTCCCACTGGATGGACGCAAAGGCGGTCCGCCTTTTGGAGTGACCGAAGCAGAGATTTTCGATTTGTTTCAGAAGCGGGGGTTCAAATTATTATCACGCGAGAGGCCCGTGGAATCAGTCTCACCGCGCAAAAATGCAGAAGAATTATTCATATTTCAAAAGGGTGTCCAGGCAAGCAGCGTCACACAGACTCTTTCCTAACGAAACAAAGTCAATACTCTCAAAGCGTAGAGCGTTCGTTTGATAATCTGGTATAGTATCACCATACGGCGGGATATTTAATCTCTTTGGATCGGAGATCACCATGTTTCTTTTGATGGGATTATGCTTCGGCGTTTCCGCTTTTGGGTTACTCGGCGGCGCGCTTTGGGCCTATTTCAAACGGCAGCGTCAGATGGAGAGTCGCGTCGCGGCAGTTGGCACTGTGGTTGAATTGACCACGCAAGCCACGGCCCGCGGCAGTATCATTTGCCCGGTAGTCGAGTTCACCGCATCATCAGGAGAGAAGATCACGTTCACGTCCGAATTTGGATCGCGCCCCGCTGGGCATCAGATTGGTCAGAGCGTCAATGTCCGCTACGATGCAAATGATCCGCAAAAAGCTGAGATCGAGTCGGCCATGAATCTTTGGCTCACCCCTCTTATTTTGGTATTTATGGGTGCTATCGCCTGTTGTCTGGCGATTGCTTTTCTTGGTTTCTACGCACTTGGCATTTCGTCTTCATCTCCCTAAGATTAGCTTTTCTTTCTAATGGAACGCAACCAATTAAATTCGATCAGATGCAAACATGCTTCATCCCTCTGCGTGTATGTGCAGGCATCATCAGAGGGTTAATCCTCTTGAAGGTCCGGCCGTGACTCGGGTATTCCATAAAGCAACATGAAAGCCAACAGGCCGCAATAATATCCAGAATACCTTTTAAGTTCAGGAATGACACAGCGCCAAAGGTATCACCCAGGCTGCTGGCGAGCGCCTGCCCAAACAATACGAACAGGGCGGCGCTTGTCATGATCACGGTGCAGATTCTCATGGCTATTCCTTTGAACCGGCCGATTAAGAAGAGTTCGTTTACACTAGCTTTCCCCTCCCAGCGACCGCAAACTTGCGCTTGTGTGCAAAATCCATATTACCTATTGGGCTACGGTCAGTTTTTTGAGGACTCACAATGAATATTGTTACAAAAATTTGGACATTTTTAACTGATCCACATCCCTCCATACAAGACATTGAGCAACGGCAACAGTCACAACTACTGGCAGGGTTGGTGGTTTCCCTGATATTTACATCGCTGATTGCGTCGGGTTTATTGATTGGGCTATCCGGCGGTATATCCAGTACGGTAACAGGTCTGTGGGCCTCCATCGCATTCATCCTGATTGTTTACTTTATTAATCGCAGCGGACATTATCGGGTCAGTGCAACCATATTTGTCGTATTTAATCTGGCTGTGACCTGCATCATGCCAGTATTGACCGGGGAGCTTGCATGGCTTTTTTTCACTACCATGGTGCTGCTGCTCAGTGCCATGCTTCTGCCAGGTTTTACGGTTGCTGCCTTTTTTATCTGCCTTTTTTCCCAAATCATGCTTGCGATCTTTTTTCCTTTAAGTACAAGCATGTCTAATACCGGTATCCTGATCGTATATATTATTATCGGATCATTGATCCTGGTTTTCATGAATCATCGGATTCGCCTGGAGAGGAATCGTCAGCAGGAACTGGAGAATCGCGTTACGGAGCGGACGGTCGAACTGAGCAGCGCCAACGAGAAAATGCAGGAACAACTGCAAAAGATCAATGTTCTTCAGGAAAAACTCCGTGAAGAGGCGATCCGTGATCACCTGACCGGGTTGTTTAACCGACGATACCTGGATGATACATTAATACGTGAAATTGCGCGTGCTCACCGTGAAAATTATGCTATTAGCTTTATGCTGCTGGATATTGACCACTTCAAACAGATAAATGATCTTTATGGACACAGCGCAGGCGACATCGTTCTTATAACGTTGTCCAGGGAATTAAAGTCCCAAATACGCGTTGCAGACATACCCTGCCGAATCGGAGGGGAAGAGTTCCTGCTTGTTCTGCCCGGAATGTCTGAAGAAATGTCCAAACTGCGCGCAGAACATTTTCGAAAACAGATCGAGGCCATGCGCATTCCCCATGATGGCAATTCCCTCAGCCTGACGGCTTCCATCGGGATCGCTTCCTACCCAAAAAATGGAGAGGATTGGGAAGATCTCTATCATGCTGCGGACCAGGCACTTTACCGCGCCAAACAAAAAGGAAGGAACCGAGTCGAGTTTGGATGATACCTTCGAACACGTTCACGTTGACTGCATCCATCTCACCAAAGCGACATCCCCGTGCTGCATTTGGTGCAGTTCAGATGAGCATCGTATAAAGGCCAGGCCGACGACAATGGATACTAAATCTGCATAAATAATTTCAATGTTGCATTTGGGGAGCCTATAGGGCGCAAAGATACCTGATAGGGCAGGGGGCACCACTACACTTTTCTCGCTATAACCGTAAACACATGCCAATGTTTGGGACCGCTCGTAGCGGTGCCATCTTCATCCATTTCATGAAAGGATTCGATCTCAAAGTTTTCAAACATCGCACGGACCTGGTCTTCGGTATGAAAGGTCATATCCGTATTGACTGCCCACGAATCCCTGACTCCAAAGAACTGACCCGCAAATCGTCCGTCTGGCTGTATGGCATTCGCGATCTTGCCCCAAAGTGCAGGAAAGTGTTCCGGTTCACAAAATGGAATGCTTAAACTTGCATGGATCAGATCAACTGGTGACAAAGCAACTTCCTCAAACTTCGCGATCTGAGTCTGCAAACGGACTTGACTTTCCCTGGGAACCTTTTCAATCAGACGCTTGATTGCTGAGAGTTCTCCATCGATGGCAAGCACATTCCAACCGCGTTCAAGCAATGCAACCGACTCGGTGCCATCGCCGCAACCAAGATCAATCGCATGGAGTGACGCTTGGGCTGAGAACTTCTCAAGCGCATCCAGCAACAACTGACGCGGCTTGCGCCCTTGTATCCTTTGATAATATTCCTCCCAATTCACCTCCTTAAGCGTCATGAGTTATCTCCTAATCAATGGAATTGGGTAATTCTACTCTCCGCAGCTGACCGTTCACCCCGCGCTCCCCAAGCGGGGACTTCGCAAAGCAAAAGCCGTTTCGGTTTCTTCTTAACCCTGTTAACCCTGCAAAAATCTGCTGTTTTATGGTAATTGAATTTCTGAAATGACGGGAAGATGATCGGATATCTTTAACGTATCTTCCTGCCTCACATAATGTTCCCCGATCGTCATCGAATTGGGCACAAAGATGTAATCGAGTGTTCGGTCCGGGGCCGGGATGGCTGGGTCGTTCGGCCAGCGAGTGAACCATTTTGCATAATTGGATCCGCTCATCTCCTCTATGCTGGGGACGACCTGATAATGATCAGACAGGAATTTGATCTCACTTCTGGGATTGTAATACTTTTGATGATCAGGGAGCAGGCGGTCATAGGCCGCATCGTCATAGGGAAGCAGGTTGAAATCACCGCCGATAAGCCATGGAATACCTGCATCGGAGAGGTCGGTCAGGATTTTATTGATCTCCTCAAGCTGGACATCCTTTGTATTTGTTCCCGGCACATACAGGTCAAGGTGGACCGTCATGGCCACAAATTCGCCTCCATCGGAGAGTGGCAAATGCGCCTCCAGTACCGCCGGCTTGATCTTGAACGGCTGTTCGATCGGGCTGCCCTTCGAAATGGATAACTGGATCCGTTCTGCGGCGCTGATCTGATATTTGGAAAGAATGGCCACTTTCCAGCCTACATTGCTGTGGATGCGCGGATGCGGCACATAGGCAGACTTCCAATCAAAGGCAGAAGTTGTGCAAGCATAATCCGCGGGCAGGAGTTCGATCAGGCGGGCGAGTTGGTCTTCATGATAAGTGCGCTCTGCACCTTCATCGATTTCCTGTATCAGAACGATATCAGGATTTTCATCTTTTATTACCCGCGCCACTTCTGAAAGCGTGAGGGTCACATCTTCCTGAGACGGTTTCTCGTCCGGACCGTCATTATTGGGCAGGTCACTCCAGAAGACGTAATTCTTCCCGGACATGGTCTGCACGTTCCACGTCAGTACCTTGAGGTTTTGTCCTGCCTTCATCTTCGGCGCGGAATCAGGACAATGAACCGCCATTGTCTCGACCGGGGCAGGATGATAATTTCCGAACCATAAAAATCCCAACAGGCCAAGGATGAGGATCAAAAGCAGGGCACCCATCCACTTCAATACCTTTAAGATCAGCGTTTTCATCTTTCCTCCTTGAACAGCTCAACTTATGACTTTGTTTTATGGAGATTGAAGTTGTCGCATTGAGTGTAGCATTTCCCCCAATAGATTACAACACCGATCTATGATTCGATAAAATCTTGCTGTATCCCCTGCAGCAGACCATTCGCACCCGCGCAAAGTGCAAACCGCCCTCACCCTGCCCTTCGCGACACTTGCACCGCACTCCCACTCCACTGCGCTACGGGGACTTCGTGCGTTTGGTGCAGTGCAGGTGAACATCCCCAAAGGGGCTCCCAGTGGGAGAGAGGCAATCAGTCCCGACGAAAAAATGTCACGATCAGGGTGAAGTAAATCCGTAAAAATAATTTTAATGTCGTATATGGGGGATAGTTTCTCAGCGCAAAGCTAAGAAGCAAATGACTCTAGAGGTTTTTGTTTAAAGATAGGATTTTATTTTGTCTGAAAGCTCGGGCACATCTACAGTTGACGTTTTCCAGACTTCATCCCAATCCACCAGGTCGTATCCATGAATAAGATTGTCACGCATTCCAGCGATCAACGCCCAGGGGATTTCGGCGTGGTCGGTACGAAATTCCTTTGAGAGTCTTTTGACTGCTTCGCCGATCACTGTGATTTGATATAAAACTGCTGAGCGTGTTTTCCAATCATGGATGAAACTTTCTTTTTCAAATCCCTGAATAAAATCCTTCACCAGCCGCGTAGCGTTAACAATATCCTGCAAAACAACTTCATCTCTCTGCATGAGCTGACTCATCTTCAGAGAAGATTACCTGTGCTGTCTTCAATATTCTGTCGCGCAGGATCTGGTTTTGTGTCTGTTCAAGAGCGCGGCGGGTAACAAGGTCAACTTTGCGGCCAAACAGAGTATTTAATTCATTTTGCATTTGTGCGTGTTCAAACAGACCCCACCCACTGGCGGGATCATACGTGATCAGAATATCTATGTCGCTTTCGGGACGGAAATCATCTCGTATGGCGGAGCCAAACAAAGCGAACTCGCGGATTTGCCAGCGTCGGCAAAAGCGAGCAATGTCTTTTAGGGGAATCGTTTCGATAAACTTCATCAATGTGGATTATAGCACGCGATAATTCCATGCCCTACCGCGCTCAAAGCTAAAAGTTGCCCGCTCCCAGCGGGAGAGGAACCAACCGTCCCGACGAAAAATCGTCACAGTCGGGGTGAGGGCAAACCCGCATAAATAATTTCAATGTCGAATTTGGGGAGATGCCCGACAAGTAGAGAAGGGCAACAGCCTTCGAAAAGCAGACGATAATTGAAGGATGAGAGAATGTCTGCACTTCTCGTAATCTTAAGGTCAACGGGCTCACCCAAGTACGCGGTAAGCAAAGTTTAGCATTAGTTCCTGATGCTCGATCTGTTGCTCCTGCGCTCTTGACCCGTGTCCGGCGCTAAACCAATGGACTTCGATCTGTTTCCCCAGAGATTTCAATTTCTCTTCATAGACTTTCAATTGCCGCGCGGGAGTTCGCGTATCGTTTTCCCCCTGGATCACCATGATCGGAGCCTGAATCTGTTCGGCATAGGTAATCGGAGAACTTTTACGCGTCGCCTCGGGCACTTCATCCGGCGCGCCTCCAAACAGGGCACGTTGATAACCTCGCAGTGATTCGGCTTCATCCTCATACATTGTTTTCCAATCGGCAATGGCGATTCCCGCCATGCCCCCTGCCCAAAGTTCCGGGCGCCGACCGATCGCCTGCAGGGTCAGGTAGCCGCCATAGGATCCGCCAGTCAGCAGGACAGCATCTGGCTGGGCGATCTCCTTTTCTACAAGCCATTGGTATACCGCGGCCATATCCTGGATTTCGAGATCCCCGAGATTCCCCCATATGGATTTCTCGAAGGCTTTTCCAAATGTGGTCGACCCATGATAATTCAGGCTAAAAAAAGCAAAGCCATGATCAAGCCAGCATTGCGCTGCGGGTGAAAAAAGAGATGACATCACCCAGCTTGGACCGCCATGTGTCTCAAAGATCGTTGGAAACGGTCCATCCCCATCGGGGAGGGCAAGCCATCCCTGAATCGTATCTCCATTTTCGGATGTGAGGGTAACAGATTGAAATGCTTTTCCATCCGGCGCATCGCCTGCCTTTAGAACCTCTCGTTTGAACGCGCCAGTCTGTTCATCCAAAGCGATCAGGCGGGGTGGGTGCGACGAGTCTTCCCAGGTGGTCCATATTTCGTCGTTTGGAGCAAAGAAGCCTCCTGCCCAAACGCCCAGGGTTCCCACAGGATGGGCCAGTTTTACAACGGTATGTGTGCTGACTTCATACCGATAGAGCTGATATTGCGCCTGATACACCTGGCAGAGCAGGATCTGTTCTGCATCGTCAGACCAGGCATGGGGATGGATAGTACCGGGAACGCTATCCAGTTGTAATGGGACGCGTTCTCCCGTAAGAACATTCCAGATCAGCGGACGGTCGAATCCCGATTCGCTGGAAGTGCAGACCAGACGCGCATCCCCTTCGACAGGGGAAAAGTACGCGTAGTCCATGCTCGCATTTTCATCCCAAAGCTCATTGATCTGCTGTTCGGTATCTGTATCGAATGCCAAAAGAGAGAAATCCAGGGTTTTCGTGCGATCCGTGGAACCCACCACCGCGATCTTCCCATCACAGGAGAGGCTGGGCCCAAAACTGATTCTTTCACTCTGATGAATCAACTTTGGCGCGCTGTTCTCCTCCTTTATATGGGCCTTGTATCCATCTGGCAGGGCAGCCATAAACCCCGTCAGGTTTCCCATGCGGTTTTGACTGATCGAAAACGAACTGTACAAAGGCAGTTCCGGTGAAATATCCTCCTCTTCGCCGCCAGAGAACGGAACGCGGACGTAATGACCGGTCTCATTCCCATCCTTATCTTTGAGAAAATAGATGGAGTTTCCATCCGAGGAGATGATGCCTGAGAGCACGCCTGCCGACTGGCGGGTGACTTGCATCAGTTCACCCGTCGCGACCTCCCATGCATATAATTGATAGATGCCATCCTTATTGGTGCAAACCAGACCCCGCTGCGGGTTCTGTTGAGCAGTGACTGCCCATACGATATCGGTGGCACGGAAACGCTTGCGCCAATTTGCCTCGGGACTGAGATCCAATGCTTTCATTTTTCCTCCTAACAGCCTACGACATGATGAGTTGCTTTCAATCGACAGTGTAACATTTTATGTAATTGATTACAACGGGGAATTTTGTGCTTTGTGCACCCCTTCGTACTTGGGAAGGGGCTGGAAAATGGATCAATTCAAACCTTCACCACCACACCCTGGCAACGGACGCCTGTTGCACAGAGAATGCACCACCAGCCGCCTCTACTTCACTGCGAAACCACTCCAGAATATCATCATCGATGCGGATGGTGATCCGGGTTTTTCCTTTCGGCGCAGGGACTACGGCTCCGCGTTTACCTTTGCTAAAGTTATATTCTTTCTTCATCTTGTTTATATCTTACTCAAAAGGCAAAATCCTTACTCTGGACCTCCCTTCATCCACAGTAAGTAATGCGCCCTTCTCCAAAACAGATGCATGCTCCCGCAAAACTTTCACCAACCTGCCCCCTAAAACTTCTGGAAAAATATCCTGAGTGCGGACCTGAATTACGCTAGGGTTCTCTGCACGGGTCAATGCCAGTAATACTCCGAAATCCAAATCATGGGTAAAAACGATAAAACCATTCTCACGCGCCCAGGACATGATGACAGCATCGGTAGCGCGCATGTCTCCAACTGTTGACCAATGAACCGCTTCCATCCCGGCATTTTCCAATACTTTCACCCAATCAGGGGAAAGGTTCATATCAATGACAATCTTCATGCACCGACCAATGGCAACTCAATTTCTTCCACGCGCCATGCTGCATAGGTCAAGGCTTCGCGAATATCCTCTGTTTCAAGATATGGGTAGGCTTTTAAAATTTCCTTGTTGTCATGCCCCGCTGCAATGAGGCCAATAATCATTCCCACCGTCACGCGCAGACCGCGAATGGTGGGCTTGCCGCCCATTACGTTGGGATCAAAGGTTATGCGTTTCAGGTTTTTCATATTCTTGCTCCTATCCTATTTTACTCCATCCCGATCACCCTTGCTGTTTTGACACGCCCTATCGGGCAGTCAACACACCGCCTGTCCTTATAATCCACGAAGGGGAAACTCGTCCCGCCGAAAAATTCGTCACAATCGGAGTGAGGGTAAATCCGCATAAATAATTCTAGTGTCGTATTTAGGGGATGTGTCCTTGAGGGTGGATGTCCGAAGGACAGAAGGGGTAAAAAATACCCTTCTTCATTTGCAGAAGAAGGGTAATAAGAAAATACAGTTTTATCCACACCTACACTTGCAGCAGGACCTCATACGTTTCCAAGGACGGTTGCGCCGCAAATAATCCATCGAACAAGGCGAGGGTCTGTGGCAGTGCTGCGTTCATCGCGTCAGCGTCCTCTTTTGTTTCCCACAAAGTAATGGTTAAGCCTTTACCTGTTCCACGGTCGCCAACCAGGTATGCGCCCTTGAAGCCCTTTGCCTGCTTTATGTCTGGTGCGACCTTATCGCGCCAAACAGATACAGCATCATCCACTTTCTCAGGTATCAACTGTGAATTGATCACTCTTGCGTACATTTTCCACCTCCTTTGGTGAATCGTGTGCAACCTTTAACCAGAGTCGCACTGACTGGAAAAATAAACCCACTATGTTGAAATCGATGATATTCAGTTGAAGCAAATGCAATGCTCACAGTGGGCTTATTATGTTATGACCATAGTAGCAAATTACCACTCTTAATACAATACCCAATTTTGCGATAAAACATCCTCCGCAGCGGACCATTCATCCCCGTGCTGAAAGTGCAAAACAACCCTTACTCTCCCATCTCCTCGTGAAGCGTGTTTTCGTATAGCGCTGTTGCGACATTTGTACTTATGGCAAAAAGACCTCCAAGGCCTGGTAGAGGTCTTTATTGTTTGTTTCTCATTCAGGGCAGCGAACTTCGATACACATGTGATCCGAGCTGGAAGCCGTTGGTCTGTTCAAGGAGATAGTCTCTCGCATCGGACCATTTTGCAGCCAGCACCTCAACCTGAATATCACGATTGAAACATACTACTTTCACCTCAGCGACGCTATTGGGTATTTGACCTACGATCTTGTCGGCATGGTTTTTCATCGCCAACATGGCGATAACAAACATCCGCTCGGGAACACAGCATTGTGCACTGAAGGCGCAGTCACAACGGATATCCACACGAAACACTACAGGAGCGATGCTCGGGACACCTGGAAAAATGACATCTCGAACCTGATACATAGCATCTAAAGATCGTTCAAGCGGATCTCTTGATAAGAGACCCTCATTCAGCCACTCCACGATCTTGGCCTCGTTGGGGTCAGGGATCGGGGTAATGGTCGGCGTCCACATCGCGGCAGTTTGGGTCTGCGCGACCTTGGTCCCTACGTCAGGAGAGATGGCCGAAGCAGTAGAATTAGCACACGCGTTGAGAAAGATAAACAAAAAAACTGTAGAAATGGGCAGAAGTCGCTTCATGGTACCTCCCTGGATAGGTATTCCTATAGCTTGCATTTCGGATCCCCTGTGTTTTGAACCGAGTAGAGTACGTCTTCAGTACCCCCGCGGCAGAGACAAGTCGTTGCCTCCAGAGTATGTGTCTATCTTACAACGTTTTGCCTATAAATACAACCGAAAAAAGGAACATTGAAAAGCGGCAAATCTGGCAAGAAGGTAACCAGCGAGAAACAGGCTATCGCCATCGGGCTTTCGGAGGCACGCAAAAAAGGTGCCAAGGTACCAAAGAAGAAACCCGCCAAATCAACCAAATCCAGAACAACCAGGAAGAAAACAACTGATTCCTAGCCAAAGAATAATGCCTCGCTGAACTCAGCGAGGCATTATTTTTCAGAGCTTAAAACTCCGATGAAAAGATGATTTCCTGTAAACAACAAAACTCTGAAGTTATGGTTTCAGGGTTTCATCGATGATTACTTTACAGCAGTTAATTCTTCGCGTACCACTCGCCGTAGGATCACCTCAATTGGTTCCTGCTGACTCGTAATATGTTCGCGCAAAGCATTATTGATCAAGGTCTGATAATTTCCACCACCCGCCGCGTCCACTTCACCGCGAAACCACTCCAGAATATCATCATCGATGCGGATCATGATTCGGGTTTTTCCTTTCGGCGCATGGACTACTGCTCCGCGTTTACCTTTGCTAAAGTTATATTCTTTCTTCATCTTGTTTATTTTATATCTTACTCAAAAGGCAAAATCCTTACTCTGGACTTCGCTTCATCCACAGTAAGCAATGCGCCCATCTCCAAAACGGATGCATGTTCCCGCAAAACTTTCACCAACCTGCCCCTAAAACTTCTGGAAAAATATCCTGCGTGCGGAAAGGTTCATATCAATAACAATCTTCATGCACCGACCAATGGCAACTCAATTTCTTCCACGCGCCATGCTGCATAGGTCAAGGCTTCGCGAATATCCTCTGTTTCAAGATATGGGTAAGCCTTTAGAATTTCCTTGTTGTCGTGCCCCGATGCAATGAGGCTAATAATCATGCCCACCGTTACGCGCAGACCGCGAATGGTGGGCTTGCCGCCCATTACGTTGGGATCAAAGGTTATACGTTTCAGGTTTTTCATATTCATGCTCCATCCTATTTTACTTCATCCCGATCACCATCGCTGTTTCGATACGCCCTATCGGGCAGTCAACACACCGCCTGTCCTTATAATCCACGAAGGGGAAACTTGTCCCGACGAAAAATTGTCATAATCGGGGTGAGGCAAACCCGCATAAATAATTTCAATGTCATATTTGAGGGAGATGTACGAAGGACAGGGAGATTCTCCACACCCCCATACTATAACAACGTGTGCAGGTTTGCGTCAAAAAAATTTATTCATTGATTTCTATTTCAAGTGGAGGAAACTCTGGCTCGTTTTCATGATCTGCAACTTTGTGCCAGTCCAGAAGTTTTTGAATTCTCTTTCTATTAACTTCATCAATTCCTAAACTTTTAATCTCTTCCTCAGTCAAAACTTGAAGTGAATTAACAGCGTTCGAGAAATCGCGATAAAAAACTTCTCCCGATTCGTTGTTTTCGTCCCATGATAATTTACTGATATACGAGTCTGCAATAGGAATTGCATATTTTCGTGAAATGTTAAGCCTTATCAAATGGCAAGCAATTTTGGAGTTTGCACCATATTTGACCATTGATGGGAGGTATTCCAAGTCTGGTGGCAAAGTAATTTGTTTTTCTTTTGCGACTGTGTTCAAATAGCGGGCTATCGTACTAATACCCCAAGGTAGAGTTTTCTCAAGTTCTTGGTATTTGCCAAATACTTTAAACTGCTTTGATAGTTCGTCTCCAGATTTTCCATTTATCCAGTTCTCAAACAACTTTCTTTGGGCTATGGTTATTTTGTCATCGGCTTTTAACTCGAATGACAACTGCCCTGAGTATTTAGCTTTTTCAGCATTCCTGTCACTTTTTCGCTTTCCATATTTTTTACAGATGGTCAAATCGGTTACAAATTTCATTATATTAACTAAATTCGCCATCCCATCTTCATGGTTGTTGTTGAATAAACCGATGCTACCTTGATACCACACAAGCAGATTTTCTACATTTTGTTTTATCTTTTCACAATCATCATAAGGTAAACCAAGTAAATAATCTTGCCGCCGTTTTTCCTTGGGGATATGTTTCGCAATAAATTTCAAACGAGCAAGAACGACTTCGCCGATGTAGTCAAAATCATTATCTTTGATTACTGATGCTTGTACGAAAAGATCAACCAGTTCCTTAACTGATTGTTGCATCCATTCCAAAGTAATGTCTACGTCAACTTCATCGACTAAGGCGATGAGGTGCTTGTCAAGTTCGATTAGGCATTCTTCCAGCGTTATCTTTCCCCATTTAGCAGACGCGTCTTCTCCGATGACGTCTTTTAACTTTGGTATTTCTGCCAGTTCGCTGACCAGTTTTGGTATATCAAGAGATGGTGAATTCTTTCTGATTTCATTTAGAAAATCTAAAAAGGGACTTTGCACCTTATATTTTCCCCTCTCCCTAATAAGTTCCTCACACATTCTGGCGTTTTGCATGGACGATTGGTTAAGCAAAAATACAACTTTTGGCGCTTCAATTTTAGGATTTGCCTTTATTTGCGCTATCGGACGCCCAACCCTGCCGACCACGTTCCAAAACATCGTGTGAGAAATCGGCAACTTGTAATTATCGTAATGCAGGTTATAAATTAGCACCACATCGAAGGGCATGTTTACGCCTTGCGCTAAAGTCGGGGAAGCAAATAGCAACCGGACTCTATCAGTTTTTACTCTTCTCTCAATTTCTTGCCTGATTTCTGGTGGTACATCGGCATGATGAACAGATATGCCGTTTTCTAATAAAAGCGTTTCATCTGGATACTTTGCTTTCAGTACTGGATCTATCACCTCAAAACCACCATAAGGGCTATGTTGAGCAATACAGGTCAAAAATTCCATAAAATCTGGCTTTTTAATAGCAGATTTGTTTGCCGAAAAAACCATAACTTTATTATCAGATTTCGATTGGTTAATAGCTGTTTTTACGATTTGTTCTGAAAATCCATCCTGAATATTGCAATTCGGCATCTGTTCTGGAATTGGTGGCGTTGATTTTTGCCAATTTTGTCCATCAAATTTCCAACTTCCCCATCCTTGTCCGTTCCATAGCCACTTGAAAAAATTGGGTTCATCAGTTGGACGCCAATTTATTTTAACAACATTATCTCTTGAGCCTGAAATTAATTCGGCAAAATCTTCCATGTTGGGCAAAACACCAGAGATGAAAACGATTCTTGGCTTTCGGGTTTCGCTGATACTTTTTTTCCTGAACAGATAAATCAACCGCTCCAACAGAAAACGATAAGTTAAACGATCTTTTTCGCCTATCAAATGCCCCTCATCTGCAATAACCAAT
>JAXIPJ010000422.1:0-3555 GCA_045402985.1 Anaerolineales bacterium
TTCTTCACTATTCACTTATACCAGAAATTGAAAGGTTATGCCAATGCACCAATCAGATACAACGCGGGGTAGAAGAATATCCAAACCACATCCACGAAGTGCCAGTAAACTGCGGCGGCTTCGATGGGATAATGTTTCTCATCATAGTGACCGCGGTTTCCATTGACAAGGACGATGATGAGTAAAATCAAGCCCGTAAACACGTGGAAGGCGTGCATGCCTGTCATCATGAAGAACGCTGCGCCGGCGGGCCCGCTATCTGGTGTCATCCCTTCGTGGATGGCAAGACGCCATTCCACGAGGACCACGCCAAGCAAAAAGCCCAGCCCCAGTAAGAACGTTATTGCAGTGTTAACAAGGAAGCCTTTACGATTTCCGTTGTGCATCATCGTCTCGCCGCGGTTCATGAAGAACGATGAAATAAGAAGCACGGCTGTGACAGCCAGACCAAGCAACTGGTTCAGGTCTGGGCGCGTGAGCCCAAGCAGGTTAATTCGCATGACCATCAAGCCGCCGAAGACGAAGGAATCTGAGATCAGGAACAACCACAAACCAATCCGGTTCGTGCCAGACTTGTATTCGTAAGATTCCTCATCGCCGTCATGCTCGTCATTGAGTTTATAGATGTGCATGTAGTAGTACGCCACCAGCACGGCTTTCACGAGCGCGAACACAACCAGCAACGGGACCGAATTGAAGCTGACGGCGACGAAGAACTCAAGCCCGGTCAATACAGCCAGATAAACAAAGATGAATACACCCTGGCTCAACATAGAAGATTTGTCTTGTTTATGATCCATGTATTACTGCTTCCTCGTCGTGATGATGTTTTTTGCCATTTGCAGTCATAAATTCAATATATTTCGAACCAGGTAGTCCATAGTCATACGGCTCGCCAACGACTTCAAAGGGCACCTCATAATTATGTGCAGGCATTGGGGAGGGAACCTGCCATTCAGGTGAGCGCGAGTTCCAAACATTGCCTTCCGCCTTTTCACCGTTCTTCATGCTGGAAAAGAAATTGATGAAGAAGATCAACACCGACAGAGCGATCCCAAACGCGCATATCGTCATGATGAGATGCGTGGAATCAAAACCGAGAAGAGGATCATAGTCCACGATGCGACGCCGCATCCCACGCAGACCGATAAACATCATGCCAAATGTCAATATGAGGAAGGAAGGCGTCATCAGCCAGAAGTGGACTTTGCCCCAGAACTCATTCATACGGCGACCCACAGCCTTGGGATACCAATAATAGATGGCGGCAAAGAATGGGAAAACAAACCCGCCGAAGATCGTATCGTGGAAGTGACCAACGATCCAGTATGTATCGTGCAGATGAAGGTCAAGAGCGATGGCCGCATTCGGGGGTCCGGTAATACCACCCAGCAGGAATACAATAATCGCGCCTAACACAAAGAGCATAGGAGTGGGAGTCTCGATCTTGCCATTCCAGATCGTGGCGACCCATGAGAAAAACTTCACGCCAGTTGGCACAGCCACCAGCAAGGTGCTATACATAAATGGGACTCTCAGATATTCATTCATGCCAGAGGTGAACATGTGATGCGCCCAAACCACAAAGCCTACAAGCGCAATACCAAGGGAGGACATTGCGATCCAGCGATATCCGAACAAAGGCTTGCGGACAAACACTGGCAGGAGTTCAGAGATCACACCCAAACCGGGAAGCACGAATACGTAGACCGCAGGATGTGAGTAAAACCAGAAGAGATGTTGGAATAAGACAGGGTTCCCACCTTTCGCCGCATCAAAAAAGCCCATGCCGAACAAACGTTGGAACATCACCAACTGGAACGAGAGACCAATCAACTGCGTGGCTGTCAGCGCAATAATGGATGTGGCAACAGCCGCCCACACAAAGATCGGCAGACGCATAGCAACCATACCTTTGGCGCGCATACGAAGCACAGTTGCGATCACGTTCAATGAACCAAGAATGGATGACCAGCCAGCCGTAAAAACACCCAGGAAGAACATCTGCATGCCCACAGGCGCACGCGCTGATAAAGGCGGATATCCCGTCCAGCCTGTATCAAAGCCGCCGAGGACGAGGCTCATAAGCATCAGCACCGAAGCAGGAACCGCCACCCAATATGCAAAGGCATTCAGACGGGGGAAAGCCATATCCCGTGCGCCGATAATCATGGGCACAACATAGTTGATAATGCCTGAAACGCCCAGCAGGATGGAAATGATCATAATGATGCCATGCAGGGACATGAGCGTGTTATAGATTTGCGGACCCGTTTGATTGAACAACCTGAACGTTGTCGTCAGGAATTGCAATTGAGAAGCCGCAAGTTCCGTGCGGAAGATCAACGCGAATGTGCCGCCCACTGCAATAAGAAAGAGAGCCGTAGCCGTGTACTGAATGCCAATGACCTTATGATCCACAGATACATAGAAGTATTTTTCCCACCCAGGCATATCCTCATGATGTTCAGGGGTGTCAATGCCGCGTACCCACTTCATCCAATCATCCAGCGCGCCAACACCGAAGATAAAAGACACCACGCCTGCCAATGCGCCGAACACCCACGCTGGCTCGCTAAAAAAGAAAGTACCAAATATTTCGGCTTTGCCCATCAACGCGCGTATTCCCGTTACAAAGAATGCGCCAAGCAGCATCCCCAGAACCTGCCACACCAATCCACGCGCAATTCCTCGATAACCATACAGCCCAAAAAAGAAGGAACTGACCGCCAAAAGGAGCGCAAACGCGGAGGCTACTGAACCGGAAAAGTTTAGGGAACCAGACATTAGCAAGTCGATCCCCAGGCCAATTCCGTAACCCACCGCTCCCCCTAAAACCAGAAGCAAAAGCCCGCTTCTAACAGGATTTGTTTTTCTCATGATATTCCTCACCAATTACCTTAACGTCTTAATATATGCAACAATGTTCGCGATATCTATATCGCTGAAACCATACGTTGGCATCAGTTGTGTTTCAAAACCAGCTACAATCCTCGCCTGAGGCTCTCTGATCGACTCCGTGAGATAGGCTTCGTCGGCGGTCACAGTTGAGCCATCGGTTAATTCGACCTCATGCTCGAATAAACCAAACCATGTTGGACCAATCCCCGCTGCGCCGTTGATCGAATGACAAGCCGCGCATCCGTTTGCGTTAACCAATAATTGACCACTGCCTTCGGGCGTAGCCGCCAATTCCCTAGCAATGACGATCTGTTCAGCAATCCAGGATTCGTAGCCCACCTGCGACGAGATAACAACAGGCTTTTCCATAAATGCATGGGAAGTCCCACATAATTCAGCGCAACGGACCATATAATCCCCTTCAAGTGTTGGGGTGATGCGCAATTCAGTTATCCGACCAGGCACCAGGTCCTGCTTGACGCGGAACTCAGGCACCCAAAAAGAATGGATCACATCACTGGATGTCATCTGCAAAAGAATCTGTTTCCCCACGGGAAGATGCAGTTCGTCGGATACAATGGATATTCCATCAATGGGCGGATATTCGAACTTCCACGACCATTGAATACCGGTCACCTTTACTACCATCGCATT
>JAXIPJ010000438.1:0-4694 GCA_045402985.1 Anaerolineales bacterium
TGGTCGGTTATCTCGGCCCGAACGGTTCTGGCAAGACGACGACCACTTCACCCGCGCCCACTTCAAAGTTGATGTGATCGACCGCCACGAAATCGCCGAAACGACGCGTGAGATCTTCGACCTTGATGACTGCTTCGTTCATTGGGACTCCGATAATGCGATGAACACATCTTCGAGGACGGGATGAACAACACGGAGTTCATCCACCTGACCACCCTCGCTTCTTATCTGCGACTTCAACCTGCTGAGGACATCTTGAGCCTTTTTCTCCCCGACGCGGATGTGCAGTCTATCGCCGAACGCCTGGACGTCTTCCACATCTTCATCCTTGTGCGCAACCCGACGGAGAAGACCGATGGGCGAGCCGCGCAACTCAAGGACGCGTCCATTCAAACGCGCACGTAGATTGGATGGCGTATCTTCGGCGATGAGCTTTCCATCTTTCATGAACCCAACGCGATGACAACGTGAGGCTTCGTCCATGTAGGGCGTGGAGATGATGACTGCCACGCCATCGTCCTGAGCGAAGTTCGTAGACGAAGGGCGTGTTGCGTGTTCCGTACTGGACATGTCTACGTGGCTACCTGTTGTGGGTTGTGAAACGAGTTTAATCACCAACTGCCAAAAGTCTTGTCTTGTGACAGGGTCAACGCCAGTGGTGGGTTCATCGAGCAGTAAAACTTTTGGGCGTGTGACCAATGCAGAGGCCAAGCCAAGTTTTTGTTTCATGCCACCAGAGAGTTGCCCTGCGCGCCGATCTTTGAATTTTTCAAGCCCAACGAATTCGAGGATCTCATTACAGCGTGGCAGCCATTCATTAGATTTTAGTCCGCGCACTTCGGCAAAGAAGCGGATGTTTTCGAGAACCGATAAGTCTTCATACATTGAGAAGCGTTGTGAGAGATAACCGAACTGCGAGCGCGCGGTCTCGACTTGTTTATTGAGGTCGTACCCGCAAATATTCACATCGCCCGCATCGGCTTTTAGCGCGCCAACGAGCAGGCGCATGGTCGTCGTCTTCCCCGCGCCATCCGCACCGACGAGTCCATAGATCTCGCCCGCGGGAATTTGGAGGGAGACTCCATCGACAGCGTGGACATCGCCAAAAGATTTACTTATGTTATTTGCTTGAATAAACGTTGGAACGTTGGAACGTTCGAAAGTCAAAACGTTAGGCTTCATATTCGGAACCTTCTTCGCGGATTCGACGAGATTGCGGATGCGTTTCGAGATAATCCATAAAGCGTGCAATCTGTCGGGATGATTTATCAGCCAGGTCAAAACCTGATTGAACTGGTCTTGTGCCAGATACTTCAAATCAAGGGCAATATACGACTGGCAACGAACTTCGGCCAGCCGAGGCCTTTGAGCGTCCCAGATATTCAAGAAATTGTGCCTGTGTTCGACTTTCAAAACCTTCCGCGATATTACTCATGACAGAAACAGAAGCACGTCGGATTTGGTTTTTCAGTCCAAAATCTTTTGCAAACTGAGCCTGCTCTGTAAGAGCATAAACCAGTCGAGTCAATTCTCGCGCAGTCTTCCATGCTTCAATATCTTCAAAGCGCTTAATGGTTGGCATAAGTTTTCCTTCGTTTAGGGCAATAACGTTCAAACACGTCAACGTTTTAACGTGAGAACGTTACGTCAGCGGGCATGCCAATCTTTAATTTGCCTTCGCTATCAGTCACTTTCAATTTGACAGCAAAGACTGTGCTGTTGCGACCTTCCACGGTTTGGACATTGCGCGGGGTGAATTCGGCTTCATCGGCAACGTGTATGACCTCTGCTGCAAAAGTGGGGCTTTTGCCGGAGGCAACGTCAATGGTGACTGTAGCTTGCTGTCCCAGTTGAATTTCATTCAAGCGCGGATCGGGCACATAGACGGTGATGGTGAGGTTGCTTAGATCTGCCATCGTGAGCGCCACTGCGCCAGGCTGGACAAATTCACCGGGTTCCACGTTGCGCGTGAGTACGACACCGTCCATTGGTGCGTAGACTGTGAGTTTTTCCATTTGAGTATCCAGCAAGGCAAGGTTGGCCTCTGCCTGGCTAATTGCCATTTTAGATTGAGCCACAGCAGCCTGCGCCTGCTCCACAATTTTCTGTGCTACTTCCACAGCCGCAGACGACTCTCCTGTCTGCAGTTCTAGCACGTAGTCCAAAGCAGTGTAATAACGCTCCTGTGCAATGCTTTTCTCCGCGCGCGCCTTCAAGACTTCCCTGGCTCCAGCGGTTGATGCGGCAGCACTATAAGCAGCCTCAGCCTCATCCAACTGTAATTTGGCATCATCATAGGTCTGCCTGGCTGAATCTCGTATATCCTGGCTGACACCACTGATAAAGAGATCACCCCTTGAAACTTTAATAAGCTGTGGCCGAGATAGATCCTCGCTATTGAGGCCGTTCTGAACCCGATCATACAGACTCTTGGCAACCTGATAACCCGCGCGGGCCGCTGCCAAATCCGTCTCTGCCTTGATGAAACCTGAACTGGTATCGTTTCCCTGAACGGAGGTCAATTGACTTTCTGCCTCCGCCAAAGATGCTTTCGCGCTTTCAACTTCAGTCAGCGCGGCATTGATCTGCTCGGTCTGGCTGTAATACCACAACGGAAGGTTAAAGGCTCCGGGCTCTTTTCTGAACCAATCGACGGTGCGAAGACCATCAGATTGGGCCACGGCATTATTGAAAGCCAGATCATATTGCACCTGCGCCGAGGCAAGAGCCGATTCGGCAGTGAACACTGCCGAACTGGCAGAATCCGCCTGGGCAGCGGCGACGGCGCGTTGAGCGGTCAGCAGACTATCGTCGAGGGAAAGAAGCGGATCGCCCATCTTAACGGGCTGCCCCTCTGCAGCAAGGACTTCCTTTACTTTGCCAGCCATCTCCGGCGAGACGTTCACAGTCACCGATTCGATGGTGCCGGAGGCCTTGAGCTCTCCACTATCTGTGGTTTTCAGCGAACGAAATGCAAGGTAACCAATTGTTGAAAGTACGATCAATAGAACAATAATACGGACCGCGATAGGGGGTTTATGCATGTTGAACTCCTTAACTCCCTCTCCCATTTTGGGAGAGGGCTGGGGTGAGGGTTAATCTAAACGTTTCCGGAAGCGCAGCGCGGCCGCGCCCATGATGATGACGCCAAAAAGAGCCAGGGATATGATCTCATTTTGGAGCGCCGCAAAACCAACGCCCTTGAGTAAAAGCGAACGAACGATGACGAGATAATAACGAAGCGGAATCGCGTACGAGACGATCTGTAAAAATCTCGGCATGGCTTCAAGCGGAAACAGAAAACCAGAAATGAACACACCAGGCAGAATTGTGACAAAGACCGTCAGCAGTGCCTCCTGTTGTGTATTGGCAATTGTGGAGGCAAACAGACCAATGCCAAGGCTCGAAAGCAAAAGCAAGCCCGCTGTGCCAACAACCAAAAAGAGATTACTGCGCACGGGAACGCCAAACCAGAAATGACCGATGAGCAACACTTCGGCCAGATCGAAAAAGCCAAGGATGACATAAGGCATGACCTTGCCGACGATCAGTTCCCATGAGCGGATGGGCGTGACAATGAGTTGTTCAATGGTGCCACGTTCGCGTTCACGCACAACGGCTGTGGCGGTGAGCATCGCCATAATGGCGTAGAGGACCATGCCGATCACACCAGGGATCATAAAGTATGCAGAGCGCAGATCTGGGTTGTACCAAACCTGTGTACGCACATCCAGCGGCGGCTGAACTGCCGCGGCGCGGCCCTGACGTGCAGCTTGTTCCGTGAGCACTTTGATGGAATGAGACTGCCCGATCAATTTTGCGGTCGAAAGCGCTGTGGAGCCAACCGTTGCATCGGAACCATCGAGAATCATCGAGACTTGCGCGTTGCCCTCCAGCAGTTTACGCGCGTAATCTGGAGGAATAACAAGCGCGCCGCGGATATCTCCCTGCTCAATCAGGATCTGAATCTCCTCCTGGGAATGGACGTCGTAAGCGAACGTGAAATAATCCGCCGCGCGGAAGGCATCCAACAGGGAACGTGATTCGGGTGAACGGCTCTGATCCCAGACCGCGATGGGGACATTTTTTACGTTTGTAGTCGCTGCATATCCCAGCAAAAACAGTTGGATGATCGGCATGACGAGAATTAATGCCAGAGTGCGCGGGTCGCGGAAGATCTGGATGAATTCCTTGCGGATGATGGAGATTAATCTTGAGTTCATGCAGACTCCTTGAGAATACCGTGCAGGAAAATATCCACGTAAATATCTTCGGTATTTTTTGGCATCAATTTACTAATGACCGAGTTTGAGATCACCATTTCAGTGATAAGGTACGAAACGATCGCGCCCACGAATGACCGCATCAAAACTGCAGGATTGGTGACGCGCAGGTTCTTTCTCGATTTGATGACCCTTTCAAAAACAGGCAGCATCTTGGGAGCGATTTCCTTCAGCATCATGGCGCCGTGTTTCCCTTTGAACTCCACCAGTTCGATCAACATCAGGTTGACAAATTCGCGGCGTTCCCCCATCTCAGTAATGACAATATGGAATGCGTTCTTAAAAAACTCTTCAAGCGTATCCGCTTCAGCCGCGAGAATGGCGGGCAGAAGTTTCCTATATGGGTGTTTGTCAATAATAATGCCTTCAAAAATTTCTTCCTTGCTGGTGAAATGGTTATAGATTCCGCCC
>JAXIPJ010000375.1:0-2467 GCA_045402985.1 Anaerolineales bacterium
GGCGTAAGTGCGAAAAACTTTATTGTGCGCGGTGATTTCGAATGGAGTAACGCTATCAATACAGCGAACACCTCAGGCTGCGGTTTTGTCTACCGCGTTCAGGAGAACACCGATCACTACCTTATCGTCCTGGATGCGTTCAGTGGAGTCAAACTGGCAAGCAGCACGGACCGTGGCACGTATTCAATGGGCTCTCCCCAAAATGGGGACGGGAAAATTTCTGATTTCGGCCCCGGCCCATATCATGCGACCTTCACGCTGGTTGTGAATGATCTCAAGAGCTATGTATATGTCAATGATGTTTATTATGGCGAATATAAGCTTTTGGATTATCGAATCACAGATTCAGGATTGTTATCCGGCGCGGTTCTGTCTGCTA
The DNA here is from genome assembly GCA_045402985.1 of Anaerolineales bacterium. Classification (GTDB taxonomy): domain Bacteria; phylum Chloroflexota; class Anaerolineae; order Anaerolineales; family Villigracilaceae; genus Defluviilinea. The sequence goes on from JAXIPJ010000375.1 coordinate 380, forward strand.
CATCAGAAGGATACGGTACGCGCTGCAAAATGACGGATATCCAAGCCTGGATCATTGATCCGTAATTTGATAATTGAAAACTGAACAGGATGAGTACGGCTCATCCTGTTCAGCAGTGGGTTGGTTTGATGTTAACTCTTGCTAAGTCTTAGTATCTTAATTTTCAGGTCGTCCATATATTCGGCAGCACCAAAACTTCCTCGCCATCTTCATGTCACCTCCAACTCAGGAATTGCCTCGCCTTTATCATAGAACGTGACGCCCACGCGTTGAATATGCTCGATTACGTGGAGGTCGCGGATGTCGGTGAAGATGGACAGGTCAATGGTGTATGGCAGGAGCAATTCATCGAGGTCGTCGAGGATTTTATAGATCACATTTAAGGTCAAATCTGCGCTGCCGCGCAGAGTCAGGTCGATATCGGATCCGTTTTTATAATTACCTTTGGCGCGTGAGCCGTAAAGGATGGCCTTTTCCACCTGCGGATAGTGGTTGAGAACGGCGCAGATCTTCTCTACAGTGGATTGCGGGAGACCATATTTCATGCGCCTGTCTCCCTTTTCAGTTTCTCCAATTTGATGCGGAGCGTCTCGAATTCTGCGAAGTAGGTTGCGCGGATGGCGGAAACGATCTCAGCGGCGATGGCTTCCTCATGGGTATGTGAGGTCAAATTGCGGCTCTGGATCATGCTCATCCATGCCTCGCCGTTCTCGATCAAACCTGTTTTGAAGGCTTCGCGGGTTGCATCTCTTGAACCGTACAGATTCTGAACGCCGCGCTCGTCCAGAAAATCCTTTAGCGTATTCCACGCCAGTTCATGAGTGGATTCAAATGCCTGGATCAACCCCTGCTGTTCGAGTTTCGAGAGTGGACGCTTCTGCGCCAGCACAACGGCTTCTTTCAATTGCAACAGGGCTTTGATGAAGTGGTTGAATCGTTGGATCCAGCGGACGTCTTGCGTAGTCATAAACGTATTATACAGCAACAAAAAGCATTGCAGGCTTTTACCTACGAGGCTTTACTGTTTCACTGAAAACTGGTTACTGATTACTCGCTATCATACCCCTCAGGTAACCAACAACAAGGGACCAATTCTCTCGCCGCGCTGATTTTATTCAGAAGCAAATTATGGGGCAGACATCCACAACTCGCCACCTTCGGCGTCATTCCATGTGCCAATGACAATATGGCCTTGGAATTCTGTGATGGCATTATTCCATAGCGTGGAAAAATTATTGCTATCGCCAAAGCCATTGGAAATGATTTGTTCCCAATTGATGGCATCCTCTGAACGCCAGATTTGAAGGCCAGTTTGTGGGTTAAAGGTCACAGCATATAGAAGATTATCGTGGATCAGCAATGACTCTATTTTGATGTTGCTTATATCTCCAAACCCGTCGCCGATGACCATTTCCCAATGCAATCCATCCATCGTTCGCCAGAGTTGACCGCCAGTCACCTCATTCCTCGTTCCCAGGTAGAGGTAGCCGTCGAATTGAGCGAACCCACCTGTCGAGATATTGCTTGGATCACCGAATCCATCGACAGTCACGGTGGTCCAGTCACTCCCATTCGTGCTGCGCCAAATCTGCGCCGGATCTACGCCAGAGGAGGATTCGACGGCCGTATAGAGAACGCCTTGATAGACCGCAAATCCGGTTACATTGCCAGCTAAACCAGGTCCATCAGGTGCTACTTTGGTCCAGCTATTGTTACCTCCACTAGCACTGCGCCAAATTTGTGCGCTTCCATCGTTAGTACCGGTGCCAGCATAGAGCTGGCCCTTGAAAACGGCAAAGTTGGTAACGGCGATATTTGCACTATCACCGAATCCATTGGTCGTTACAGGTTGCCAGCTTGTTCCGTTAATGGAACGCCAGGCTTGACCGGGAGCATCATCCCAACCCATGCCAGCATAAAGGTTTCCCTGGAAGACCGCCAAGTCCACGATCGCTGGTGCCGCCGAACCGCTCCCGAAACCCGCTTCACTCACTTGCTGCCATTGTCCGTCCGCTTGTCGCTGCCAAACGCTTCCTCCTGACCCGTTTGCTGTACCTGCGTAGAGCTGATTTTTGAAAACTTGCAATG
>JAXIPJ010000228.1:0-30694 GCA_045402985.1 Anaerolineales bacterium
GGTTGGCGTATCTCAAGACATTACCAGAAGCGGATCGGCGCGAAACAAACAAGGAACTAGTCAAGGCAGTTTCAAATCGAACCATGCAAACAATGGTGGATAATCTCAATAATAACCAGACAGCACAGTAATTGTCCGGCGGCTGGAAAATTCAATAACAAAAAGCATCCCGTAAATACGGGATGCTCTTTTCTTGGTTGTTGCGGGGTTTTTTCGCGTCAGTTTTTCCCGGTGCCGGGAAAATTCCCCCGCCAAAATGAGAGGGTGCGCGTATACGTATGGGAGCGTATGTATATAGACAATTATTTGCAGGAAATAGTCAAAGCGCTGAATGAAGCAATTGCTAAAAAGGAATAATTTACTAAAGAGCATTTTTTGAGCGCCTGAATGCAATTTGGATTTTCTGATTATTATGATTGCGCCAATTTGTGGGCATAAAAAAGCAGTATAATAATTACAAGAATTGCTTGTCGCAATGACGTTTGCAGCCAAGGCTGACCATGTATTTCACTCGTCAACAACTTGAAGAGATAGAAGATAAAAGCCTTGCTCCTTACGGCATGCGCAGCAGGGACTCGAAGGGCCGTGCCTATTTGGATAACGAGCCGGAATACCGTACCGCGTTTCAGAGGGACCGGGATCGAATTCTTCACACGACAGGTTTTAGGCGCCTCGAATATAAGACCCAGGTCTTCATCAATTACGAAGGCGATTACTTTCGGACGCGCCTCACACACACCCTCGAAGTTGCCCAAATTGGACGCACGCTTGCGCGTGCTTTGGGCGGCAACGAAGACCTGGTGGAAGCCATCTGTCTCGCGCACGATCTGGGCCACTCCCCCTTTGGGCATTCCGGTGAAGTTGCGCTGGCACGTCTCATGAAGGATTTCGGCGGCTTTGACCATAACAGGCAGTCGCTCCGCATTGTGACCGAACTCGAACAACGCTTTCCCGAATTTCCAGGCTTGAACCTCACCTGGGAGGTTCGCGAGGGCATGGTGAAACACGAATCAGAGTATGATCTGTCAGATGCGCGCGATTTCAACCCGGAACTGCGCGGCAATTTGGAAACACAGATCGCCAATGTCGCGGATGAACTGGCCTACACCACACACGACCTCGATGATGGCTTACGCTCAGGCATGATCACGCCGCACATGCTGGATGGGATCGCGTTGTGGGAGATCCTGCGTGAAACGTATAAATGGCACGGACCAAACCTGGACGACATTGAACGCCATCGCATGATCCGCCAATTGGTTGGCATCATGGTCACAGATATGATCGAAACAACAGACCAGCGGCTGAAGGAAAGCAAGGCAAAATCCGCGCTGGATCTGCAGAGACTCAAACACAATGTCATCGGTTACAGTGAAGAGATACAAAGACGTAACCGGGAACTTAAAGATTTTCTTTACAAGAATCTATACCGGCACTACCGCGTGGTGCGCATGCAAGTGAAAGCTGAAAGGCTTGTCTCTGATCTGTTCAACGCATATCGGTCAGAACCCTTGATGCTGCCCACTTCTGCACAAAAAATAATTGATAAACGCGGGCTCGAACGAACTGTGTGTGATTATGTTGCAGGCATGACAGATCGTTATGCCATCGAAGAGCATCAAAAACTATTCAATCCATTGGAAAAGCCATAGATCAGGAGTCGCATAATGGCTAAACAAACATACTTAACGCCGGAAGGCGAGGCCAAACTCAAAGCAGAGTTGGCCGAACTTACAGGTCGCCGTCGCGAGGAATTGGCGCAGCGTTTGCGTTCCGCCATCCAAATGGGTGATCTTTCAGAAAACGCCGATTACCACAAGGCAAAGGAAGACCAGGCCTTTCTCGAAGGTCGCATACAGGAAGTTGAAGCTGCCCTGCGCACAGCAGTGATCATCGAGAAAAAGTATGGCGATACTGTGACGGTCGGCTCATCTGTAACCATTCAGGAGGAAGATTTTTCTCCTGAGACCTATTATGTCGTTGGAGCAAAAGAGGCCGACCCACGCAATGGGAGAATTTCGAATGAGTCACCCATCGGCCGGGCGCTGATGGATCATAAAGTTGGGGATGTGGTTGAAACAGAGACCCCTGCCGGTAAGATCGCGCTAAAGATCCTGAAGATCGAGTAATACCTCTGACCAAAACAAAAAGAGACCAGTTTCAACTGGTCTCTTTTGATTCAGTTGCTGATGCGGATTCGATTCACTGTCCGCTGCGGGGCCAGATCGCCAGTTCCAGTGTGATGCGTTCGAAGTAACTCTGCTGTGGCATCGCACCGGACCCGTAATCCATATCTACCACAGTGGCGAGCAGTTGCAGTGTGGCCGTTTCGAGCAGGACCTGCTCCTGCGGTTTGACAACGACCAGTTCGCCCTTTGGCTCGAGGCGTGCGCGGATATTCGGATCGTTGTAGGCATGCTCAGACATCAAAACCTTGGTGGCAGTCTTGATATCGTTTTTATCGAAAAGCCAGATCTCTAATGCCGCGACCTTTTTTGGTTCCCCTACGCCGATCGTCTCGGAAACACCAACGCCATACTCACCCAGAAATTCACCGCCACCTGTGTCGATGCTGAACGACTCGTCGTACAGATCGTCACCAAGAACATAGGTGGTCATGGTCTGCGTAATGGGAGGCGCGAGCCCCAGTGACTGGAAATCGGTCTTCTCGGCCTGGCGACTGGCTTCGGCAGCTTGCATTACCGCTGTGACTGTCCCAGGGCCTTTTCTAAGCAAACGCCACAGATAGAGACCACCAACTGCCAGAAGGATGACTACAACCAATATGGAGGCGTACAGCACCGTCGTGGAGGCGGCGGGGGAGGCTTCACCACCAGGCGCTGGAGAAATGGGACCTTTCAGTGATTGAATGACTGTGCCATATTCCTGAATATCCACCGGATTTAGATTTCCCGGCTGGGCTTGAACTCGGATAAAGGTTGGGCCGGCCGCGGCCCCCAAATTGTCCCAGCGGCTCGCAGCAGTGTTGACATCGCCAGTGCGGTCAAATGATTCAATTGCCATGCGAAGATAATCTTCCTGAAGGTCTGCGCGCAGGACTTCTGGCGTACCATCCGTCCATTGTACGGGCCAAAGGCCCCAGCCCATGATCAGGCCAAGGATCAAGCCCAATACAACGCCTAATATAAGAGCCACTCTTGTATTCTGGAGAAGGTTTTTGATGATTGCGGTTAGTGCTTCCATGGCTTTTTCCTTTTGTGAATGAGGTCTACTCAATTATATACCATCCATTGTTTAAAGCAATAAACGCAGGGATGGCTCTTTTTTTATTTGGTTTCCATCAGGTACAACACTCTTTCAGATTCGCGTACATTAACCGCCTCATGAACAATAAATTTTTCCTTGAACGCAGATTCAAATCCCTGTCTTGTGTAGGTGGGGAAAATATCTTCTCTGGAGGCCAATAATTTCTTCACCTGGCTATCCTGCTTGGGAACGAACTCAATCACCAGCCATTTGCCTGTATGCGCGAAAAAATCCGCCAGTTGCGGCAAAGGCACATTATTTGAAATTGCCAGGTGATGGATAACTGCCAAAGCCAGCACCAGATCTGCAGGGCCGCGCGAGCCAAACGACTCACGCTCCAGGTTTGCCCAACCAATAGCTGGACTGGGATTGGTCAAATCCAAAAGCAGAGGCACCAGATTCTCTGTCTTTTCACTTTTTAACTGGCGGTGATTTTGCTCAACGGCGGCAGGGTCGACATCGAATGCGACCACGTAAGAACCCGTTTCACTCACCAAGCGACTGAAGATACCATTATTTGCACCTAGGTCCCAAGCCAACGTTGGCTTAACTCGCTTTGACCATTCACGGACAAGTTCTTTTTTATGCTCAAAGGCAGCATCGGAATAATTTGTGATGTCATAATAATTTCCCCATTCTGTACCTTGCGGAGTCCAATTCAATTTTTTGATGGTCGCCTCAAGATTGTCGATCAAACCAACCATTGCCTGTTTGCTCATTGTGCCACTACGCGACTTCACTTCCTGGCCGGAATATTTTTTCTGCGCACCGGCGTGCAAATGAATATGCGTCAACAGCCCAAAATTGAGGCGTGTTTTGGCAGGCAACAATCCACTGGCAAGGTCGAGTGGCACACCGTGAATATAGACACGTAACAATTGATTTAAACGAACATCCTTCAATGCCATCAACGCGAGAGGTGCCAGAAAGTGCTGGCAAAACTGACGATATGCAACCCAGGGCTCGCCCTCCTTATAGATTTCAAAGGACAGTGTATCTATCAAAGCTGCCTTGCTGCGCACAAACTGAATGTTATAGGCGCTGGCATCTTTTAAAGACATACCCAATTTCAAAGCGCGCCGTTGGATGGATAACGTCGCCAGCGCGGCATCCTTCAATTGACTGAACGACCATTCATACGGATAGGAGATGAACGGCACGCGCTCAGGCTGGATGACTTTAAAAACGGCCTCAGACTCAGCAAACGATGGATCCACTTCAACATGCGGAATCAGCAACCCGGCCTTTACCAGCTTTTCATACAAGCCTGATTCTATTAAGCTCGTATACTCGCGTTCGTAGGCGTGGTTGACCCGTCGGTAGAGGACTCCACCGCGGGAAAACAGGAATCCGCTCGGGTCCCGGAAAGAAGCGGGTAGTTGTCCGCTATTCGGCTGATTCGTCATCGTCCTCATCGGCCTTGGGCTTAATCCCAAACCAGCCTTTGATCTTTCCCCAGGATGCGCGCGCGGCAATACCAACACCCAGCAACGCGGCGATGAGTAGCTGAATTAAGAAACTGCCGGAGCCGGGGTCGAGATATGGGATGGGTGCAAAGTGCATGGTTTCTCCTATTCCACAGTTTCAGGAACGATCTCTTCCAGAAGAAAGGTTTCCTGACAATTTGTGCATTGTGCTTCACGTTTATTTGCAATTACAAGCAATCCATTACATTTCGGGCAGGGTTGTTTGAGTGGCCTCTTCCAGGAGGTGAAATCGCAACTCGGGTAATTCTCACATCCGTAAAACGTGCGTCCCTTGCGCGTCTTTCTTTCGATCAGCTCGCCGCCATCCTTCGGACAGGTGACATCTATCTTTTGAAGCCACGGTTCAGTATAACGACAGGTTGGGAAATTTGCGCAGGAGATAAATTTCCCAAATCGACCATAGCGGATGACAAGCTCGCCACCATCTTCGGGGCACTTACGCCCAATGGGTTCGGGTTCGCTTTTGGTAACAGGCATCTCAGCCTGCGCCTTTCTAACATCCTCCGCAAATGGACGGTAGAACTCGTGCATCACTTCCACCCACTCCGCCTGCCCGGATGCGATCATATCGAGGTCTTCTTCCATGCGCGCAGTAAATTTCAGGTCGACAATATCAGAGAAGTATTGCACCATGAGGTCATTGACCTGGATGCCGATCTCGGTAGGGCTCAGGCGCTTCTCTTCGCGCAGCACATATCCGCGTTGTTGGATGGTTGATAATGTGGGTGCATACGTGGACGGGCGACCGATACCATCTTCCTCGAGCGCCTGCACAAGTGATGCTTCAGAAAAACGCGGCGGTGGCTGAGTAAAATGCTGTTCAGGGATCAGACGGATGAGTTCTTGCTTCTGTCCCTCCACTATTCCACCAGGGATGCGAACATTCTCTTCATCCTCTTCGGACTTCACATCTTCATTCTTCGCTTCTTCATAGACGACCATAAAGCCCGCAAATTTAACCGCGGAACCAGCCACGCGCAGTAGATATTCGTGTGCACTGGTCTTACCGATCACTTCCACCTGCAACGTGTCGTACACTGCGGCTTCCATCTGCGACGCAACGAATCTCTGCCAGATCAGGCGATACAACTTGAACATGGCAGGGTCAAGGAATTCCTTCACCTGCTCGGGCTCGCGCATTACGGAAGTTGGACGGATGGCTTCGTGTGCTTCCTGCGCGTTTGCAGATCGCTTCTTGTATTGCGGTGGTTCTGAGGGCACATAATCCTTGCCATACTTACCGCTGATATATTGGCGAGCTTCGTTTTGTGCTGAGACAGCCACATTGGTCGAATCTGTACGCATGTAGGTGATCAGACCTGTCGTACCGCCACCACCTACGTCCTGCCCCTCGTAGAGTCCCTGCGCCAGAGCCATCGTCCGTTTGGCGGTATAACCCAGTTTGCGCGAGGCTTCCTGCTGTAATGTTGAAGTTGTGAACGGAGCAGATGGCCGGCGCCTGCGTTCTCCGCGCTTGACCTTTGAGACCGAATAGGCGGCGGTTTCCATATCCACAAGGATCGGCTGCACCGTTTCTTCGTTGGGAAGTTCAAGGTCCTGATCATCGATCTTTGCAAGTTTCGCCACGAAAGTGGTGTTCAATCCATCCGGCTTTAACTCTGCGTGAATGGACCAGTATTCAACTGGGACAAATGCTTCGATCTCGCGTTCACGCTCAACGATCAAGCGCAGGGCGACAGATTGAACGCGACCGGCCGAAAGGCGTCCGCGCACCTTCTCCCATAGAATCGGGCTGATGCTGTACCCCACCAAACGGTCCAGAATTCGACGTGCTTGTTGGGCATCCACTAGATCCATGTTGATGTTACGCGGCTTCGAAAACGCCTCTTTAATAGCAGACTCAGTGATCTCATGGAATTCCACACGTTTGGTGCGGTTGGGGTCGATCTCAGCGGCTTCCAGCAAATGCCACGAGATGGATTCACCTTCGCGGTCAGGGTCGGTCGCGAGGTAGATCTCCTCCGCTTTTTGCGCCAGTTTCTTGAGATCTTTTACAACCTGCTTTTTCTCATTGGGCACGCGATACTTCGGCACAAAATTATTTTCCACATCCACCGATAATTGCGATTTCAAAAGATCGCGCACATGCCCCACCGAGGCGCGCACCGTATAGCCCTTGCCAAGGAAACGTCCGACAGTTTTGGCTTTTGCCGGCGATTCGACGATCACCAGCTTGCCAGAACGCTTCTCAGCTTTCGCAGCCTTGGCAACTTTCTCAGGCTTGGGTGGAGGCGTCATGCCCGCATGTGCCTCGGTCTTTCCCATCCTATAAAGTTTTGTTCCACAAACAGAGCAAACACCAATCGTAACAGGTGAGCTGTTTGCATTGAAACTCGCAACAGGCTCCTGCATTTCACGTTTGGTCTTGCACTTCATGCAATATGCTTCCATTGACTCTCCCAGTAATAGAAACCAAACTAACTGTCTCTACTAATATATTCTTTCTTTAAAGGTATTTCTCCTGGCGATGTTTTTTCAGGTGTTCCACAATGTCGCGTACACTTTGCGATTGGTCGGACTTGCACACAAGCAGTATATCGTCTGTATCCACGATAATCATATCATCCACCCCGATGGTAACAATGAGACGTTCGCTGCTTGAGCCATACACCAGTGTGTTATTGGTCTCATGCGCAAGGTGTCCACTTTTATTCGTGGCAACATTCCCATTCATATCCGGCAGGAGAACTTCGAACAACGATTCCCACGAGCCCACATCGCTCCATCCGAGGCCGCCTGCGGGGAGTACTGCCACCTGCCCGGCTTTTTCCATTATGCCATAATCAACTGTTTTGACTTTAAGAGCCTGCCAGCGTTCCTTCAGGACCTCATCTTGCGTCGGCGTTCCCCAGGCAGCTGCTATATCATCGAGCGTCGCATGTAGCTCAGACATTTGCTTATTGATTTCTTTTAAAATAACATCTGCCCGCCAGATGAACATGCCACTATTCCATGAATGATCGCCTGAACGGAGAAGTATCTGCGCGGTCTCTTCATCTGGTTTTTCCTTGAAACTCTTCACTTCATAGGCAGGATAGTTATATCCACCTGAAAGTGGGCGGCCTTGTTGAATATATCCATAGGCGGTGGATGGATGAGTGGGCGTGATACCCAGTGTGACCAGATACCCATTGCCTGCCACATCAAATGCAGCGCGCAGAAGATAATGGAATAGATCTCGGTTACGAATGAAATGATCGGAAGGCAGTATAGCCATCGCGGCGTCGGGATCGCGTTTATGCAAGATGGCCGCCGCCAAACCGACTGCGGATGCAGTCCCGCGCGGTGCAGGCTCGATCAGGTAATTCTCCTCAGGAATGGAGGGTGCCTGCAAACGCATCTCGCGCGCCTGATCTTCCACAGTGACAACAAGAATATGCTCGGGCGGGAATAAATTCTCCAGACGTTGCACTGTGCTCTGAAAAAGTGTTTCCTTACCCAGCAGTGGTAATAATTGTTTGGGGCTTTCTTTTCTTGAGACGGGCCAGAGACGGGTCCCCCCACCTCCGGCCATGATCACAGCGTATGTATGTTCCATATCCTAAACCGAATAGTCGGATTGTACCTCACGCACAGCAATGTAATTCATACCACCAACCTGCCGCACCATTCCTTTCAATTCCATGAGAGCAAGTGCAGCAGATACTTTCTCTATAGGCAGCTCAGATTGATTGCGGATCTCATCCACATGCAAAGGCTCGTTGGTCAGCACACCCAACAACTTTGCTTCGATTGCATCTGTCGGCATAATCTTACGAGCCGCTTTATGTTCACCCACACGGGCAACGTCCAATGCCTGCATTAAATCATTTACGCTCAATAAAGGAAGTGCACCCTGTTGAATTAGCTTATTCGTACCCTTGCTTTGCGGCGCAAGTATACTACCAGGCACTGCGAAGACTTCACGTCCCTGTTCGGCGGCAAATTCGGCAGTGATCAACGCGCCACTGGTCTCACCGGCCTTGATGACAACGACGGCCAATGATAACCCGGAAATGATGCGATTGCGCGGAGGAAAATTGGATGCATCTGGCGGCGTGCCCGGAGCGTAATCACTGATAATCGCGCCACGCTCCATCATTTGCTCTGCTAGGCCACGATGCTCAGGCGGATAGATCTTATCAACACCCGAACCCAATACTGCGATCGTGCGTCCGCCTGCCTTCAACGCGGACTGGTGCGCAATCGCATCCACGCCGCGGGCGAGTCCGCTGATCACCGTCATGCCATTCACGGCAAGGAAGGAGGAAAGCTCTTCGGTGATCTGCCTGCCATAAGGAGTGGCTCGCCGCGTGCCAACAATCGCAACAGCAAAAAGATCATCGGGCAGGTATTCACCGCGAATATACAACACGGGTGGCGGCTGGTCAATCTCTTTCAATCGTTGTGGATAAGATTCATCTTCCCATGTGAGGATTTTGATTCCCTGTTTTTCAATTTTCTCCCAGACCTTTTCCAGATCCACAGTTTCGCGCGCCTGAATGACACGCTCGATCACTTTCAGGCCCAGGCCTGCTGCCGCTAATTCAGAAGGCGCGGCTTTCCACGCGGACTCTAATTCGCCAAAGTACGCGATAAGTCCCTGCATGCGCACCGCGCCGATGCCTTTTATCAAGTTGAAGCCGATCCAATATCTTTTATCATCCATAACAAATAATTTACCACAAAGAACACGAAGAACTCAAAGTTTTCAAAATTACAAATTACTAACTTCTTGATAACTTTATCATTTGAAGTCTTTACGTCGTTTAGGCATTTTCTTATTAGTCTTTTCTCGACTTCGTTCTTTCTCTCTTCCTATATTCGATTTTTGCCCTATGAAGCCTATAATTATGCCAATATTAAGCAAGAAGTTAATTATGAGTGCCAAGCCAACACTTAAAACTATACCGAGTAGCAAATAAAATAACCCCAAAATTAGGAAATCTAACCAGTCAAGCTTTACGACGGCTCGTGTTGAAATTGCCGCATAAATAGCAAACAACATAAAGCCTGTTACAGCAACGCCAAATAGCAACATAACAAAAAGAGAAAAGGGGTTGCGAGTTCTTAAATTGAAGGTAAATAGTCGTCGTAAAAATACACCCTGCACAGACGCCATAGTGCTGGATGTCTGAATTGCATCAAGACCTGGTCCATTTGAGTTAGAAAAATCGCCCATATTTTTAAAATTGCTTTCTGGCACAATGTTGTTTGTTATACCGTGGGACAGCGAGGCAAATTACCAATTACTAATTACGTAACATGAAGCAGGCAGTCTAGCTCCCACTCACCAACCCGTCTAATAAATGAACGCGCATTAAACGGCGCGCAGCATCCAGTTCCAGAATGACCGAGGGGATTGCAGGCAGAAGAAGCTCCTTATCTGCCTGATCCTTAACCACATAGACGTCATTGGCACCCGTCTCAAGGATCTCCGTCAATTCACCCAGCGCGTTGTCGTTCTCGTCGACGACTTTAAATCCGATCAGTTCGTGTCGATAGAGCTGACCCTCCGGTAAAGGCGAAGCATCTTTCGCCTGGATATACACCCATTGATTGCGAAACAGCCCCGCGTTCTCAGGCGTTTCAATACCTTTGAATTTTACAAGTAACCCAGATTGATGCGGACGTACGCCCGCAAGGGTCATGGGTTGATACTGCTCGCCCACGAATAATTTTCTCCCGCTTTTCATGCGTTCCGGAAAGTCAGTATGCAAGTCCATATTGATCTCACCCTGCAGACCATGCGGACGGCGCAAAAATCCAACTGTCAAATATACAGGCTCGCCGTCTGGCGAGCCTGGAGTGTTTCTTTTTTCAGCCATTATTCTGGCTCAACCACATCGAGCGTGGCTTGTTTGCCTTTCCGCTCCGCCGCCACTCGCAAAAGCGTCCGGATGGAATTTGCAACTTTGCCGCCCTTGCCGATGACCCGGCCCATATCATCCTTCGAAACGCTCAGCTCAATGCGGACGCGTGAGCCGCCTCCGCTTTCGCGCACCTGCACTTCTTCGGGATGATCCACAAGGGATTTGGCAATATACTCGATGAGGTCTTTCATAAAATTTACTGCTTACCTGTCTTAATTGTTGCACCACGTTTGGTTTCGGCTTCTTCCGATTCTTTCACGAGAGTCTCAATAGACTCGCCTTTCTTGAAACGCTCGAAGCGCTCGAGAATTCCTGCGCTCTTGAAAACCTGGGCAACTGAATCGGTTGGCAAAGCGCCGTTCTTCATCCAGTGAAAAGCGCGGTCTTCTCTAACATGAATTGTCGAAGGCTGTGTGCGTGGATTGTAAAATCCGAGAATTTCCAAAAAACGACCATCGCGCGGTGACTCTTTATCAGCAGCCACAATGCGATACGTGGGTTGGCCTTTGAGACCAATACGACGTAAACGAATTCGAACCATTTAGCTTGCTCCTTTAGATTTTTTGCGTTTCAGGCAGGCATAGAGAGGTTGCGGAAAGGACGCATGCGGGCTGAAATCACAGGCGCATATTTTACCAGACTTTTCAATTTGAGCCGCTAAGCCGCACAGAAGCTTGCGCATCAAACAAATATCTGCGTGGTTAAGCCACGAGCGTAAATGAAATCTTCGAGCCAGTTCCCGCTTCACTTTCCGCCCAAATTTTCCCGCCGTGCGCCTCCACCAAATACTTCGCGATGGATAAACCCAATCCCATCCCACCCGAATCGCTGGATTTATAGAATCTCTCGAAGATATGCGGCAAGTCAGCAGATTCGATCCCAGCACCGCTATCCTGGATGGAGATCATCACGCCTCGTTTCGACACGGCTTCGCCAGTCAACGCATCGCTTTCCGCACCCGAAGCGGATTCCGCCAAACTGACATTTACCTCGCCTTGAATGGGTGTATAGCGCAATGCGTTACTGATCAAATTCGTGAGCACTTCACGCACGCGTTGCGGATCGATATTTATTTCTTCAATTTCATTCAACGACAGATCAAGATCAATTTCTTTTTCTTTTGCTTGAGACTCAAATCCGGCCGCCGTGTCACGGATCAACTCGACTAGATCAGTAGGTTCCCGCTTCAACTGTAACGCGCCGCTTTCCGCCAAAGCCAGGGTTCGCAGATCTTCGATCAGCCGCGAAAGGACCTGGGTTTCCTCCAGGATGGATTTCAAACGCGTTTCATCAGCTGCGTAGACCCCATCTAAAATACCCTCGACGTTGCCTTGAATAACCGTCAATGGTGTGCGTAGCTCATGCGATACATCCGCCAGCATATTCCGTCTCTGCTGGTCATTGACTTGCAAGCGCTCCGCCATCGAATTGAATCCGCGCATTAGCGAGTAAACTTCTGGAGGTCCCCTCTCCTCTACACGTATCGAATAATCTCCCTCTGCAACTTTATTAGATGCATCAACCAACTCGTCCAATGGCCTGGATATTCGCCGTAAACTACGGGCGCCCCATCCTACCGCGAAAATCAATAAGAAAAATCCGAGAAAGCCCAGTGGGAAAATAAAATCAGGTCTGTCAAAAGGTGGGGTCCCGTGAAAGTCAATGAACGGCGCAAGAATAAACCTGAGAATACCAAGCAAACCTACGAATGCTAAGAAAGCAAAACCAAAGAAAAAACATCCCATCCTGCGAAAGAATGGTTTGCCGCGCATATACTGCCAGCGCTTAGGCGGCCAGTCTTCATTCTCAGGCCACCACGGCGGGCGTTGACGATGTGAAAAATGCGGATGATGTTTCATAAGATAATTAAAGCAATCCGGTGGTTGAGTAGGTGACGTTCTTACGCACCGAAAACACGGACTACTCAACCATAACCACCAACGTTTTACTTATCTGTAAACTTGTAACCAACACCATAGACCGTCAGCACATACTTCGGCTCACTGGCTTTGACTTCAATCTTGCGGCGAATATTCTTGATATGCGCGTCAATTGCGCGTTCATAGGATTCAAACGCCACGCCATGGATCGAATCTAATAATTGTGCGCGGGTGAAGACTCGCCCAGGTTGGCGTGCTAAAGTAGCTAGTAATTCAAACTCTGTCGGTGTGAGTTCTTCAATCTCGCGCTTCTCTGCTGTGACACGCATCCTTGGAACATCGAGAGTCAAATCTGTCATGCGAATCATTTCTGAGCTTGCATTTGAAGCATTTTCGATGCGGCGAAACACCACACGGACGCGTGCCACCAATTCCTTGGGGCTGAATGGTTTGGTCATGTAATCGTCCGCGCCAAGTTCCAGGCCGATGAGTTTGTCTGTTTCTTCCGCGCGCGCCGTCAGCATGATGATCGGGGCGTTGGAGGTTTTGCGAAACTCGCGGGTGAAGTCCAGCCCATCGAGCTGAGGCAGGCCGAGGTCCAGAATGACCGCATCTGGTTTCTCAGTCTTCGCAAGCGATAAAGCCTTCTTCCCATCATGCGCGACCAGAACGCCAAACCCGGCACGCTCCAGATAGTCACGCACGAGTTGGGTGATTTTAGGTTCGTCGTCTACAACGAGGATTGTTTTCATATGATTTTGTAGGTCGGATTGGCAATCCGACCTACATTATACGTTCTTATTCTTTCTTTTCTTCAGGCTGCTGAGCCTCACCATGAGCTCTCTTATGCCACTCTTCAAACATCGGTGGAGCACCACCTTCCCAATGCCTGCCCCAATGTCCCCTATGATGTCCCCAGCGCGGCCCCCAGAAGAGGAAGCGGAAGGCTACGAACAGTAGGAAGAACGCCAGGAGAGGGCCAAAACAGCCGAAGCCGTATCCAAATCCGAAATGCGGACGATGGAAAGGCATCCCATATCCGTAATACGGGTAAGGCGCGGGCACAGACTCGCCCGAGGGCGCTTCGATGGTGATTGGCGAGCCTTGGGCAACACCAGCCTGGAAGGCAAAGAATGCGATGCCCGCAACCGCAGCGATCAACACCAAAGCCGAGACGATACGTAAACCAATTTTTCCGTTCATTTTTCACTCCTTTGTGTGAACTTATGAACGTAGTATAGGATTCGGTTGTGAATTGATTATGAAGAGAGAACGGAGAACTGACATTGCTATTTTTTATTCGTATTGACAATCACTTCATCCGTCAGAAGTTGAAGGAGTTATATGAATGAACGAGGCAATTTCGCAAGCGGCACACTATATGGTTTGCAGAGCATAGCGGTTAGGCTACATCCACCCCGGTTGCGCGCGCCAATAGTTTGTGGATCAATGCTGTGGGCAACACTAGCAGAATATGCACAATTGCACTCAAGCCAAAGATCACTGCCACCGCACTGAGAAAGTTGCTGAGGCGCGGAGCGATGTTACTTAACATCCATGGGCCGGCGCCGATCAATACTGCAATTGCAAATAACACGCTCAGAGAAATAACCAGCGCCTGCCAGGCATGACGGTCTGATTGCGACGGCATCATCGTACTGCTCACCGCAAATGCCAGATAGAACCACATGTAAAAATCTGATACCTGCGGCAGGGCGCGCATCCCCATCCAGAACAGGTCCAATTGGCCGTTGCGAAATACATCCCACAAAATGCGCATCTCAAGACGATAGATCGCTACATAAGTGACGAACAGAGTCCCAACAATCAATGGCGCCGCGCCAATCAATGAATCGCGCAAGACATCTGATTTGGCAGTCTCGACATAACCAAGCTGTAATCGTCCATCAGGTAAAGCTTGCGGGAAAATAGAAAATCCGCCCGTCGGCACGCTTAGTATCTTCGCCATAAAAAAATGACTCAACTCATGCAAAAAAACACCAGGCAAAAATATGATCGAGAAGATCCCCATTGTGAGTCTCACATCACGCGTGAGGATCAGGAACACTGCCTGGATCTCGCGATGCAAAAGCCGCTGAAGCAATATCAGCGGCACAAGCATTAAGATGATCCAGAATAGACCTGAGATTTGAGTGAGCATAATTGAGCTGGCCTCACCCTCCCATCAGGAGAGGTTACTCTGCCGCGATTTTTGTGATCGCCACAAACTCGTCAGCTTTCAGGCTGGCACCGCCCACCAACGCGCCGTCAATTTCAGGCTGCGCAAAAAATTCGGATGCATTGGCAGCTGTGACCGATCCACCATACTGCACTCGGATGGATTGTGCAGAATCGACCCCAAACAGATCGCTCAACGCGGGACGAATGACCTGAGCCACGACACCGTTGGCATTCTCTGCGCTGGAGGCTTTTCCCGTGCCGATGGCCCAGACGGGTTCGTAAGCAATGATGATGCGCGGCGCGAAAGCAGAGCCGATACCAGCCAGGCCAAGGCTGATTTGACGGCGAACCACTTCGGAGGTCCGCCCTGATTCGTATTCATCCAGCGTTTCACCCACACAAACGATCGGTGTCAGGTCGGCATTTTTCGCGGCGCGCAGTTTTCGATTCACACTCTCATCCGTTTCCCCAAAATAAGCGCGGCGCTCCGAGTGGCCGATGATGACATATGAACAAAATTCCTTCAGCATGCCCGGCGCGATTTCACCCGTGAAGGCGCCCTTCTCCTCCCAATGCATATTCTGCGCGCCGAGGCCGATATCAGAGCCCGCCAGCATTGTAGATAACGCGGGCAACGCCGTGAATGGAGGGCAAAGAATTTTTTCGACATTTCTAATTTCGCGCAATTGCCTGCTCATCTTCGAGACCAGGTCTTGAGCCTCCGCGACGGTCTTGTTCATCTTCCAGTTTCCAGCGACAACAGGTATACGGCTCATATTTATGGCATCCTCTTTAAAATTTCATCAGCAAACAAACGGATCCACTCAGGCGTGGAGGTTTGATCATCCACAAGGCCCTGCAGGAATTGACGGGCGGTTTCGTGATCGCCTTCTACAGAAGCGAGTTCACCTTCGAGCAGGTAGCCTTCACGTGATGTATCCTCGTACTGTTTCAATTCACCGATAAGCTCATGTGCTTCTTTTATACGTCCTGAATAAAATGCATTGCGGGCCTGAGTGATAAATGAGATCGTCGGGTCCACCTCGGCGACTTTATCGAAAGGAACGATCACTGCCACTTCGGGTCTGTCTGCGGCTTTATACATCGCCTCGCGGAAAGCATCCCGGATATGGTCTGGAACGCCCTCGCTCGTTTGGGCACGCGCCCTCACAACTTGAAAATACATGAACGCGGCGGGCAGCCAACCATCCTGGCTTGCAAATTTTTCTCCTGCCTGTATATAGAAGGACTCATTGTCAGGTCCAGCCAGCTGAGTGACCTTTGAAAGTGTTTCATACATGGCGCCTGGCATATTTGCATTCCAAAACGCGAGAGCCAGGTCGAATTGAGCATTGAGATCGTTGGGATTTTCATTAGCGCGCTTTTGTGCTTCAAGCACTGCGGAGGGTGGGATGACCTGCCCTGATAAAGGAGTCGACACTAGGTTTGGTAGCGATGTTGACAGCGAAAAAGCTACCGGAGTATTTGTGGAAGCGCGCGACGCAGCCAACACCCGCCCAAACAGCTGATTGCTACGCGCGAACACAATGGACCCAATACACAGGACGACAATGACGCCCGCGCCAATCCATAACCATGCGGACAGATTCGCGGAACGCTTCTTATTCGACTCCAGTCCTGCCAGCGTTGATTCAACCTGCGCGGCCGTTTTGATTGGTTCCGGCTCAACGAGCGTATTGATCGGCTCGGCTTTTGCAACAGGTTTTTCGGGCGCGTTCATAGACTGCGATATCTTTATGAAAGTGCCCTGCATGGGAATGCCTGCTTCCATCCATGCATCTTTGAATGCAGCGACCATTTGCGAAACGGTCTCATAACGATCATCGCGTTCCTTTGCCAGCGCCTTCAACAACACGCGCTCCACCGACTCTGGCACATTTTTATTTACTTTATGAGGCAATGGCAACGGGGAATAAATGTGGTCATGTATAACGGAGAAAGGTGTATCGGCATTAAATGGAACCTGACCCACGACCATCTCATACAGCATCACACCGAACGAATAGAGGTCGGTGCGCTCATCAAGGTCTTTCTTTCCCATCGCTTGTTCAGGAGAAATATATTGTGGCGTGCCCATGATCATATCTGATGAAAGAGTGGACTCACCCGATTGAGCGATGCGCGCCAAACCAAAATCCGCCAGATACATTTGTCCATCCCTCGCCACCAGCACATTGGATGGTTTGATATCACGGTGCAACACTCCCTGTCTGTGCGCGTATGACAAGGCGGAGCCAACAGCTTCCACAATGCGGGCAATGTCTTCTGAAGACAATGGTCCTTTGTCCAGCTTTGCCTTGAGCGTATCCCCCTCGATGAATTTCATCACAAGATATGGGCGTTTTTCATGTTCGGCATAATCATATACAGGGACGATATTCGGGTGTTCAAGTTTTGCAACCACCCTCGCCTCACGCTGAAAACGAGCCTCAAAAGTAACGTCCTGATTAAAAGCCGGATGTAGAGCCTTGATCGCCACGTAACGATCCAATGAGGCATGGTAGGCTTTGAACACCGTCGCCATTCCCCCTTGCCCGAGTTGTTCAATTATGCGATAAGGTCCTACATTTTCACCGACATTAAATGGCATCAAGACCTCTGTGAAAAATTAATCCTTCTTATTTTACATGACAATTCCGCTGTGAGAGCATAGCAAAAGCATGCTCATTATGAAAACAGGATGGATACATTATCCATCCTGTTTTACCGGCACACAATCAAAAGAGCTACTTATCCATTAACGCCGCGACGCCGGGTAATTCCTTGCCTTCAAGGAATTCCAGCGACGCGCCGCCGCCTGTGGAAACGTGCGTCATCTGCTTTGCGACGCCCGCCTTCTTGACCGCGCTGGCCGAATCACCGCCACCGATGACTGTGGTTGCACCAGATTCGGCTAGCATGCGCGCCAGTGCAAAAGTACCTTCTGCAAATTTTGGCATTTCGAAGACGCCCACAGGTCCATTCCAGACGATGAGTTTGGCTCCATCCAGGGCACGTTTGTAAAGCTCCAGCGTTTTCGGGCCAACGTCCAGCATGCGCCAGCCCGCGGGAATTTTATCCACATCCACCACTTGTGAATTTGCCTCAGCATCGAATTTGTCCGCGATAACTGCGTCCACTGGCAGGATCAGCTTATCACCAGACTTTGCCATAATGACTTTTGCAGTATCGAGCGATGCGGTTTCAACAAGGCTATCCTGCATGTTCAGTCCTTGAGCAGCAAGAAATGTGTTCGCCATCCCGCCACCGATAATTAACTTGTCCGCTTTGGAAAGCAGAGTTTCAACAACATTGATCTTATCGCTGATCTTTGCGCCACCGAGAATCGCAACATATGGATGCTCCGGGTCGGCAACTGCGCGGCCAAGATATTCGAGTTCCTGTTCCATCAGGAAACCAGATACCGCCGGAAGAAAACGCGCAACACCTTCTGTGGAGGAGTGTGCGCGATGTGCGGAACCAAAAGCATCGTTGACAAATATTTCTCCAAGTGAAGCCAGTTGTTTGGCCAACTCGAGATCGTTCTTTTCTTCACCCTCATGAAAGCGCGTGTTTTCCAACAGGAGTATTTCACCAGGCTTTAACTCCTTTGCCATCTTTTCCACTTCTAGTCCAACGCAATCAGGTGCCATCTTAAGGGGAATGCCTAATAGCGAAGCCAGGACTCCCGAAACGGGGCGCAGGCTAAACTCCGAGTCTGAAGCGGATTTTGGCCGCCCCAAATGACTCATCAAAATAAGAGAAGAGCCCTGATCCAACACGTATTTGATAGTCGGGAGAGAGGCGCGGATGCGTTTGTCATCTGTCACTTTACCATCCTGCATCGGCACGTTGAAATCGACTCGCATGAGAACGCGCTTCCCTTTGAGGTCAATATCCTTTACGGTTTTCTTATTCATGATTGCTCCGCGTTTAAGTACACAAGTAGACAAGAAAACAGGTACACAAGTCCAAACATGTCTACTTGTATACCTGTTTATCTGCGTACGTTTCTATAGGTTTTTTGCGATCATCGCCGTGAGATCAGCAGTGCGACAGGCATAACCCCATTCATTGTCGTACCACGCAACGACCTTGACCAGATTTCCGATGACAAGTGTATCCATCGAACTGAACACACTGGAGAAATTTGTGCCGCGCAGATCTGTGGAAACGAGCGGCTCATCGGTCACATCGAGGATGCCCTTCATTGAACCTTGAGAATATTCGAGCATCGCATCGCGGATCTCCTCTTTAGTCGCTTCTTTATTAAGAGTTGCGGTGAAGTCAACGACGGAAACGGTTGGCGTTGGCACGCGGAACGCCATGCCACCAAATCTGCCTTTGAGTTCAGGGATCACCAGGCCGACAGCTTTTGCTGCACCTGTTTCAGATGGGACAATGTTTTGTGCCGCGGCGCGTGCATCACGCATGTCTTTCGCGCCAACATCCTGCAACTTTTGAGAATTTGTGTACGCGTGGATTGTGGTCAGGAAACCTTTATCAATCCCAAACACATCGTTCAACACTTTGGCTACTGGCGCCAAACCATTGGTTGTACAGGATGCGTTCGAGATGATATTGTGTTTGGCCGCATCGTATTTATCCTGGTTGACTCCCAACACAATGGTGATATCTTCATTTTTCGCGGGTGCTGAGATGATCACTTTCTTCGCGCCGCCAGATTCGATATGGGCTTTGGCCTTGGTCGCATCTGTGAAAAAGCCCGTTGACTCGATCACGATCTCGACGCCCATATCCTTCCATTTGATCGCAGCGGGATCTTTCTCGGCGCTGACCTTGACGGTCTTGCCATCAATGAGCAGATTGCCGTCCATGGCCTCCACCGTACCGGGATATTTCCCGTAAGTGGAATCATATTTCAAAAGATGCGCGTTGGTCGCAGAGTCGAACAGATCATTTACTGCCACAACGTCAAGCTCTTCAGGGTGCCGCTCTTTGATCGTGCGGAAGACAAGACGCCCAATGCGTCCAAATCCATTAATACCAACTTTTACTGCCATGTCAAACCTCCGAAATCAATTTGTGATGAAGTATACAAAATGATTTTATCACACACAATTCCTAAATAAATAATGACACTCTTCGACTGCGCTCATGGCAAAAATCATTCCAGGGGCCCTGTATATTCGTCAAGGATTTCGATCAAGGTGCGCGCCAGCTTTAGAGAATCATGACGCCAGGGATAATCCTTATCGGTGAGGTCCGCAACATAACTGCGGGAATCAGCCAGGGTCTTTTCATCTGCACGCACCCACTGAGAATCATCACTCAGGCTGCCCTCATAGTTATCATTACATAACAGGACGTCGAAAACGCTGTCTCCGAGATGTTCCTCCAAAGCATGGACGTGATCGTAACAGGAGTACATATCTGTTTCACCAGACTGTGTGGCAATATTACACACATAAACTTTCACAGCGCGGCTGGCATGGATCGCGCCGAGGAGATCCTTTACCAGCAAATTGGGCAGCAAACTGGTATATAAACTTCCTGGCCCCACAACCACCATATCCGCATTCAAGATTGCTTTGATAACAGGAGGAAAAGCGGGCGCGTCATTTGGCTCCAGCCACAGTCTGCGGACTTGCCCAGCCATTTTTGGGATGCGACTCTCGCCCTGTACCCGCACCTGGATCGGCACATTTGGCAGTTGCATATCTGCGACAAGTTTTACATCATGCAATGTGGAGGGTAGTACACGCCCGCTCACCGATAACACTTTTCCTGATTCGGCAATGGCACCTTCAAAACTACCCGTGATATCCGCCAAAGCGGTGATGAATAGGTTTCCAAATGAATGCCCCTCCAATTCATCTGTGCTGCTAAAGCGATATTGAAATAATTGTGTGAGCATTTGCTCGTCATTGGATAACGCCGCGAGACAGTTACGAATATCCCCAGGAGGCAAAATGCCAAAACTTTCACGCAAGCGTCCCGAGGAGCCGCCATCATCCGCCACAGTCACGACCGCCGTCAAATTGCGCGTGTAGGTCTTCAGTCCGCGTAGAAGCGTGGCCAGGCCATGTCCACCGCCGATGGTCACGATGCGCGGTCCGCGGTCGCGGCGTCGATAGTTAGCCAGTTCATCCACAATTGACTTACCTGGGCCCACAAACGGCTTGAGCAGGGAACGGTTCAATTCCCCAATTCCATAGACAACCAATCCAACACCCAGCCCGGCAAAAATGAGCACACGCACGAGGCGCGGCAGAAATTGCAGGGAAGCAATCGAGAAAAATTCAAGCAGAGCCGGGTTGGTTAACTCCACACTGTAAAATTCATCCAGGAAAACCGCCAGGCTCACTCCTAGCAGGGTGATACCGGCCAGTATCATGAGCATCCAACGCTTGACGCCCATGCCAGGTAATAACCAGCGCGACAGGCGTCGTGCTTCCTGTTGAAAACGAGTCTTGCTTTGTAAACTGTTCATAAAATGATGATAGCAGTATTGAGGAGCGCAGTCAACATTGATGAGAACGGTCAGTAGGGAGCAGAGGGAAAGTGACCTGTCGGTTATAATTGTCTTTATGAGCCTCACTTTAGCCGTGGATATCGGCGGGACACACATCCGCGTCGCTGTATATGAAGCAGAAAGCACGAAACCTATTGCCCATCATCGGACACGCTCACAGGCTAATAAGCCTGGAGTATATGATCGCCTTGTAAAAGCAATTGAGTCCGTCTGGCAGAAAGATAAAGTGACAGCCATTGGCATTGCATCTCCGGGTCCACTTGACCCGCATACTGGGACGATCCTGGACACTCCCAACATCCCTGAATGGGAAAACTTCCCGTTGGGGCCCAATCTATCCAAACATTTTGGCGTGCCTGTCTATCTCGACAATGACGCGAATATGGCTGGCCTGGCAGAGTGGCGCTATGGCGCGGGTCAGGGTCACCATGACCTTGTCTACCTCACCATTAGCACTGGCATCGGCGGCGGCGTGATCAGCAGTGACCGTCTGCTTCAGGGCTTTCACGGCATGGGCGCGGAGCTTGGTCATATGCTGATCGACCCCAACGGCCCTGTTTGTGGCTGCGGCCATTTTGGACATGCAGAATCGTTTTCATCGGGAACCGCCATCGCGCGCTACGTCAATGAGCAAATCAACGCGGGAGGTGGATCCACGCTTCAGGCGGGATCGGATCTCTCTGCCGCGCAAATAGCTGACGCGGCCCGTTCAGGGGATGCGCTTGCGATCGCGGCATTTGAACGCGCCGCACATTATTTGGGCATGGCGGTTGCAAATTATCTGGCCATCTTCGATCCATCCATTTTGATATTTGGGGGTGGAGTGTCACAAGTGGACGATCTGTTATTTAAACCGTTTGAAGAGAGTTTGCGCAAGCATATATTTCATCCACATTATCTCGATAATCTCGTGATCACAAAAGCTGCGCTGGGAGATAATGCAGGTCTGCTGGGCGCGTTGGCGCTGGCACGGATGAAATCATTATGAGCAGGCCGCCCCTCTGGCTTGCCACAAAGTGGTGGACAGCAGATAGAGAGTAAGGAACTGATCTTATAACGGGATCTGTTTCCGGCTTAGTTGGCCGCGCTTCGTTTAATCCAAACGAAGCTTTGTTGAGTCATAATCCATATAAAAATAATTCCGGAGTGTAGAAGCGTGCTGCAATTTGACGGCAAGTTATCTGACTCCAAAACAAGCAAGGAGTTTGTATGAATAAAATGAATCTGCCGGGCCCAAAGGCTCAGGCACTTATAGATCGTGATAAAAAGGTTATCTCGTCGTCCTACCCACGCGGCTATCCATTTGTGATGGATCATGGCAAAGGTGTGGAGGTGTGGGATCCCGATGGCAACCGCTTCATTGATTTTATGGCTGGCATTGCTGTACTTTCAACAGGTCATGCCAACCCCAGAGTGGTGAAGGCTGTGCAGGACGCGGCTGAAAAATTCCTGCACATTTCATCAGACTTTTATCACGAAGGCTGGATCCGCCTGAGCGAAAAGCTGGATGAGATCGCACCGTTTGAGGAAAATGCAAAAACGTTTCTGACCAACTCAGGAACGGAAGCTGTTGAGACGGCCATTAAACTGGCAAAGTATCACACCAAGCGACATAACTTCATTGGCTTCTTCGGCGCATTCCACGGGCGCACCATGGGGTCGGTCGCGTTCACAGCGAGCAAGCCGCATTACCATCGCGGGTTCTATCCATTGATGCCCGGTGTGACGCATGTGCCCTTCCCCGATCCATATCGTCCGATACTGCATCGCAAACTGGGTGAAGATTACGGCGAGACAGTAGTGCGTTTCATCGAGGAGGAAATATTTGATCACAACGTTCCCGGTGATGAGATTGCTGGAGTTTTGCTCGAACCCATTCAAGGCGAAGGAGGGTACCTCGTACCCCCGGAAGGATTCTTCCCCGCGCTGCGCAAGCTATGTGATAAGTACGGTATCCTGCTGATCGCGGATGAAGTGCAATGTGGCATGGGGCGCACAGGCAAATGGTGGGCGATGGAACACTTTGGCGTTGAGCCAGATATTGTCACATCTGCCAAAGGTATTGCATCGGGTTTACCTCTTGGCGCATGTATCGCGCGCGAATCTGTCATGACTTGGCCCAAAGGCGTGCACGGTAATACCTACGGTGGAAATCCCATTTCATGCGCGGCGTCGCTGGCAACTATTGAACTGCTCGAAGAATCATATCTTGCGAACGCGGCTGAGGTGGGTGAATATGCGCTGGATGCTCTGAAGGAGATCCAGGTGCGCCACACCTCCATGGGAGATGTACGTGGCATCGGATTGATGATCGGTATAGAATTCGTCAAAGACAAGAACACCAAGGAGCCTAACGAAGAACTGCGCAACATGATCGAGACGTACGGCTTTGAGCATGGCTTGCTTTTGCTGGGCTGTGGAAAATCTACAATTCGTCTTGCGCCTCCATTATGTATCACTAAAAAAGAAATGGACGAGGGATTGGAGATCTTCGAGAAAGTGATCACGATGGCTGAAAAGGAACAGGGGCTAAGGTAGAGTTCTGATAACGGGCGGGACATGTCCCGCCCGTTATTTTATTACATAACTCTTACATCCTTCGATTGGCGCGTGATGATAAAATCACCGCATGCTCCCTGATTTTCGCGTCCGCCAACGCGACTACCTGCTGGAAATATCGCGTGCCCTTACTCAGGAACTGGATCTTGAGAAGTTGCTGGCGCGTATTTTGCGGATCGCCATCGAAATGCTGGCGGGACAAGCCGGTATCATCGCTCTTAAAGAACAGGAAGGCTGGCGCGTCGCGGCCGCACATGGAATTGCTCCCGCTTTTTTGAGTTACCTCACCCCTTTGCTAGCCGAAGAAAACGTACGTGAGTTGGACGTGATCGAGCTTAACCGCATGCTTAAGTCTCTCACTTATACAGCCACGCAGGGAATGCTCAACGGCACCGCGCTACCTCTCGCCACACACGGGCAAGTCATCGGGGCTATTTTTATTTTTCGCATTTATCCCGATCTATTTACACCCAATGATCGTGTCCTGCTTCAATCCTTTGCAGACCAGGCCGCCATCGCAGTGTTCAATGCGCAACTTTATGGTCAGGTCTCGTATGAGAAACAACGCTTGGATGCGCTGCTCGACTCAGCCGCGGATGGGATCCTGATCCTCAACGCGGACTTCACCATCGAACGCGCCAATGACGCCTTCGAGCGGCTTTACGGTTTGACGCACGACCAGCTCGTCAATCGTCATCACGACGAGGTCATCCGCTGGGCGAACGATCCACAAGGCGCGCCACTGGACGAATCGATTGCACACGGGTGGCCACTCACGCCGAACGCGACCCTTTATGTGGAAGGCGACCTTGAACGCGATCTGCCTCCGCCTCTACCTGTGGGAGTGACATATGCACCTTTACTTTCGCCTGAAGGCAAACTGCGTAACGTCATTGTCAGCGTGCGCGACATCACACACTTTAGAACCGCGGATGAAATAAAAGCCACGTTCATCTCCATCGTAAGCCATGAACTGCGCACACCAGTGACGCTCATCAAAGGGTACGCCTCCACGCTGCGGCGCGATGACGCAAAATGGGATAAACCTACTATCAGCGATTCACTCGCTGTGATCGAAGAGGAAGCCGATCGATTAAGCAAGATGATCGATGACTTGCTGGATGCATCCCGTTTGCAAGCTGGAGGCCTCAGCCTCAGCCGCGCAGATGTATCTCTTGCGAATCTGTCGAATCGAATTGCTGAACGATTCGCAAAACAATCCAAGAACCACAGCATCGAAACAGATTTCCCTGAAAAATTCCCGATCGTGCTGGCAGATGAAACGCGTATTGAACAGGTGGTGACCAATCTCGTTTCCAACGCGCTAAAGTATGCCGCCAAGGGCTCCATTAAGATCAGCGGTACCGCGCGTCCTGAGCAGGTAATTATCTGCGTAAGTGACGAAGGCCCTGGTATTGAAGCGCGGGATCTGCCGCATATCTTCGACCGTTTTTATCGTTCGCCAAAAGCTGTGAAGCAGACAAAAGGTGCGGGGCTGGGACTTTATCTCGCACGCGCAATTGTGGAAGCTCATGGCGGCCGCATCTGGGCGGACCCGAAACCTGATTCCGGTGCGAGGCTCTGTTTCTCCCTGCCGCGTTGACCCTCATCACATCCAACCCCTCTCGCGAGGGAGAAGCGAATGCTTTGGGGGTGGTAAAATTCAAACGAAACAGAGGCCGCTCTCCGCGAGTCTGAATCGAATTCAATCCAAAAAGGTGCAAAGAAACATGGCAAACAAAGTCCTTCCGCGTAATAAAATTGACAAAAAATTTACCTGGAATGCTCAGAGCGTTTTTTCATCCGTTAAGGCATGGGAAAAGGAAGCCGCAAAAGTCGTTGAAGATATTTCCAAAGCCAGGCAATATCAGGGACGGCTGGCAGAAAGCGCAGGGACTTTGCTTGAGGCATTGATTGTCTCTGAGGAATTAATTCTGCGCGCATATAAATTGTATATGTACGCCAGTTTTGCCTACGCGGTGGAAACAACGAACCCGCAAGCGGGCGGTATGCTTGGCAAGGCGCAGGGAATCTTTGGGCAGGTTGCATCGGCTGTGGCATATTTGCAACCAGAAACTTTGGCAATTGGAAAGAATAAACTGGATGAATTGATGGGCCAGGATGAAAAACTTGCTGTCTATCGTCATAATTTTGAGGACCTTTTCCGTCAGCAGGCGCATGTGCGCTCTGCAGAGGTGGAGGAAATTTTAGGTCTGATGTCTGATCCACTACAAGGGGCCGCCAATTCCACAAGCATGCTGACGAATGCAGATTTCAAATTTGGCACCATCAAAGACAGCCAAGGCAATCTGCTGGATGTGACACAAGGAAATTTCGATACGCAGCTGATGCATCTGCCAGACCGCAAGGCACGCAAGGCCGCATATGAGGCCTACATCGATAAATATGTGGAGCACAAGAACACGCTCGCCAGCAACCTCGAGACTTCGATCAAGACCAATGTTTTCAACATGCGCGCCCGCAAGCATGAGACCACGCTTTCAGCATCGCTCTTTAACCTAAATATCCCAACGGATGTTTTCCATAATCTGATCGACACCTTCAAGAAAAATTTACCTGTCTGGCATCGTTTTTTTGATATCAAACGCAAGGCACTTGGGCTCAAGAAACTCGTATACTATGACATGTGGGCTCCAATCGTGCAGAAGAAAGTGAAAGTGCCATATGAAAAAGGTGTGGAACTGATCTGTGAAAGCCTGGCTCCCTTAGGCAAGGAATATGTGAATACCGTCCGCCGAGGTTGTTTGAAAGACCGCTGGGTGGATATTTACCCCAACAAGGGCAAAAGCCATGGCGCGTTTTCATCGGGTGCACAAGGCACTCATCCCTTCATCATGATGAGCTATACCGATGAAGTGACCAGCATGAGCACGCTCGCGCACGAACTGGGTCACTCTATGCATTCGTATCTCACTTGGAAGAATCAGCCGTTCGTTTATTCCAGCTATTCCTTGTTCGTGGCGGAAGTGGCATCCAACTTCAACCAGGCTATGATGCGCGGACATTTGTTCAATACCATCAAGGATAAGAATTTCCAGATCGCATTGATCGAAGAAGCTGTCGGTGGAAACTTCTTCCGCTACTTCTTTCAAATGCCGACCCTGGCGCGCTTTGAACTGGAGACTCACCAACGCGTGGAGCGCGGCGAACCGCTTACTGCCGATTCAATGATCAATCTGATGGCGGATCTGTTCAGCGAGGGATTCGGTCCCAACTTTGACATGGATCGCGAACGCGTCGGCATGATCTGGTCGACGTTCGGCCATCTCTTCTCAGATTATTATGTGTATGCATACGCAACAGGCATTTCTGGGGCCCATGCCCTGGCTGGCAGAATCCTGCGTGGCGAGCCCAATGCGGCGGAA
Source organism: Anaerolineales bacterium (assembly GCA_045402985.1). Taxonomy (GTDB): domain Bacteria; phylum Chloroflexota; class Anaerolineae; order Anaerolineales; family Villigracilaceae; genus Defluviilinea. The sequence continues at coordinate 27,130 of JAXIPJ010000228.1, forward strand.
GATTATCTTGGCTTCCTCAAATCAGGCTCATCCGATTACTCTTTGAACGTGCTCAGGAAGGCAGGTGTGGATATGGCCTCACCAAAAGCCGTTGAGGAAACCTTCGCTGTCATGGAAAGTTATGTGGATCGGTTGGAAAGTTTAGTCGGCTAGTCCACTAGTCGTTCATCGAAAACGTAAATCTAAAATCTTGAATCGGAAATCGAATAATGCCTCAAACACAAATTGCCTGTCCACGCTGCCGCCAGATGATCACGGCGAATATTGAACAACTTTTTGACGTTACCCAGGATCCACAAGCCAAGCAAAGATTGCTTGGAGGAATATCAAACACGGCGCGCTGTCCCCATTGCGGTTATCAAGGGCGTCTCGCAACCCCCATCATCTATCACGATGCAGACAAGGAACTTCTGCTCACCTATTTTCCGCCGGAGTTGAATACTCCGCTGAACGAGCAGGAAAGAATCATTGGCCCCGCCATCAAGCAGGTGATGGACCGTCTGCCGCCTGAGAAGCGCAAGGGATATTTGCTCAATCCTACGCCAAACCTGACCTATGAATCAATGATCCAAACGATCCTTGGTAAAGATGGCATTACGCCTGAGATGCTCAAGGAACAACAGGAGCGCGTCGCCCTGGTAGAAAAACTTCTGCAAGCCAGTACAAATGATGTGCGCAGTGAGGTCATCAAACAGAATATCACACTGTTTGACGAACAATTCTTCGCGTTGTTCAGTCGGTTGGCGCAGAGTGCGGCCGGTGGTGGACAGCAGCCCGTTGCGCAGGCCATGGTTGACCTGCAGAAGCAACTGCTCGAAGAGACGGAATTCGGACGCGGGCTGAAGGAATCTGTTGGCGAACTGGAGACCGCTCAAAAGTCGCTGCAGGAGGCGGGGCAAAATCTCACGCGCGAGAAACTGCTTGAGCTGGTCCTCGCCTCTCCCAATGATGCGCGAGTGCGGGCCTTCGTCAGCCTTGCGCGCGGCGGCATGGACTACCAATTCTTCCAATTGCTCACAGACAAGATCGAGAAGGCCTCAGGTGACGAAAAAGCAAGACTCGAATCAATACGCGAGAAACTTCTTGATTTCACAAATGAGTTGGATAGGCAACTGGAGACGCGCTACAAACAGGCGCAGGAATTCGTTGAATCACTGCTCAAACAAAGCGATGTTGTAAAGGCCGTTCACGACAACCTGGATGGATTTACACAGGATACCGTCGACATTGTCAATCAACTGTTGCGGCAGGCCTCGGAAAAGAATGATTACGAACGAATGGGCAAATTGCAGAAAATGGTCGAAGTGCTGCGCGAAGCATCCACTCCCCCTGAAGTTGCATTTATCGAGCAATTGCTGGATGCCCCGGATGAAGCCTCTCTTGAGAAAATGCTGGATGATAACAAGGCGCTCATCAATGATCAGTTCCTGGAGGCGTTGATCGGGCTGGTTGCGCAGGTGGACGCAGCCGCGGGGCAAGGCAACACAGAGGCCCAGGCACTAGCCGAAAAATTGAGCACCGTATATAAAAGCGCCTTGAAGTTTTCAATGAAAAAGAATATTGCATAATAAAAATTGGGTTCCTCACGGAACCCAATTTTTAGAACTGAATTGGCAACTAACTTAGTTTACCAGTGTACAACTGACGCTATCAGGATTACGGGTGGTGATGCAGGTGTAATTCTGTTGTAACAGCACCAAACCACTTACGGTATCAGTGACAGTAATCGTGGCGTTGGTCCAGAACACGAAATCAATGTTTGCCGTCCAGGTGTCGCTGGGGCATCCCATTTGTGTTGCAGTCAACCCTGGCTGCGGCTCATCGGTTTCGACAAGAAACGCGCTGCGGCCGTTCTTTGTATAGTTTTCATGAACCAGGAACTCAGAACCGGACGCTGAAATCCTGGCTGGATTCTGCCCTGGAGCCTGATTACCACCTTGATTCGTGCAGGTAACTGCAGGAATACCAGTGGCGTCCAGCACCACAGTTACATCAGTATTCCCAAGCCCGCTCGCAAAACCCTCTGCAACAAGTGAGGACAGGCTAAATTGAACATTTGATAACTTCACATTCCCGCCTGCTGATACTGTCGAAGTCATCATGGTTGTCAGTACAAATATTGTTAGTATTGAAAGAATTTTCTTTTTCATATGTCTCCTCATATAAACCAGAACTGATCCAAATTTTTACCGAAAATACTGCTTGTTTACTTCAATATGTGCCTCCATTTCCTACAGGATCTTTGCTTAAAATTTGATTTGACGGGACGACTATCTGTTGCGAAGAAGATAGAAATGCTGGATAATTGAATAAATTGTACTCTTCTTATCATGCAGTAGCATGTCGAAAAGGTTACAATTATTACGTTATACTACTTAATGAACTTGAATGAATTCACTCGATAAACCAACCCTCTCAAAAGAGCGCGATGAGCTCGAACAGGCGATTGCCGCCCTGGAGGATAAACGATCCCTGCTGGGGGCTGAGATCGTGGATATTGCCATCGCTTCCATGCGCGAAAAACTTGCCGGTCTGGGCGCAGGTTCACGCGTCACGCATGAGCCTCAGCAGCGCAAGTTGGTCACCGTTTTGTTTGCAGACGTCTCAGGCTTCACCGCCATGGCGGAAAGAATGGACCATGAACTGGTCAGCACCGTCATCAACTCTCTATGGTCACGAGTGGACAAAGCCATCCACGATCACGGTGGCCGTATTGACAAGCATATCGGGGATGCTGTCATGGCCCTGTTTGGCACACCAACAGCCCGTGAAGATGATCCGCAACGTGCGATCGAAGCAGCCATCCAGATCCAGGCCGAAGTTCGCAGCTGGAAAAAAGAATTAACAAAGCTAGCCACCGACCAACAATCACAGGCGAAAAATATCCGTTTGCGAATCGGTATTAACACGGGACCTGCACTGCTTGGAACGGTAGGCACCATTGGGGAATATACAGCCATCGGCGATACGGTGAACCTCGCCAACCGCGTGGAAAGTGCCGCACCGCTGGATGGCATCCTTATTTCTCACAATACCTACCAGCATGTGCGAGGTATCTTCGATGTCACTGTTCTTGAACCGATCACTGTCAAAGGCAAAAGTGAGCCTATTCAGGTTTATACGGTCAACGGATTGAAACCGCGCTCCTTCAGGGTCACCACACGCGGGCTCGAAGGTGTTGAAACACGCACCATTGGCCGCGAAGATGAGATGGAAAGGATGAAGGCCGCTTTCGAGAAATCAGTTGATCAACGGCAAACACATTTAGTAAATATCGTGGCAGATGCAGGCACTGGCAAATCGCGTTTGCTTTTTGAATTCGGCAAATGGCTCGATGTTCAGGAACGGCGCATTCACATTTTCAAAGGGCGGGCCACCCAGGAAATGGCGCAGATCCCCTATGCACTGCTCAGGGACATTCTTTCATCCTCCTTCAATATTCAGGATAACGACCGCTCTGCAGTTGTACGTCAAAAGCTGGAGCAGGGCATCCTGAATTACACAGGCAATAAGAAAAAAGCAAATTTATATGCCCACTTTATTGGCCACCTCATTGGTTTCGATT
>JAXIPJ010000354.1:0-10654 GCA_045402985.1 Anaerolineales bacterium
GGCTTTTTGAAGGGCATACCGAAATCTGGCTCCAGGAGCTGGACCTTAGCGCGATGCAACTCATCGGCGAGCCCTGTGTGCTCTGGGAAGGAGCAGCCAGGCAGGCAGTCTGGGCAGAGGCACCTCACCTTTACAAAATCAATGGACAGTATTATTTGATGATCGCCGAGGGCGGAACGGCACACGATCATGCTGTGACGATCGCACGCAGTGCAAAGATTACGGGACCGTATGAAGCGAATCGCCGCAACCCAATCATGACCCATCGCCACCTGGGACTGGACTACCCGATCGTGGGCACGGGACATGCAGATCTCGTGGAGACCCAGTTCGGTGAATGGTGGATGGTCCTGTTGGCCATGCGGCCCTACGGGGGATACTTTTATAACCTGGGGCGCGAGACTTTTCTGGTTCCAGTGCGCTGGGAGGATGGTTGGCCCGTGGTCGCAGCCGGCAGCGGGCGTGTTGAGACTTTGGGACAGGCACCGAACTTGCCCGAACATCGTTGGCCATCTTTGCCTGTCTGTGATCACTTCGAAACCCAGACCCTCGCGCCACATTGGAACTTCTTGCGGACGCCGCGCGACGATTTCTGGAGCCAGAGCGCGCGGCCAGGATATTTGCGTTTGCGGCTGCGGCCTGAGCGCCTGACGGACCTGGCGAATCCGAGTTTTGTTGGACGGCGACAGCAGCATATGCGCTTCGCTGCCCGGGCGGCGCTCGAGTTCAAGCCCCAGCATGACTATGAGTGCGCGGGGCTGGTCCTCCTGCAGAACAACGAATTCCATTTCCGCTTCGTCATAACGGGAGGGGCGGCGGCGACCGTACGTCTCGTGAAACGTTCGACGCCGGAACCCAATGCGCGATTATTGCCAATTGCCACCGGCACGGATATGACGCTGGCCGAACGTCCTATCGCAGGCAATCGCTTCTACTTCAAGGTGGAGGCTGATGGACAGGCCTACAGTTTCTACATCGCTACCGAGCCGGAGGCCTGGCAGCCTGTCGCCGAAGGCCTGGATGGGCGCATCCTGAGCACTCCCTTCGCGGGAGGGTTTGTGGGCGCCTATGTCGGGATGTACGCCAGCAGCAATGGGCAACCGAGTGCCAATACGGCGGACTTCGACTGGTTTGAATATATCGGGCTGGATGAGAATTGATTTTCAGTCTTGTTTGCCTGAACCTCTACACTTTCATCAGAATCAAGGATTTCCTATGAACCAACCTGCATACCTGGATACCCATCTTCCCATTCCTGAACGAGTTCAGGATTTGCTCTGCCAACTGACGCTCGACGAAAAGGTGGCGATGATGAACCACCCTGCGCATGGAATTCCGCGCTTGAACATTCCCGCCTACAACTATTGGAGCGAGGCGCTTCACGGCGTTGGCCGCAATGGACGCGCCACTGTGTTTCCGCAGGCGATTGGGATGGCGGCGACATGGGATAAGAAGTTGATCCATCGGGTGGCAACTGCAATCAGTGATGAAGGACGCGCCAAATATCACGCCGCATTGCGCCGTAATGGGTATACAGATCAATATCAGGGACTGAACTTTTGGTCGCCGAACGTGAATATTTTTCGTGATCCTCGTTGGGGTCGTGGGCAGGAAACGTGGGGCGAAGATCCATTCTTTACGGGTGAAATGGCATCCGCCTTCGTGAAAGGTTTGCAGGGGGACGATCCCAAGTATCTCAAGGTGGCGGCTTGTGCCAAACATTTTGCAGTCCATTCAGGACCAGAGAAGGACCGTCACACCTTTAACGCCATTGTGACAAAACGTGAGTTGTACGATACATATCTACCCGCCTTCAAAAAACTGGTGACTGAGGCAAACGTTGAAGCGGTGATGGGCGCCTATAACCGCACATTGGATGAAGTCTGTTGCGCCAGTAAACTACTCATCGAAGATATCCTGCGGGGTGAGTGGAATTTTCAGGGGCATTTTGTTTCAGACTGCTGGGCGCTGTCAGATTTTCATCTTAATCACAAGGTCACGAACGATGCGGCTGAATCCGCCGCGCTGGCGTTGGGGCACGGCTGCGATCTGGGGTGCGACCATGTCTTCAATGAGATACCCGAAGCGATCCGCCGCGGCCTTATTACCGAAGCTGATATGGATCGCGCCCTCGAACGCACACTCGGCACGCGCTTCAGACTTGGTATGTTCGATCCCACCGAAGATGTACCTTTCGCATCGATTTCCATCGATGTGGTCGCCTGTGATGAACATCGTCAACTGGCGTATCGCACGGCAACCGAAGCGGTGGTACTGCTCAAGAATAAAGACAATATCCTTCCGATCAAGCCTTCTACAAAAAAGATCTTTGTCACCGGTCCCACTGCCACGAGCATGGAAGTGTTGCTCGGCAACTACTATGGCTTCAACAACCAGATGATCACACTACTGGAGGGTCTCACAGGTCGCATCCCGGAAGGTATGGGCATGGAATACACCTCTGGTGCCATGTTGAAACACCCGCGTGAAATTAAAAATTCATGGGCACCTGGTATGGCGCAGTCAGCAGATTTTGCGATTGTCTGCGCAGGCATCTCCTCATTCCTTGAAGGTGAGGAAGGTGAGTCGTTGCTTTCTCCACAAAATGGTGATCGCGAAAGCATCTCCCTCCCAGAGAGCCAGATCAATTACATCAAGGAACTTGCGATACATGGCGTCAGGGTTGTGCTTGTCCTTACCGGGGGCAGTCCCATCGCGTTGGGCGAAGTTGAAGAAATGGTGGATGCGATTCTTTTCGTTTGGTATCCCGGCATGGAGGGAGGCAGGGCGGTTGCGGATGTTCTCTTTGGAGATATTTCGCCATCGGGTAAACTTCCGCTCACCTTCCCCAAGTCGCTCGATCAATTGCCTGCCTTCGATGATTACAATATGCAGGGTCGCACCTATCGCTATATGACCGAAGAACCGCTCTATCCATTCGGCTTTGGTTTGAGTTATAGTTGTTTCGAATATTCGGATTTACAACTCGATAGAACGAATCTTGCCCTTGGGGATTCCCTCCTCATCAGCCTGACCGTACGCAACAATGGCGCTCGAGACTCAGCGGAAGTTGCCCAGTTTTACCTAAGCGACCTCCACGCTTCGACCGTTGTCCCGCTCCATCATCTCGTTGGCTTCGAGCGAGTCACACTCAAAGCCGGTGAAAGCCGAACCTTGAAATTTACACTCACTCCCGAGATGATGTCGTTCTATAATGATGATGGAAAATTGACTCTCGAACCTGGTAAGTTCCGCCTAGAGGTAGGCGGATGTTCTCCCGGTAAACGTGGCCAACAGTTGGGCGCGCCCAAACCCGTTATTGCAGTGTTTGAGATAAAGTAAGAACATAATCGGCCACAGAGTGCACAGAGACCTTTGAGAAAAAGCTCTTTAAACTCATTTTCTCTGCGATCTCTGTGGCTAGGTAATGAATCATTCATATAAGGAGCCTTTCATGGCAGATTACACCCCCAAACCTGAACATAAATTCACTTTCGGCTTATGGACCGTTGGCAATGTTGGACGCGATCCGTTTGGCGGACCTGTTCGTGAACAGAAATCACCTGCCGAGTTGGTTCGTCTACTGGGAGAAGTGGGTGCATATGGAGTCAACCTTCATGACAATGATCTGATTCCTATTGATGCCACATCCACAGAACGCGACAGCATCTTGAAGGAATTCAAGCAAGCGCTGGCCGATACAGGCATCGTTGTTCCGATGGCGACCACCAATCTATTCACTGACCCGATCTTCAAGGACGGCGCGTTTACTTCGAACGGTCCCAAAGTGCGTGCGTATGCGTTGCAAAAGACAATGAATGCCATTGATCTGGGTGTTGAGCTCGGCGCGAAAATTTACGTTTTCTGGGGCGGTCGCGAAGGGACAGAGACCGACGCGGCGAAAGATCCACTCACAGCCATTAAACGTTCACGTGAAGCAATGAACTTCCTCTGCGAGTATTCGATGGATCAAAGATATGACTTAAAGTTTGCCCTCGAAGCGAAACCGAATGAACCACGCGGCGATATGTATAACTCCACGACAGGTCACATGCTGGCGTTCATCGAAACATTGGACCACCCGGAAATGGTGGGCGTAAATCCCGAAGTAGCCCATGAACATATGGCCGGACTCAATTTTACGCATGGCGTGGCACAGGCGCTGGATGCTGGTAAGTTATTCCATATTGATCTAAATGACCAGGCGTTCGGTCGCTATGACCAAGATTTCCGTTTTGGCGCGGTGAACCTGAAGAGCGCCTTTTTCCTCGTCAAATTGTTGGAAGATAATGGCTACGATGGCAGTCGTCATTTCGACGCGCATGCCTATCGCACAGAAGATTATGAAGGCGTGAAAGATTTCGCGCGCGGTTGTATGCGGACGTATTTGATATTAAAAGAAAAGGCTGAGCATTTCAAGGCGGATCAGGAAATTCAATCGCTGCTGGCTGAGATCAATGCAGATGATGGTTCGATGGATCAATACTTTGGGAAATACAGTTCTGAAAAAGCAATTGGATTGAAAGCGCAAGTATTTGATCGGCCTGGCATTGGCGCACGCGGATTGAAATATGAGCGTCTCGATCAGCTAACGGTCGAGATTCTTTTAGGCGTTCGATGAGCAAAACTTATTTTCTGGGTATTGATGTTTCCACCACAGCCAGCAAGGCGTTGTTAATTGATGAACGCGGCGAAGTGATCGCGGTCGCCTCATCGCCGCATACTTTGCAGACGCCCAAGCCATTGTGGTCGGAGCAGGATCCGCGCGAGTGGTGGGAGGCAGCCTCAGCCAGTATCAAGTCTGTTTTGGAAAAAGCAGGGTTCGGCGCGGAAAGGATTGGGGCGGTCGGTTTAACGGGTCAGATGCATGGGCTGGTATTGCTCGACGGAACAGGAAACGTTTTGCGTCCAGCCATCCTGTGGAATGACCAGCGTACGCAGAGTCAGTGTGATGAAATTCATCAGATCATCGGCAGGGAAAAATTTATTCGGACCACAGGCAACGTCGCCTTGACGGGTTTCACCGCGCCGAAAATTTTGTGGGTGAAGGAAAATGAACCAGATGTGTACGCAAAAGCGAAACATGTTTTACTGCCGAAGGATTACATCCGCTATAAGTTGACGGGTGAGTATGCAATGGATAAAGCCGATGGCGCGGGCACGGTACTGTTTGACTTGAAGTCGCGCGATTGGTCTGATGAAGTTTTATCTGCGCTCAATATTCCGCGTGCGTGGATGCCGCAAACTTTTGAGGGGACTGAGTTCACCGGGCGCGTGACGGATGAGGCCACTTCTATAACCGGACTAAAGGTGGGTACACCTGTCGCGGCAGGCGGCGGCGACCAGGCCGCGAGCGCGGTGGGTGTAGGCGCGGTTGAACCGGGAGTGGTTGCATTAACAGTTGGCACAAGCGGCGTTGTATTCGCTACAACTCCCTCCGCTTTGATTGAACCTGAGGGACGGCTGCATGCGTTTTGCCATGCGGTGCCGAACATGTGGCACTTCATGGGCGTGATGCTTTCTGCGGCGGGAAGTTTGCGGTGGTATCGCGATACGCTCGCGCCTGAAATAAGTTTTGATGATTTATTGAAGGAAGCTGAATCGGTTTCAGCAGGGAGCGAAGGCTTGCAGTTTTTGCCTTACTTGAGCGGGGAACGCACGCCTCACCCGGACCCGTTGGCGCGTGGTGGTTTCATTGGCTTGACTCTGCGCCACAGCCGCGCACATATGACACGTGCTGTGCTTGAAGGTGTAGCTTTTGGATTGAAGGACAGTTTTACGTTGATCCAAAATGCTGGCCTAGGCGCGATCACGCAAATCCGCGCATCAGGCGGTGGGACGAAAAGCGCGTTGTGGCGGCGGATCCTTGCTTCAATATTAGAGGCCGAATTAGTCACTGTCAATACAACGGAAGGCGCGGCGTACGGCGCGGCCTTGCTTGCTGGTGTTGGCGCAAGTGTATGGGCAGATGTGCAATCTGCATGTAAGGTGATCATCAAAATTACTGGAACAACACAACCCAATCTACAGGATGTCGAGCCTTACCATAAGGCTTATTCGATCTATCAAAACTTATATCCTGTTCTTAAGCCCAGTTTTGATAAGATGGCAATATGAGCAAGTTACCCATGCGCTTCAAATTTTGTGTTTTATCCCAACATCATCTTTAGCTGGTTAGAGGCGCGATGCCTCCATAGTGATGCAGTCGTGAGTATCAGCCTTAAGAGTGTTGTCCGTTGGACAGCGCCAGTTCGATGGCTTGTTCCAATAACATGGATCGTCCGGTCTCCCAGGCCGCTGTCGCAGTGGATTCGGGTAGAGCCGTACGCGCGGGTGCGATCATACGGTCTACACGTGCCTGCTCTGAAGGCGGGAGGGGAGCACCAATCAATTCACGCAGCGCGGCGGCAAAACCAGCCAATTGCAATGCCTTTTGCGGCTGGGCTTCCGCGGCGGCCAGCCCACCGTAATCTTCGATCAGGTAAGCAATGGCTGTCTGGTCACCGAGTTCACGGCTGATCACTATGCTTTCATCGAGCAGAGGACGGGCATCGGAAAATGCGCCCTCATCCAATACAACATCAGCCAATGTATTGAGTGAGAGAGCCAGTCCAGCCTTATCCCCTAACTGCCGGCGGATCTGTAAGCTCTCCTGAAGCAGGGAGCGCGCTTCGGCATACTCTCCCTGGTCGCTGGCAACACAAGCCTGGTTATTGAGAAGCTGCCCAACGGCCCAGCGATCGCCCATTTCGCGAAAGAGCGCCAGACTCTCCTCATTCATCTGACGCGCGCTGGTCAGGTCGCTTTGGAAGCGGGCAATGATCCCAAGGTTATTGAGCAGGGTGGCCACGCCGGGAGTATCGCCCAGTTCCCGCCGCAGAGACAGACTTTCCTGGTTCAATTCACGTGCAGTAGCATAATCGCCCTGCCAGGTGGCAACGGTCCCCGCGCCTTTGAGGGCGTGAGCGCGCGCCTTCTGACGAAGACGAGGATCTGTGATGCCTGCGGCCAGACGCAGGCTTTCATCATAATACGCTCGCGCTTCCGTGTACTTGCCTTGCAGCCGGTGGATCTCACCAATGTCGGCCAATACGTTACTGACTCCGGCGCTATCACCCAGATGCTGGTAGCCCTCACGGGCGCGCACCAGCCGTTCTTCCGCCACGCTATACTCGCCCCGTTTTCTTAGCAACCAGCCCAGCGCTCGTTGTGCCTGCGCATGACTCGGGGCATCGTTGATGAGGCCTGCCAGCCTCTCCGCCTCTCGATTGATCTCCTCTGCATTTTCCCACTCACCCACCAATTCGAACACCTGGCCCAGTCTCAGCAACCCGACAACTCGCTGATCCTCGGGCAGCAAATGCAGTACTCGCTGATAGTACGTAATTGCCGCCGTGTTTGCATAGTCTTCCTGGGCAGCCTCCGCAGCCTTCAGCAGGTATTCTCGCTTCTTTGGCTGGTTATCGCTGCGCTCGTAGTGATACGCCAGGAGGTCCGTGTATTGGTCGAGAGTATCCTGATAGATTTTCTCAATGAATTTTCCGATCTGATCGTGGAGCATGGCGCGGGTGGCGAACGATATTGTTTCATAAGCCACCTCTTGCGTCAGGATATGCTTGAAGAGATATGCCAGCTCAGGTTCGGGCGTATCCAGCGGCGTCACATCCAAGGCACTGAGCGCTTCCAGATCACTTCGTACCCGCTCCTGATCGCCAAACTGATTGTAGACTCCCCATAATATGGCAACGCGGAATAAACGTCCAATGACGCTGGCGACTTTCAAGAGAGTTTTCTGGTTCTCAGTAAGTTGGTCAATGCGGCTGAGGATCAGGCTGTAAAGACTGTCCGGCAGGTCGATCTGCTCCAGCGCTTCAGGTTGCCCCGGGTCGATGTCCCGATCATGAAGATAGTTGAGCAACTCCTCGATATAGAATGGATTGCCTTCCGCCCGGCGGCTGATCTTTTCGATGAGTGCCTGCGAGATTTTGGCCTGTTCCCCATATATCTGCCCAAGCTTGAACGAAACCAACTGCTCGATCTCCTCCGCCGCCAAATCGGTCAATGGGATCTCGGTGAAATGGAAAAGCTTGCCGACGCGCGGAGCAAGCAGTCTATTGAGTTGAGAAGGCCGATAGGCAATGGCGATCAAGACCGGGAGATCGACAATTGCCCGGCCGATCACTTCCAGCAAATCATGGGAGAGCAGGTCAAGCCAGTGACAGTCCTCCAACACCAGCAGGAGTGGCATTGAACGAGCCCGTTTACGCAAACAGTCGACGAGCAGCGATTCCAATGACTCTTTGCGCAGCTTGGCATCGAAGGACCCAGTCAGCTCATTATCGGGGATCGGAAGGTTGAGGACTGCCCCAAGCAAGGGCAGGCGTGGGAGAAGAGTAGGGTCAATCTCTGATAACTGCTGCTCCAACGATTCGATTTGTTCCGCCAATGAGAGGCTTGGATCCAGCCTGAAGAATCCCTGCCAGATGCTCTGCCAGACCAGATAACTGGTACTTGTCCCATAGGATTGGCACTCACCTCCATAACCCAGCACCTTGCGCCCTCTTGCCAGGCGAATGACCTCAGCCATAAGACGCGATTTCCCCATGCCTGCCTCGGCTGTGATCCCTACGATCTGACCATGACCGCGCAATGCCATATCAAGTTTTTGTTCGATCAACGCCAGCTCAGCAGCGCGTCCCACCATGGGCAGGGCATACTTTGGCTCGTGCAGGCGGATGCCCTGGCGTTCATGACTGGCGATCAACCGTAATACTGTTACCGGCTCGGACTTCCCCTTGACGCGCAAAGGGGGGAGTTCCTCCCAGGTGAACTCCTCTGCGGTCGCTTTGCGCACATTCTGGTTGACCAGCGCTTGACCAGGGGGGGCATTCTGCATGAGACGGGCAGCCATATTGACGGCGTCACCAATTGCGCTATACGTACGGCGATATAGGCCACCACAAGCACCTGTGCGTGTGAGTCCCTGGCTGACGCCGATCTGCACTTCTGTGATGAAATCCATTTGCAGATCGCGTAATTCCAGCGCCGCCCTCACCGCACGAATGGCATCATCCTCGTGAGCCTGCGGCGCACCAAATGAAACATAGAAATTACTGCCTTTGTCGCCGATGATTAACTGGAGCATGTAGCTCTGGTAGTGCGCCAGAATCCTCTGAACAGCCTGGAGATAAGCATTGAGCTTGGACTGCGCCTCGGGGTCGTCATCATAGTTGATGCCGGAGAATCGCAGGAACAAGGCCACGGTAGGCCGTAGTTCGGTTAGGAATTCTCCCATGCCACTTATCAGCCGGTTGTACACAGGGGGCAGTAACCAGGGGCGGACCAGATCATCGGTTAGTGCATCAGTCTTCAGTGCTGGCCATGGATCGGTCGCAGTGTTCGCCTTCAACTTGTCTACCACTGCAAAGCGTTCATGCCTTTCGGGATCTTCACGCCATTCCGATACCTCGATCTGATCACCCAGGGCTGCAACCGCTGCCTGATCTAACAATACTTCGCCTCGCTCAGCATGATGTTCGCCAGTTGCTAATCGATAGAGAGTCTCTCCTGCCAACGCATCCACCAACTGTATGGTTGGGTCGCCCATCAGGAAGCGTCGTGCCGGGCCGGAGGTTACCACCACTTTGATCGCCAGAGAGACAATACCAGCCCCAGGGATATCGACTTGTGCAAACTGCTGCATGGTCTGCTGGATGGCAAGGGCGCAGGCAGTTGCCCGAAGCGTACTAGAGGTGCTGGGGTGAGGTTTGATGTATTCCTGCGCTTGATCATCGAACCAACACGTCATTGCATCACCGCTGAAACTGATGACGCTGCCGCGATAGCTCTCAATTTGTGCTACTAGCGCATCGTATATTTTGTTAAGCCAACCGGTCAATTCCTCTGCGCCGCGCTGAGGACCCAGTGCAAGCACCAACGCCTCCGTCAGTGGAGTGAAGCCTGATATATCGGCGAAGAGCGCTGCGCCAGTGGTACGGTCAGGCAGGGCTGAGCCATGCGCCAGGGCATAGCGTCGGTCGGTGGGAATATACGCGTATAGGGATTCCATGATGACTTGATTTTACAGGAAGTTGACCATACTAGAACAGTTCTCCAGAAACTTTAATGCAACGAATCAGTGAAGTTGACTTATAGTTCTGCAAATGAGAACGCTTGTGGGAATCCGATTCCCACAAGCGCCTCAGTGAGCCCATCTCAACTTCTACTTGATAAACTTAAAGAGTAGTGTATGAGACTGCCCGTCAATGAATTGCACCGTGAATTGCCGGCATGTTCCCTGCCATGACTTCTCGGTTTTCCAAACATAGGTATACATATTCGTCGCTGGATCGTAACTGAGCGAGCTTGAACCGGCAGTAGTTGTTTGCTCGACGCTGTCGATCGAAGCCAGGCTGGTACATTCAATCTGTTGTGATATCGGATAGCCCGCTGCAAAGATATTTAGTCCCTGATTTCCGTTGAGACGGAATTTTATGGAAACAGCACGACCCGAATTCATCTGATTTATCACAAGTGGATTATCCACCGGTGCGAAGAAGCCCGTGAAAGCGAACATCTTTAGTTCGAGGGACAAACTAAGGCGGCTCGAGCTTTCATAATAATCATCGCTCAAGGTGATATTGGGATTGACTGG
>JAXIPJ010000262.1:0-9184 GCA_045402985.1 Anaerolineales bacterium
GTAGGGGATAGCGTTCCGCTTGATGCCACCGATGTAGACATCTACTTCGGCAGTGAGGGTGGCATGCGGATTGCCGATGACGAGGTGGGTGATCATGCCGAGGTCATCGTAGGAGGTGAACCAGTAATCCGTGGTGAGTTGGTCGGCGGGATACCCGACAATGGAGTTGAAGCTGCTGCCGAAGATGGCGCGTTGGCTGCTGAAAATGGGGGAGGTGCCATCGGTGCTGCTCACAAGCACCGGTCCACCGTTGATGCCATAATCGTCGTAAACACTTTGTTCCGACCCAACACCATAGCTACCGACAAGGTTCCCACCAATCGTGACATCCACATCGGCAATAGTAGGCTCATATTCATATGCTCCTATATCGCAAGCAGTTCCCTGCGGACGCGAAACACCGCGCTGATCGGTGCCTGGACAATTGGCATCATCTCCTACATCAATGGCGGGACTACCCGCGCCCAGTGCCATGGTCTGGGTGAAGCCACCGTTGTCCTGTAATGAATCTAGAAGAGGATCGGCATCGAGGTTGTCTGTGCCGGGATAACCGCCCTGCACAATACTATTGGTCACGGCTGCCACGCCAGAAACATCATAGATCTCTCCACCCGAATTGCCATACAGGATGCTGTTGTGGATGGTCGCGTTATTGCCATAATCGTTGTATATGCCACCGCCGTAGGTGACAGCTGAGTTGCCACTGAAAGTCGTGTTCGTCAGGCTCGGGTTGCTGTTGCTTTCATTGGATATCGCGCCGCCATATGTGGTTACCGAGTTTCCGCTGAAGGTTACGTTCGTCAGTATCGGACTGCTTTGATAGTTGCCCATCCCGCCGCCCCACTCCGCTGAATTGCTACTGAAGGTCACATTTATGAGGACCGGGTCGTCTCCGATCCAATTTGCCATCCCCCCGCCCCAAGTAGCCGTATTCCCATTGAAAGTCACATTTGTCAGGCTTGGACTGCTATAGTGGAAGTTGATCATCCCGCCGCCGGAGCGAATTGCCGAATTGTTGCTGAAGTTCACGTTCATCAGGATTGGGCTGCTATAGCTGAAGTTTTCCATCCCACCGCCTTCAAGAGCCGAATTGTTACTGAAGGTCACGTTCGTCAGGATCGGATTGCTGCCATTCGGAATTGGTGAGCCGTAATCTCCGCCATTATACATTCCACCACCAACGCGCGCGGCTATGTTGCCATTGAAGATTACATTCGTCACGGTTGGGCTACCTCTATAATTAAGCATCCCTCCACCTCTATCGAACAGAGACATATTACCGTTTGCCTTTCCAGCTGTTACGGTAAAGCCATCCAACATAGCGGAATTGTTTGTATTGCTGCCGACGACCACATGATAAGAGTTATCGCTGTTATCACCCACAGCACCAATATCACCACTTAGTATAGTAGGATTCGTTTCATAATCCCGTTGGTCGCGCGATGTCTCCGTACCTGCAAAGCCGCCATAGACCGCCACGCCGTTCTTGAGGGTGAAACTGATGGTACGATCAGTGCCTGATGTTGGCTTATACGTCCCAGCTGCGACCCAGATCTCATCACCGCTGGATGCGGCGGCAAGAGCAGATTGTAGATCGGTGTATGCATCTGTCCAGGATGTGCCATTGTCCGCCCCGGTTGCATTCCATTTGACGTAATGGACTTGAGGAGCGAGATTTAGCTTGGCAATAAAGACATCCAAACTGCCTCCGCTAGTCAAATTGCTGGTGCCTGCTCCCGGGTCGAAATCCACCGTATCGGAGAAGGCGCCTGCAAAGTACAAACTACTGTCATTCCTTACAACGATATCCTCCCCAAGATCCATGGACGTCCCGCCCAGGTTTTTCGCCCAAAGTAAATTCCCGTCAGTATCCAGCTTGCTGACAAAAACGTCATTGCCTCCCGCGCTGGTCAGGTTGCTGGTCCCTGGACCAGGATCAAAATCTACTGTGCCGCCGAATTCGCCGGTGACGTATACATTCCCGGTTGCATCCAGCGCAATCCCATAGGCGGCATCGGCTCCAATTCCCCCCATGATGTTTTGCCAGAGAAATTGCCCATCCTGATCCAGTTTACTGATTAAGATATCAAGATTGCGGTGCCCTGCCAGGTAGGCATTCCCACTCCCGTCCAGCGTAACTTCAAAACCACGATCGAAGTCGGTTCCTCCCACCTGTCTCGCCCAGAGGAAATCTCCATTGTTATCCAGCTTACTAATAAAGATGTCGCTTTGTCCGGCACTGGACAGATTGCTCGTTCCCGCGCCAGGGTCGAAGTCGGCCGTTTCATCGAAAAAGCCCGTGGTAAAAACATGCCCGCTCCCGTCGACCGCAATGTCAAAACCATTTTCCCCGCCGGTTCCCCCCATGCTCTTCGCCCAGACGAAGTTCCCGCCCGCATCCAGTTTCAGGACAAACACGTCAGCAGACCCTACACTGGTTAAGTTGCTCATGCCGCTACCCGGATCAAAGTCAACCGTTCCCGCGTAGAGGCCTGTCAGGTATACATTGCCGCTCTCATCCACTGTAATTCCATAGCCCCCGTCGGAGGATGGCCCTCCCACACCTTTCACCCAGATGAAGTTCCCATCCCCATCATATTTGATGATAAAGATATCTGTGAGCCCCTCACTGTTGAGATGGCCGGCAATATTCCCCAGATCAAATTCCACAGTATCGGAGAAGGCGCCCGCGACATACACATTTCCATCGCCATCCAGAGCGACATCATGATTGGCATCATGGGCTGGGCCCGCCACAAAGTTGGCCCAAATCGGGTTTCCGTTGGCATCCCATTTATTGAGGAACCCATCATTATTCCCCGGACCATTGGTCACATACCCTGTGAAATAGGCATTTCCGCTGGCATCGACAGCAAGCGCAGTTCCATAATCCAGCGTGGGACCGCCTCCGCCTTGCACCCAGCCAAAATCGATCGATTCGGCTTTTGCAGGTTGCAAGCCAAAAATGCCTCCCAACAACGCCAGAATAACTGCAAAATTTAGAATATAGGACTTGCGATTCTTGAAAAGCATGAACAACTCCCTAATTTGTATTTGAAAAGTACTCCCACATGACACAACATGTCTATATATGTTACCTGACTTCTGAATATACAAGATAAGGAAAAGTTACGCTGTAATCCCCATTCAGCTTACCCCCTCTTTGGCTTCAACCTCTTTGTGATTCCCTCCCTCAAGATCATAATCGTTTTTTCGTCACCCGCTTCCATTGCCAGGTCGAGCGGGGTTCTGCCGTCTTTGCCTCTAAGCGTCAGGTCCGCGCCACCGTAGAGCAGGATGCGGATCATATCCTCATCCCCATTTTGTGTCGCAGCATGCAGAGGGGTATAGCCACCCTGTTCACGCGCGTTCGGGTCCGCTCCCAAACGTAGCAGCATTTGGACGACTTTTTCATGCCCCGCCGCGACAGCAGATTGAATGGGTACGGCTTTGAGTTCGTTACGAGATGGGGAGTTAATGGGCGCGCCCGCTTTGATGAGATATTCAGCCGTTTCCGAATGACCGAAGTAGCTTGCCAGCCCCAGGGGTTGGAATCCATCTTCCGCGTATGCATTCACGAGTTGGGGA
The DNA here is from genome assembly GCA_045402985.1 of Anaerolineales bacterium. GTDB lineage: Bacteria > Chloroflexota > Anaerolineae > Anaerolineales > Villigracilaceae > Defluviilinea. The sequence goes on from JAXIPJ010000262.1 coordinate 3,589, forward strand.
TCACGCGCTAAAAGGCGAATGACGTTATTGATCTTGCCAGTTGCTGAGGCTTCGAAGATGTTGATGGCAACGGTCTTATCTGCCAGATACGAGGCGATCTCTGGTTGATGGTAATAAGCGGCGACCAGGATTGGGCTGAGACCATTTTCCTTAACGTGGATCAGGTTCGCGTCCAGATTGATGCGGCGTTCCACCTCATCCCGATTGCCTTGTTTGATCGCATCAAAAAATTCCGTTGTCATTGCTTTGCCACCTATGTTGATCGATGTTGATCGAGCGTGAAATGTTATGAAAACAAGGGTTCGTATTGTTTACCCGATTTTATCATTTCTTCCAACTCAGAACTATCCAGGCGGTTAAAGTTTTCGCAGGCTTGGAGCACCATCGGTAGAATTTTCGTGTCACCCGCTGTGCAAAAGCCCGTCACGTCATAAGAGAGTGCAAAGTTCATTGCCGGCTGGATATCATCCATTTTATGGAATGGCTCATACCAGGTTGTGGCCGTGTGAGGCTTCTCGCCCCAGGGTCCTTTGGTAATGGCCTTGATGATCATCGTGCCGACATCTTTTGCTTTGCAGGTGGCGATCAGCTCTTCGGTATGTTTGCGAAATTCAGGATTCGCCATCTGGACGAAATTCAACGGGAATAAGACAGAGTCGAAATCGAACCGCCTCAACGCTTCGAGATAGATTTGCGGAGCGTCCACCCCGTGGCCGGTGATGCCGATAAATTGGATCAGCCCTCGCTGACGCGCCTCCACGAACGCTTCCAGCGCGCCGTCTTTCATTGTGATGGCATCCAACTCTTCCATGGTCGTAATGGCGTGAGATTGATAGAGGTCGAAGGTCTCGGTTTGTAATCGTTTCAACGATCGCTGCATCTCGTTCCACGCGCCGTCTTTTGTGCGTTCCATGGTTTTACATCCGACGAAGAAGCGACCGCGCTCACGCGGCATCCATGGCCCGATGCGTTCTTCTGCCTGACCATAAGATGGCGCGACATCAATGTGATTGACTCCCGCGTCAATGACCTGCTCCATCACTTTATCAGCATCCTGTTGTGAGATTTCCGAAAATGCTGCCGCACCGAAAATGGCGATCGTGCTCATATGACCTGTACGTCCGAATCGTCTTGTTTCCATTTCTGCCTCTCCTTTGTTATATTTTCTAGTCCGTCAATATCTTCACCAGTTCCCTGCAAAAATCTGGGATATCTGCCACAACGCGACCCCAGATCTGATTCCCGTCTCGAAAAGCGGGTTCATCCACCCAGGTCGCGCCCGCGTTGACCAGATCATCTTTGATGCCAAGCGAGCCTGTGGCGCGATGACCTTTGACAATGCCCGCCGAAATTGCAACCAGCCCACCGTGACAAATAATTCCGAGAGGTTTTTGCATCGTGTCCATGTCCATCACAAGCTCAGTGACAGCTGGATAGCGACGCAATTTGTCCGGTGCCCACCCGCCCGGGATAATCAGCGCGGACAACTGGTCTGCTTTCAAAGACTCAATTTTTGTATCAGGTGTGATGTCCAGCCCGTGCTTGCCATGAATTGTTTTGAGGTCTATACCAGCTGTCAAAACTTGCGCACCTTCCTCCTGCAGGCGCATGGTCGGGACAAAATATTCTAGATCCTCAACACCTTCTGCTACAAAGGTCGCAATTATTTTCCCTTGTAATTTCAACTTATATCTCCTTACTCGCCAATTATTTTTACCAGCACCCGTTTTCGTCTTTTGCCATCAAACTCTCCATAGAAGATTTGCTCCCAGGGGCCGAAATCGAGATTGCCGTCCGTGATCGCTACAACGACTTCGCGTCCCATGATCTGGCGTTTCATGTGCGAGTCGGCGTTATCTTCTCCAGTGTCATTATGACGGTATTGATCTATGGGTTCATGAGGAGCAAGTTTCTCCAGCCACTTTTCGTAATCCTGATGCAGCCCATGCTCATCATCATTGATGAAGACGGAGGCTGAAATGTGCATGGCGTTCACGAGAACAAAACCTTCCTTGATACCACTTTCGTGCAAAGCGACCTCTATCTCGGGTGTGATGTTCACAAATCCACGCCGGGTGGGGAGGTTGAACCAAAGTTCTTTGCGGTAGGATTTCATTCGCACTCCAACCTTTTCTATATTATCGCGATCTACAGATTATCTAATCTTCATTATTTTGGCTGCATTTTGCCTGCATTGGAGGTATTTCACAAAGTATACCTTATGGCGGAATTGCAAATCACCCTTTGCCAGTTACTTCTAAATCTGCTAAAGCGTATTCTGTTTGAATTTACGCTAACGTATCTGTCCCTTGACCAGCATCCTGACTGCTTCGGCAGAGTCAAGGTTCAGCGCCTGTTCAGCAAGATTTTTTGCTTGAGACATAGACCAGGCATGTATGATTTTTTTCGCCATCGGAATGGATGGAGAAGACATACTCAACTCATCCAGACCCAAGCCGAGCAGGATCGGGATCGCATCAACATCACCAGCCAGTTCGCCGCAAACGCCTACCCAGACTCCATTTGAGTGGGCAGATTCAACCACCTGTCGAATCTGACGTAAAACAGCTGGGTGGCAGGCATCCGCCAGCGAAGCGACCTTTGCATTCGTGCGGTCAACAGCAAATGTATATTGTGTCAGATCATTGGTGCCAATGCTGAAAAAATCCACTTCAACTGCAAATAGTTTCGCCATTTGTACAACCGATGGAATTTCCACCATGATACCAGTCTCAATTTTTTCAGTGTAGGTCTCGTTGCGGATGCTGAGTTCATGTTGAGCTTCTGCAAGCAGTAATTTGGCACGGCGAAGTTCATCCAGCGTGGCGATCATCGGGAACATGAGCTTTACCGGAAACTCTGCCGCCACACGTAGTACGGCACGCAATTGCTGTTTGAATAATTCGGGTTGTGCCAACGATATACGGATGGCGCGCCACCCCAAAAAGGGATTCGCCTCTTGTTCCATGTTTAAATAAGGGATGGGCTTATCGCCGCCTATGTCCAGCGTGCGGATGATCAATGGGCGTCCATCCATGATTTTGGCTGTCGCTTGATAGACCTTGTATTGCTCGTTTTCATCTGGCGCAGAGGCGCGGTCGAGAAACAGGAACTCGCTGCGGAATAATCCCACGCCCTCCGCGCCCGATTGAACCGCTGATTGTGCTTCGGCTGTTGAACCAATATTGGCCGCGATTTCGATACGTTTTCCGTCACTCGTGATGGCCGGAACTACACTTTCCATTCGTGCGTTGTGTTTTGCCTTTCGAATTGCTGCTGCCTTTATTGCATACTGATCAATAACTTCCGGTTTGGGATCAACAAAAACCTGACCCTTTTCGCCATCTACTACAAGATATACGCCATCATTCAACTCCAAAATTCCTTCGCCCAAACCAACGACTGCGGGAATGCCCAGTCCGCGTGCCAGGATGGCGCTGTGCGAGGTGGATCCGCCAAGGACGGTGCAAATTCCCAAAACAATGGCAGGATCAAATTGAGCTGTTTCTGCGGGCGTGAGGTCAGCGGCGATCAAAATGCCGGGTTTATCCATTATAAATTTGGCGGGATCGATTCCCAATAAATGAAACAGCACTTGTCTGCCCACATCCTCCACGTCTTTTCCACGTGCCCGCAAATATGGGTCTTCGAGATCATGGAAGCTTGCCGAAACTTTTTCAACTGCAGTCTGCCAGGCCAGCACAGCATTTTGTTTCTCATTAAAGATTTTTTCACGCGATGGCATCAATAGGGCTTCATCATCCAGGAACATGAGATGCGCATCGAAGATGGCGGCAGTTTCCGGATTGGTGCGTGTCGCGGCTGACCGGCGGTCTGCTCCGATCTCGATTCGCGTTTTGGCGATACTTTGAAGGAGGTGCTCCCATTCGTGTTCAGGATTTTCAATATTGTGTTGGGGAACCTCTGGCAAAGTAGGACGATAATGGAATGCGGGTCCGAACGCCACACCCGTTGAAGCTGGCACTCCGCTCAGGATTGAGGTATCTTTATTCGAAACGGTATCAGGCGCAGGTGGGATGGAGGCGGGGGTGGGAACCGATTCCAGATCCCCAAAATTATTTTCAGCGAGGGCCTTTATCGCATCCAAAGCTGCGCCCGCATTTGGACCTGAGGCCGTCACCCGGATCTGATGCCCTTGCCGAACTCCCAGCGTAATAACACTGTTGATGCTTTTAGCACTGATGGGACCACGCGCGCTGGTGAGGTTGGTAATAAGAATAGTTTCCTGCGGAAATTTTCCGGCTGCTTGTACAAAGCGGGCCGCCGGTCGCGCATGCAGGCCTAGCGCGTTATTCACGATCAGATCAAATTCGATGCGATCTTCACTTGATTCGATATTGTGCAGCTGATTTGTTTCAGGGATTAAAGTTTTTAGATGGATTGTCTTCGGTGCCAACGCGCTTCTTGCTTCTGCAATAACTTGTTGCATCGAACTGCCAATTCGGGCTTGTACAGCAGCAGCGATCGCGCCTTCCACAATGGGTGCTTCACATAAAACGACTTTTCCGCGTTTGTCATCCGGCAGCATCTCGAGCGCCATCTCCGAACTTAATAGTGCGCTTCCCAAGTCCATAAGCACTAAAACGCCATCGTCAGAATAGACTTTTTCGATGGCACTTAAGATCAGCATGGGATTGGTGCCCAGTGTCACATCATCCAGGTTTAAACCACCGGCTGCCTGAATCGATACATCGGCGCCGCCCATGTTGCGCGCAAGTTCCACAACTCCTTCGGCAAGTTTTGCGCTGTGCGAAACGATCACAATTCCAATCACATTAATTTCCCTTGGTAGATAATGAATAATGAAATAACTATTCTGAATTGCCCCATGTTTGGGATGCAACTTTGAGCAGCAAATAGGATGATGTTGCTCCCGGATCCTGAGTTCCCGCGCTGCGTTCGCCCAGATAACTCGCCCGACCTTTTTTAGCCACCCATGGAATTGTGGACAACATCCCTTGTTCAGCGGCTTTTTCAGATGAATCGAGTGCCTCAGCCAAAGAAGTGCTTCTGGTATTACATTCCTTAAGTGCATTCAATGCCGGGATCAGGCTATCCAACATGGTTTTGTCGCCCGGGTTGGCTTTGCCACGCAGCATCACTCCATTCACCGCTGATTCGAGGGCAGCGACCCAATCGCTTAAAGTTAGTTCCAATTTCCCGGCAGTTTCCTTGCTGATCTGCATAAAGAAGGTTCCGTACAAAGGACCACTTGCCCCACCTACAGTTGAGATCAAGACCATACCAACATTCTTGGCAATCGAACCAATATCCTGGTTTGATTGCCAAGAATGTTGGCATGGTATTGATCTCAACCGTGGGTGGCGCAAGCGGTCCCTTGTACGGAACCTTATTCATGCAGATCAGCAAGGAAACTACCGGGAAATTGGAGCTAACCTTGGGTGATTGGGTCGCGGCCCTCGAATCAGCGGTGAATGGGGTCATGCTGCGCGGCAAAGCCAACCCCGGAGACAAAACCATGTTGGATAGCCTGATCCCGGCATTGAATGCACTTAAGGAATGTAACGCCAGGGGCACTTCTTTGGCTGAAGCGCTCGATTCATCTGAAAAAGCC
>JAXIPJ010000456.1:0-16669 GCA_045402985.1 Anaerolineales bacterium
CATTGATTCGGCGAAGATATTTCTGCCCAACGTAAGGCTATCTCCCAGCACATTCGCGGCGAGCAAGACAACAGGCCGATCATCGAGACCGAGCGCCTTACGCGTTTCAACCGCTCCCTGGGATGAAACGTATTGCCACAACCGTTTTGATTTTCCCCACACGCGTGCGCCGCGGCGCGCATTCTCAAGCTCGGCCAGGCGCTCGTACATGGCGTCGGTCATGGGCTGGTTGCAACGGGCTTTAACGAGATAATCCGTATCCTGCCGCATAATGGACGTGTTCTGCGCCAGCCATATCTGTTCACGCTGGTCGTTGAATTCAAAGGTCATGGCAGATATGTTCAAATAACGCGCCACACGGAAGACGATCCCCATTTCAAGGATCAAGCCATTCGGGATCAAAACGACATCCGGTTTGTTCGTCTGCATCCATTCGATGGCGGCGAGGGCGGTGAATGTATTGCGCTTGATGCGTAGATCATACAAGGCGCGATCAGAAGCGTTGTTAATATGCACTTCTTCGCGCATGAGTGTGTATTGCGCGTCCCACAAGGATATCTCTTCCACGTCAGATTTGAGGGAGGCTGATAAAACGGGAGCAGGCTTGAGGTCCAGAAAAGAGGCGTGTTCAACCAATGGAGTTAGCGATGATAGGGCATCACGCGTGTGAAGTCCGCGCTGCTTTTGAGTCAACTTATCCATCTCTTTGTGCCATTCGGAATATGGAAGAGTCATCAAGGTGACTTTGTGACCCAGACCCGCCAGCGTGAGCGAAATATAGGCGGCTTGTTCGATCCAATAATGGAGCGTGGCGAAGAAGAGGATCTTTTTACCGATGGTTGCCTTTTGCGCAAAGGGCTTCACTTGCTCAACTGCGTGCGGCAAAGATTTAGTCAAACGGGAAAGATCGTAATGATCCTTGCGAGCGCGATTCTTGTGCCGGAGCGCGTAATCGAGCTCAGCGGCGAGGGGCAGTTCGCCCAGAAAATTGCGGAGGGAAGTCTTGTTGAGCATGTTTATTACCACGGAGACACAAAGACACAGAGTTTAATATTTCTCTGCGGCGCCGTGACTTTGTGATTAGTCCAATTTCTGAATCTTCCAATCAAGTCGCGGGCGGATGGGACCCTGACGAACTTCTGGCCATTGTGTGCCAGGCGCGCCTGAAATATCCACGTTGAACGAAAGCGCGTTCTCATCCATGAAATAACGTTTCACACCGAACGAACTTGCATTCACACCGAGCGAGTAACGGCCTTCATTGAAAAAATCAGCTGGGATGCCGCAACGACTGATGTAACGCCCGGCCTGACGCGCACCAAATTGATCATATTGTTTCGCATCGTCGGTGTCGAAGGTGGTGAAGACGTATTCGCCGCGCATCGTGCTGAGATACATACCCACGCGTAGACCTGTGACTGGCGCATCAAGCTGATATTCCCATTCGACTGTGACAGGCTCAGTGGAGCGGACAGTATCCACAACTTTGCCGCTTCCATCCTTAAGCCGCAAACTGATCGGCCTGAATGGCGCGCTCGCGGCCGGAATATCTTCCACATCCCAAACGCGTTCACCTGATTCCGCCTGCCCGGATGAGAGATAAAAATCCACTGCTTCGGGCGTGGGCGCACGCTTGATGAGTTGTCCCTTTTTGAGGACGATGGCTTCCTGTGTCAAACGTAATATTGCGGACATGTTGTGACTCACGAACAAGACCGTGCGCCCCTGTTGCGCCACATCGCTCATCTTGCCAAGACACTTGCGTTGGAATTCCGCATCGCCTACCGCAAGAACTTCATCCACAACTAGTATCTCAGGCTCGAGATGCGCCGCGACCGCAAAGGCGAGTCGCAAATACATACCCGATGAATACCGTTTGACAGGTGTATCAATGAATTGACCGACTTCGGAGAACTCTACCATTTCATCGAATTTTTTATCGATCTCGGCGCGTTTCATACCAAGGATGGCACCGTTCATATAAATATTCTCGCGGCCTGTGAGTTCCGGGTGAAAACCTGTGCCCACTTCAAGCAATGAACCAACACGTCCGCGCACAGATACGGTCCCTTTGGTGGGCTCTGTGACACGTGAAAGTATTTTGAGCAGTGTGCTTTTTCCTGCGCCGTTACGTCCTACAATTCCAAGAACTCTGCCTTCTTCGAGATCGAAGGAGACATCGTTCAATGCCCAGATAAAGTTCTTCCCGTTCGCGAATTGATGATCGTCGGAACGACCCAGCAGGGATCTGGCATAACGAAAAGGCGCAGTGAGCGAATCGACGAACACATCCCGCAGCATTCCATAGCGGAACTTGCCCTGCGCCGCACCGATCTTATATTGCTTGCCTAGGTTTTTTACACTGATGGCTGTTGTCATTTTAGATCGTATCAGCGAATGTCTTTTCCATATTGCGGAAATAGAACAAGCCACTGACCAGAATAAGAACGGAAATCCCCACCGAAACCCAAAGTGCGGTATCAGGGCCATTGCCGATCCCAAGCAGTGCCCAACGGAATCCATTCACCACGCCTGCCATGGGATTTAATGAGTACACGAGCTGCCACTCATCAGAAATTGCCTTTGCTGAATATGCGACAGGTGTGGCAAAAAACCAGAACTGGGTAAGGAAAGGAAGCACGTAGTTCACATCGCGATATTTGACATTAATGGCAGAGAGCCATAATGCAACACCGAAGGCCGTGATGATCGCAAGCAACAGGAAGAGCGGCAGGACCCATAAAAGATCCCAGGCAGGCGTGACCTGATAATAGATAAACAAGACAACCAAAATCACCGATGCCACGGCAAAATCCACCAGACCTGCCAGCACGGAAGCCAGTGGCAGGATCAATTTTGGAAAATAGATTTTGGTGATCATGTTGTGGTTCGACGTCAATGATCGGCTGCCCTGATTCAAGGCAGCCACAAATAATCCCCATGGAAGAAGTGCAGTGTATGAAAAAATTGGGTACGGAACGTTATCCGTAGGCAATTTAGCTACCCGGTCAAATAGGAAATAAAGTGCGATCATGGTGAGCACTGGCTGGATAATGGCCCAGGCCGCGCCAAGAAAGGTCTGTTTGTAACGGACCTTGATATCGCGCCAGACCATGAAGAAGACCAATTCACGATAAAGCCACAGGTCGCGCAAATTCAAAGCCGTGAAACCTGTGGATGGCTTGATATAGATCGTTGTGGGTTCGTGCTTTGTGAGTTCAGACATAAGTCATTAGAGAATAGAGAGTAGTTACGAACAAAACCGCATCCTACTTTCCACTTTCTATTCTCTACTTTCTATTATTTCTGTACCATTCAATCGTGCGACGCATGCCTTCTTCGAACGGCACCTGCGCGCTCCAGCCGAAATACTCTTTCGCCCGCGAGACGTCCAGCCCGCGTCGCGGTTGACCGTTGGGTTTATCCGTCTGCCAGACGAGTTGGCCTTCAAAGCCGGTCATCTTCACGATCATTTCAACCAGCTCTTTGATTGAGATCTCAAAGCCCGAGCCGAGATTGACAGGCTGATCGCCGTTATATTTTTCAGCGGCAGTCACTATACCGTCCGCTGCATCTTCAACATATAAGAATTCACGCGTCGGAGAGCCATCACCCCACACAAGCATTTCCTTGTCGCCGCGTTCACCAGCTTCAACCGCCTTGCGGATCAGGGCCGGGATAACGTGCGATGTTTCCAGGTCAAAATTATCGCGCGGACCGAAGAGATTCACAGGCATGAGGTAGATTGAGTTATATCCATATTGCTGGCGATAGGATTGGGATTGCACCAGCAACATCTTCTTCGCCAGCCCATAAGGCGCGTTTGTTTCTTCAGGATAACCATCCCATAAATTTTCTTCTTTGAACGGTAAGGAGGTGAATTTTGGATATGAACAAATAGTACCCACAGCAACAAATTTTTCCACATTTTGTTTCCAGGCCTGGTGGAACAATGGCACACCCATCATCAAATTGTCATAAAAGAATTCGGCGGGGCGGGCGCGGTTTGCACCAATGCCTCCCGCCAGGGCAGCCAAATGGATGATCATATTCGCACGATAGTCCTGCAACATGTGCGAGATGCCGTCTGGCTGACGCAGGTCATATTCTGAACTGCGTGGTACGAAGATATCCGCCGCGCCGCGTTCCTTCAGTTTTTCAACAACAAACGAACCCAAAAAGCCTGAGCCGCCTGTGACGAGGACGCGTTTGTCTTCCCAGAAATTTTCAGACATGCCTGATCTCCAAATCCGTCATTGCACGATAAATTGTGCATTCCGATACTTTTCATCTGTAGGGTTGCGAATGATACCAGCCTTCAAAGCAAACAACAGGTCGCGTATCCCATCATCAACATCCAGCGTTGTAAAAAAGCCAAGCACTCTTTTGATCTTGGCGAATGATACACTGATATCGCGCATATCGCCGCCAAAAGTCAGGTCTTTATATTCGACCACGGTCTCAGGGATCCGTTTGAGCACAAGCTGCACAATATCATCCTTTGAATAATTGCCGTGATCCGTTCCAAGATTGAAGACCTGCCCGCGTATTTTTGACTGCTCCGCTTCGAGTCCCATCATCACGCCGCGCACTACGTCGTGAATATGCACGAATGAACGTGAATAACCGCGCTGATAAATGATCAGGGCGTGCTTTGTGAAGGCTTCGAGCACGAACTGATTCACGATCAGGTCGAAACGCGTGCGAGGAGACATTCCATAAAGTGTCGCGAAACGGAATAACAACGGCGCGCAGGCGGCGTTTTTCTGACTCAATAAAAATTCCTCTGCGGCGATCTTTGTTTCGGCATATAACGATTGCGGATTTAACGGGGATTCTTCAGTGACAGGCTGGCCCCCAACAGATAACCCATAATTGCTGTATGTGGACGCAAACACGAATCTTTCCACGCCCAGGTCGGCCGCCTGCTCGAAAGCTTTTTTCGTGGCTTCAACGTTATATCGCCACGCCACCTGCCGACCCACCGCCTGGCAGGCAGGGAATCCTACAATGGCCGCCAGATGGACGATCGCGTCTGGTTTCTGCCAGTCGTCTTTGAGTGTGTCCTTGATGGCGCGCGGCTCAGTCACATCTGCTTTGACAAAGTGGAAGTTGGGATGGTGCAAAAACGGCACCAATGACTCGCCGCCGAAGAGTAAAGAGTCAACGACAGTCACACGCTGGTCGGCGCGCAGCAGCTCCGAGGTCAGGTACGAACCGATATATCCCGCTCCACCTGTGATCAATACATGGCGGTCACTCATGAAGTTGCCTCCATTTGCAACGTCACTCTGGTTGCCTCAACGCGCAGGACAGGAACGGCCTCATCTGTAACGACGTTGATCCCATGTTCGAGGCAGGTGAGGCGGCAAATATCTGCCACATCGCCTTTGCCGATAATCCGCAGACGATCGTAGCCCGCGCCTTGAACTTCAGAAATATATTCCCGCACACGCTGGCGGGTTTTGCGGTACAGGGAAAAAGACCTTTCGACATAGTCCACTGCAAGACGGGCCCGCAGCGCAATACCTTCGGGTGTGATGATATAACGCAATTTCTTGCGCTCAGCACGCTTTACTTTTACATAACCTTTGGCGATCAGACGCTTAAGATGCCAGTTGACCGTTCCAACCGCTACTCCCAGTTGGGTAGCAAGCGTGGATTGGTTAACATCAGGATCATTCTCGATCTTTTCGAGCAGGGTAAGTTCGCGGGGTTCTTCGCTTGCAGTTTCCATAAATTCCAAAATTCAGTGACTGAATTATAACCTTATTCAAAAATGGGTCAAGTCTATCTTACGGTAATACTTCGCAAGTAAATTAAAAGTGGTGACCGTCCTTTCCAAAGCGCGTACAATTGCATAGAATCAGTCAGATCATGAAATTCCCAACGTTATTCGACAGATCAGGTCTCATATATCAACAAAGCCGCATTGCCCACTGGGACGCGGTCGCCATCAAGCAGGCTTCCTGGCGTGGCCTGGGCAATTGGTATCATGGCCGTTTGGAGGAAATTTATCGGTTTCATGTGAATGCGGATCAGCACATTCTGGAGGTTGGCTGTGCCGATGGCTCCCTGCTGGCCGCGCTAAAGCCAGCGCGCGGAGTTGGCGTGGATTTCTCATCAGAGATGATCCGGCGCGCCAGGCAGCTGCATCCCAAACTGGAATTTATACAGGCTGATGCACATAACCTTTTGAATCTCGACGAAACGTTTGATGTTATCATCCTCTCGGACCTGGTAAATGACCTGTGGGATGTTCAACGCGTTTTTGAGCAGATCAAACCACTTTGCACAGAGCGGACGCGCATCATCCTGAATTTTTACAGTAGGCTTTGGCAAACTCCGCTCAATCTGGCGCGGACACTTAATCTTGCCACATCCAACCTTTCGCAAAACTGGCTGACGCGCGAAGATATGCATGGCTTGTTAATTCTGGCGGGGTTTGAACCGATACGCGTCACACAGGAGATACTCTGGCCGCTGCCTTTAGGCGCATTGGCAAACCGCTTCCTTGTTCGTTTCTGGCCGTTCCAACATCTGGCCATTTCCAACTTCGTGATCGCGCGTCCCGCGCCTGAACGCGTAAAGGAACCGGGCGTTTCCATCATTATTCCGGCGCGCAACGAATCAGGGAATATAAAAGCCATCTTCAGCCGCGCCCCGCAAATGGGACGCGAGACCGAGCTTATCTTTGTAGAGGGCCACTCCAAGGATGACACCTACGCAGCCATCCAGCGGGAGATTGAGACGAATCCATCGACCCCGAGCCTGCTCCTGAGACAAACAGGCATTGGTAAAGCTGACGCGGTGCGGCTGGGATTCTCCAAAGCCAAGGGTGATGTATTGATGATCCTGGATGCAGACCTGACTATTCCGCCCGAAGACCTGCCGCGTTTTTACGAAGCATTGGTCTCAGGCAAAGGTGAGTTCATCAACGGTGTGCGTTTGGTGTACCCCATGGAAAAGGAGGCCATGCGCACGCTCAACTTTTTGGGAAACAAATTCTTCAGCCTGGCTTTCTCGTGGCTGTTGGGACAACCCATCAAAGATACTTTGTGTGGCACAAAAGTTCTCTGGAAAAGGGATTATGAACGGATCGCGTCCAACCGTTCCTACTTCGGGGACTTCGACCCGTTTGGAGATTATGACCTCATCTTCGGCGCCGCGAAATTGAATCTCAAGATCATCGACTTGCCGATCCGCTATCGGGAACGCTCGTACGGCTCGACCAACATCTCTCGCTGGAAACACGGATTGCTTTTGATGCGCATGGTCGCCTTCGCGGCGCGACGTATAAAATTCACTTGACCTACCCTAGGCACGTAACTTAGCACAGAGACCACAGAGTTTTGTGAGTTTACTCTCTTGTTTTCTCTGTGAACTCTGTGGTAGACGCTTTTACTTTACTTAAATCAAGGATGGATAATTTGGGAATCAACCTGCATCAAGACCTGATCGAACAAAACCAGGCATACTGGGACCGCAAACCCATCCTGCGAACACTGTACGGGGATTTTTATCGCCTGATCGCAAAACATCTCAGCAAACTGCCCGATGGCAAAATCGTCGAATTGGGTTCAGGGCTGGGCAATATCCATGATGTTATTCCAGATTGTATTCGCACGGATCTTTTTCCCAACCCATGGATCGAACAGGTTGAAAACGCCTACCAGCTATCCTTTGCGGACCAGGCAGTTTCTGACTTGATATTGACCGACGTGTTTCATCATCTGAAATACCCTGGCACCGCGTTGAATGAGCTTCATCGTGTTTTACAAAGCGGCGGACGAGTCATTATGCTTGAGCCGTGCATCAGCGCGCTGGGACTCATCGTCTATGGTGCGTTACATGCCGAGCCTATTTCGATCACAAAAGAGATCAAGTGGTTCGCTCCTGAAGATTGGTCGGCAGATAGCGTAGACTACTACGCGGCACAGGGAAACGCGAGTCGTATTTTTGTGAGCAGGAGATTCCGCTCGAATTTGGCAAATTGGAAAAAAGTTGAAACAATTCGTCTCTCTGCAATTGCGTATGCTGCATCCGGAGGTTATTCAAAGCCGCAACTCTATCCAACCTCCATGTTGCCAATGATCAAAGGGATGGAGAAAATACTGGATCTATTTCCCGTCATATTTGCTACTCGCCTGCTGGTGATTTTGGAAAAGTGATTAACTTAAGTTGCCACCTGGATATCAAAACCACCTCACTCCAATTCTAATGACCTTTTTGTCGGGACGGTTTCCCCTCTCCCACTGGGAGAGGGCAGGGTGAGGGCCTTTCGCGTTAAGGCTTTCTTTTCCAAAGGCTTACAACTTCCAAGTTTGAGCTAAAGACTTCGGCTGTTTTATTTTCACGCAGGCTGTGCCAGCCTTAAATTGACAGCGATTAGTGGAAGAACTTGATCCGCGAATTTTTCTGCAGAGAGTTTCTTTTTATTCTTGTCATGTGTCCATTGCAAGACCAATCCGTAGATCGCCCAACTCGCGGCAGTGGCAGCTGTTTTGGAATCGATGGTTGAACCTTCCTTTTCCAGCCAAACTTCTAATAATCCCTGCAATTGATTTTTAACCTGGGCCTCCACTAGAGACTCGAACTGCGGCTGAGATGGCGCGCAATGCGAATTCGCATTTGAGACGAATTCACAAACCGTAATGATAAGAGATTTCAAATTCTCATCGCTGTAATGACAGGCATCGAGCATACGCTTTTCGATTTCCTGTCGAAATCCCTGTTGGATGCTGTGATCAAGCAGAGCATATTTATCGGGGAAATGCGCATAGAACGTGGCGCGGTTTATGCCAGCCTTTTCGGTAATGTCCTGTACGGAGACAGCCTGGAATCCTTTTTCAGGAAGGAGTTCCATAAAGGCTTGCAGGATCAAGCTTCGGGTCCGTTTGAAGCGGGGGTCATTTTTTTCAGTGCGCAACATTTTTGCTCCAGTGTTGCTTATCCAACAGATTCGGGTTTTTGATGGTTGACCTAAAAAGGTAAGGAGGGTAAATTAGCCAACATCTGTTGTTTAAGCGACAATCGTATAATAACATAACTCATAAGGAGCGTCAAGATGAATATCGCATTATGGATTGCACAGGGGTTGCTGGCGGTCATGTATCTAATGGCTGGCGTGTTAAAAACATTCCAGACCGCCAAGGCAAAGGAACAAATGCCCTGGGCAAAGGAGCGCTCAGACGAATTCGTTCGCTTCGTTGGGACCTCGGAACTGCTCGGCGCACTGGGGCTTATCCTTCCGCTGGTAACGGGTATCCTGCCATGGCTGACTCCGCTGGCCGCCATCGGTTTGATCATTATCCAATTGCTGGCGATCTTCACAGAACACCTGCCTAAGAAGGAATACAACGTGATCCCTATCAACGTGGTTTTGCTCGCGCTTGCGGTGTTCGTTGTCTTTGGACGCTGGGCGCTGTTTGGGTAGGAATTCAAAAAACCGATTTGGTTGTAAACCATAAATAAAGGAGAGTCATTTCAGATGCTAAAAGATATAACTTTAACTGCCAACATGGAATTTGCCGAATTGGCAACAGACGAACAGATCGAACGTACGGCCAGTGCGCTTGAGGCCAATAATATCCATACACTGATTGCCGAGAACGGAGCTGAGGCAAAGCGTTTATTCTTTGAACTGATTCCTGATGGAGCGGAAGTCTTCCTTGGCGCTTCAGTCACGTTGGAAAAATTGGGGATCAGAGATGAGGTCGATCAATCCGGGCGTTTTGATGCGCTGCGGCCCAAGATGTTCGCGATGAATCGCGAGACTCAGGGGCGGGAGATCCGCAAGTTGGTCGGCGCTCCTGATTATGCGGCTGGTAGTGTCCATGCGGTGACGGAGGATGGGCACGTGCTGATTGCATCAAATACTGGCAGTCAGCTTGGGCCATATGCTTCAGGTGCAGGCAAGGTTATCTGGGTGGTTGGCGCACAGAAGATCGTCAAGGACATGAACGAAGGTTTGAGACGGATTGAAGAGTATTCTTATCCTCTGGAAGAAGTGCATATGCAGGAGCTCTATAAGATGAGCACTGGCGTGAACAAAGTATTGATCATCAACCGCGAGATCCGACAGAACCGCATCACAATGATCATTGTGAAAGAAGAAGTGGGGTTCTAAAAAGAAATTAAAAAATATTTTAAGGGATTAGAACTAGTTAGACAGAGACAAATCAGCCTTATCTCAAAATCTTGCCAGGAGTATGTCAAATGCAAAGGTTTAGTGGATCTCGTCGTAATGATTTTCAGTGGCAAAGAGTGCTACTTCCTCAAGACGCACTTAACGGCAAAAAAATTGCCATCATCGGAGGAACAGATGGTATTGGTCGAGCACTCGCCCATACACTTGCTGCGAAGGGCGCAGAAGTTACAGTCGTCGGGCGAACCTTTCGCGATGATGGCATACCACGCCTCCACTTTATACAAGCCGATCTCGCGCAAATGAAACAGGCGCGTCGTGTGGCGCAGGAACTGCCTGCCGAAACTCTCGATACCCTAATATTAACCACGGGTATCTTTGCAGGTAAGCAACGCATGGAGAGTCCCGAAGGAATCGAGATTGACCTTGCAGTGAGTTATTTGAGTCGCTTTGTCATTGTCCGCGAAGTGGCAGAACGGTTAGGTAAGAAACGCGCGGTAGCGAATCTCAAACCGAGAGTCTTTATCATGGCTGCTCCCGGAATAGACCCAAATGGCAATCTGGATGATTTCAACTCGGAAGAACATTACAGTTCAATGATTGCTCATTTCAATACCGTTATCGGCAACGAAGCGTTGGTGCTCGACGGCATAAGTCGCTATGCTCAAGTGAACTTTTACGGATTGAACCCAGGTACCATCAAATCGAACATTCGCGCAGGTGTGCTGGGGGCGGGCTCTTTTGCCCAAACGCTAATTGAATGGCTCATCGGAGCATTGTTCCAAAATGCAGAAGAATATAGCGAGAAGATCGTGCCTTTGCTGGTCTCGCCAGATATTGAGAAATACTCTGGTGCCATGTTCAATCGTCATGGTGATCCAATCCATGCCAGCCGCTCTTTAACACAAGGGGGGAATCTACAAAAGATTATCGAGACATCTGAACGCTTAGCCAAGAAGGCGCTTGGCGATGAATAAAGGGCATTGATAAACGTATAGTCTGCGAAAAAGTGATCAAGTTCGGCGTGCTTAGATCGCCACCTAACAAAGCGTGCAGCGGACGGCGGGGATTCTTCGCGATTTATGGACATTTTTCTCGCTTCGAGTTTATACTGCTCTCAAGCAGAATCCACGCTCCGCCCGAACCGCATTACCATGATCATCGTCAAGGAAGAGTTGGGCTTCTAGACCTAACTCCTACTCTTGTAAAGTCAAATAAAATATGGACAAGCAAGGCAAAACAATGGTAATGCTCATCGCCATGGAGCTGCAAGGAGGTGCATGATGCCCGACTACGGCCGCGCCATAAAGTTCGGGTACTTCCTCATCCCGAATGCGGATACTCCCTTGCTCTTGGTTGCCCAGGAGGTCGAGCAACTCGGACTAGATTATGTCGCCGTTCAGGATCATCCGTATCAGCGACGGTTTGTTGACACCTGGACTTTGCTGAGCATGATCGCCGCTGTCACATCCCGGATCGGACTCTTCCCCGACGTGGCAAACCTGCCGCTGAGACCACCTGCAGTTTTGGCGAAAGCCGCAGCCAGCCTTGATGTCCTTAGCGGTGGTCGCTTTGAGTTGGGAATTGGCGCCGGAGGATTCTGGGACGCCATTGAGGCATATGGAGGTCCTCGACGCATCCCCAGCGCGGCGCTCGCTGCCCTGGCGGAGGCAATAGAGGTGATCCGTAAGGTATGGAGCGGCGACCGCAATCTTCGCTTCGAAGGTCAGCATTACCAATTGCGCGGAGCGCAATCGGGACCGGTGCCCGCCCACCCCATCGGGATCTGGCTCGGAGTCACGGGTCCGCATGCCCTCAAGTTGGCGGGGAAAGTAGCGGATGGCTGGGTGCCTTCTTTCCGCGGAGACCTGACGAAGATTGCCGAGATGGCCAAGCGGCTCGATGACGCGGCCGCGGAGGCAGGTCGTGACCCCGCCAGCATTCGCCGGATACTCAACGTGAATGGGGTGATCACAGATGGCGCGTCGAACGGCATGTTGCAGGGGCCTGTGAACCAATGGGCCGAAGAGCTGACAAATCTCGCCGTCACATACAACTTCGATACCTTTATCTTTTGGGGAGAAGGTGAAGGTCAACTCCAAAGGTTCGCTGAAGAAGTAGTGCCGGCTGTTCGGGCACAGGTTACTGCAGGGCGAACCTAAGCTTTGTGAACGGGAATCAGGATTCTATAGAAAGTAAAGATAGCCTGACGTTGTCTAGTTCTTAGAGATTGCTAGGCCTTTACAAAGTGCCGCATAAATAATTATGCCTAAAATTGGAATTTGATCTACATATAGCATTCAAGAGTTTAATTATTAATGAGATAAGCGGTAGAAAGAGAAGAGAAATGGATCAAACACAAACAGTAGATAAAACAGAATTTTCCATACACCCTAATACCAAAATTGGGTATGTTTCTTTGAATGTTGCAAACCTTGAGAACCAGCTGGCGTTCTATCAGCAGGTGCTCGGTTTTCACCTGCACTGGCGCGACGGAAATAAAGCCGGTCTGGGTGGAGGTAGTGCGGATCTGCTTCAACTGGTGGAGCAATCGGACTATAAGCGTTACCAACGCGTAACCGGACTGTATCACTTTGCGGTACTTTTCCCGGACCGTCGCGAGCTGGCGCGTGAAATCGCGCGTCTATTCGTCCTGAAGTATCCAAACTCCCCCACCGACCATATCATGACCAAGACAACATATCTCGATGATATGGAAGGCAACGGAATTGAGCTATACACCGAGTCTCCAGAAGACGGCACCTGGACGATGAAAAATGGAACATTTGAAACGCGCCGCGCAGACGGCTCATGGAGTGACGGGCGCGAGCCATTGGATGTAGACGCACTGTTGAGTCATCTCAAAGAGGATGATCGCATTGACGTACCCATCCCAACAGAAACACGGATTGGGCATGTCCATTTGCATGTCCGCGATGTGGATGAAGCATTGGATTTTTATCACGGCGTGATTGGCTTCGACATTATGGGCAACGCGAAAAACTTCCGCATGGGATTCGTCTCGGCGGGCGGGTATCACCACCACATTGGGCTCAATACCTGGCAGGGAGAGGGCGCGCTGCCTCCGCCGGCAGATGCGCTGGGACTGCGTCACTTCACAGTAGAGCTGCCAGATCAAAAGGCATTGGATGAAGTGATCGCACGCCTGGACAACGCGGGAGTTCCTGCCAATCAAACAGAAGATGGCTTGCTCTTACAGGACCCCTCTCAAAACGGTGTGTTACTGACAGTTGCCAGTACAAAATAAGAAAATATCCTGTTGAAGCAAAACATCCGAAGTCCACTTCTGCGGACTTCGGATGTTTTTTTATTTGCAGGGCAGCGAATGTAACAGAAACGGAAGCAGGCGTCGTCGGCGGGAGAAGCGTAGGTGCATCCCAAAAAAGGTAGGGCAAGCCCGTATTGACAGCGTTTCAGGTCAACAACATAATTATCTCTTGTAATCCACTCGCTTATTTTATTTCAAATCAAAGATTTCAGATTAACCAAGAGAGGAGAAAAATCTTATGATGCCGATTGGTGATGACAATAGTGCTCGGCGGATTACTCCGTTAGTTACATACGTTCTGATTGCCCTGAACGTGCTGGTTTTTCTTTTGGAACTCAACAACGGAGATGCTTTTATCGAACGCTGGGCCTTCGTTCCCACCCGTTTCCTTGCAGATCCTGCTGGAGAGCTCCCAACGCTTTTCACATCCATGTTCATGCATGCAGGTTGGGTACACCTCCTGGGAAATATGCTCTACCTGTGGATCTTCGGCGACAATGTAGAAGATCGCTTTGGGCATGGGTTGTTTACTGTCTTCTACATCCTATGTGGACTCGGCGCGACTTTCGCCCAATTAGCCGTTAGCCAGGGATCGAGCATTCCGAACCTGGGAGCATCTGGAGCGATTGCAGGTGTGCTGGGTGCATATATTATGATGTTCCCGGGCGCTGGTGTGAATGTATTGGTGGGACGCGTGGTGACCCGAATGTCTGCGCTGATTGTGATCGGCTTTTGGATCGTCCTGCAGATCTTCAGCGGCATTGGCACGTTTACTGCAGCTTCACAGTCTGAAGGTGGTGTGGCTTATATGGCGCATATCGGCGGGTTCTTTGCGGGGGTCATCCTCACTTTTCTGCTCGGCGGAGGCAGAAGGGCATTGCCGTCCACCAGATCCTACCGATAACGATCCGTATCACAAATCAAATTTTGAAAACTTAGCAAGGAGAATCTTATGAATATGAAAAATAGTGATGTAATGACAAAAGATCTGGTCTATAGTTCGCCAGATGACATGGTATCTGATGTAGCGCAGTTGATGAAAAAAGAGGATATTGGTCCGGTTCTTATTGTCGATGATAGCAACCAGGGCAAAAGGCTGGTTGGCATCGTCACCGACCGTGACCTGGCCATCAAGGTGGTTAGCGAAGGGCGCGATCCACAAAACACACGAGTGGAAGAAGTAATGACAAAGAAGATCATCACCTGCCGCGCGGACGATGATGTGCAAAGTGCCATGCAGGCAATGGCTCAATATCAACTGCGCCGCATTCCTGTTCTAGATGCTCACGATCGGCTCGTGGGGATCATCTCCCAGGCAGATGTCGCGACACGAGTCGATGAGCCGGAAAAAACTGCTGAAGTGGTCAAAGAAATTTCACAGTCCTGACCAAAAGAAAAAACGTTTCAAGTCTCTTCTGAACAGGATGAGGCTATTACAGGCATCCGAAGTCTGCTGTTAAAACTTCGGATGTCGTTATTATTTTCCTGCCAAAATGTTTTGCCTCTTGACTCTACCCCTTGGGGAGATTGTATACTGACGACATGAACCAGCCAAAGGATCTGCTCTCCATTGGAACGTTTGCCAGCCTGACCCGTCTCTCGATCAAGGCTTTGCGGCTGTACAATGAATTGGGGATTTTACAGCCGCTTCACATCGACCCCCAGTCTGGTTACCGTTACTATGGCATTGACCAACTCCCAAGCGCGCGCATGATCCGGAACATGCGCGATATGGATATGCCGCTTGCCACCATCCGGAGGGTGCTTGCGGTATTGCCGGTCTCCCAGGCGCAGGCTGAATTGCTGGTGCATCAGCATTTGGAACTGCGTGAGAGACAGCTTGAGCAGATCAAAGCCCTGGCTCGTCAATTCACCCAACAATTAAAACCGGAGGCAAATAAAATGAGTCTCGAAGTGACTGTAAGGGATATTCCCACACAACAAATTATCAGCATCACCCGCCATCACAAAGTGGATGGGTTGAGCAAACAGATCGATCATGATATCGGCGCGTTATTTTCACTGGTCAATGATTATGGCGCGCGCCCGTCAGATGCACCGTTCGGCATCTATCATGGCCCCGTCAATGAGCAGGAGGATGGTCCCGTGGAAACCTGCCTGGCTGTGGATGGAAAGGTTGAAGGCCGAGATAATGTCGAAGTGAAACAACTCGATGGTGGGAAGGCCGCGTGCGTTGTCATTACTGGCGGACAATGTCATTACCCCGAACTGCTCGGCGCCTATGATGCCGCCGCGGACTGGATACAAAAGAATGGCTTCGAAACGACCCAACCGCCGCGCGAGATCTGGTACACAGCACCAGGTCCTGATGCGAAGTGGGAAATTGTGTGGCTGTTCAAATAACCCACTTTGTGCGGTGCACAAGCGTAAGCCACCTTTCGAATAGAAAATCGCCTAATATTGTTTATCGGCTAAGGAGCACAAATGACAACCATCGGCAAACCCAAAATAGATACGCGACCCAAACAAGTCTACATGGGCATTCGAACCATTGCACCATTCAAAGGTATGTCCAAAGTGATCGACAGGATCAGTAACGAGCTAAACGCCTGGGTCAATAAGAAGGATATCAAACCTTCAGGCCCACCCTTTTTGCGCTTTCATGTGATCGATATGCGTGGGTTCATGGACATCTCATTCGGTGTGCCCGTCAATAAAGCATTGCCCGATGACGGCGACATCAAAGCTGATATGCTTCCGGCGGGACGGTATGCAAGTCTTATTTACTCAGGAGGCGGCATCTCAGCGAACAGAGCCTTGATCGAATGGGTACGTGCTCAAGATATGGACTTCGATCGCTGGGATACCGAACAGGGCGATAATTTCAGGGGTCGCTATGAAACGTATCTGACAGATCCCAAAGTGGAACCCCGCAAGTCAAAATGGAAAATCGAAGTAGCAATCAAACTGGTGGACAAATAACGGATGGTCATGGAGATCAAAAAGATTTAGAGCAAGCAGACCTCGCAATTGCGAGGTCTGCTTGCTTATCTCAGAACCTTCACCACATTCCACTCGCTCACATCGCTGACTCGCCTCCGCCGTGGACTCGGCTGTGTTTTGACAGAGTTACGATTTTGTTTATGACCTGCATTATGACCTCCAGCACTGTCAGACATGACTTTATCCACAGTACCATGTTGAAGCGTTACTACTTTCCCCATTCTAATCGTTTGGAGGTTGTCATGAACAATATCAAATCTTTTGTACAA
>JAXIPJ010000062.1:0-5227 GCA_045402985.1 Anaerolineales bacterium
ATCGTGGCGGGCTTAAGGATCATCGCCGTGGCACCCAGCTTCATCACCTTTTTGCGCGTCTCGGGCTGGTCATCAGATGTGATCATGAATACCGGCACCGGTATCAAACGTGGTTCGCGGCGCAGATATGCAAGCACCTCAGTCCCATCCACGCCTGGCATGTTAATATCCAGGCATACAAACCTGGGTATGAAACCACTACCTAATATAGCCATGCCTGCACCGGACCCATAAGCCACGCGCGCTTTAAATCCCAACACAGCCAGCATCTGACGAAGAGCATCTGCTGTTGTGCGGTTGTCATCAATGATTAGCGCTTCAGGCATTTAATCCTCCAAAATGTTTGTGCCCATCACCGACACGTCATAGCCTGTCCGTTGAGAAACAGCTTTTCGGAAATCGGAATCCGCCAAAAGTCCGAAGAGAGGCGCAAGCAGGTCACTTCCAGCATGTGCTTTTGGGATTACGAGATCGTAGCGCTCATTAAAAAGTGGGATGAAATCCAAATCCAATGCTTGTGCGGCGGCGGCAATTCCCAGCCCACAATCCGCGCGTCCCGAGGCAACTGCGGCTGCTATGCCAAGATGAGTATACTCTTCCTGAGAATAGCCGACAATGGAATTTGGATGGACGGCAATTTTTTTCAGATGATAATCAAGCAGGACGCGCGTACCGGCGCCGCGCTGTCGGTTCACAAATTGGACATTGGGGCGTGTGAGGTCTTCCAGGCTTTTGATTCCCCTTGGGTTTCCGCGCCTTAAGATCAGCCCCTGTTCGCGCCCCACCAACGCGATAACTTTCACAGGAATATTTGGCATATATTGACGGATATATGAAATATTATATTCGCCAGTTTCAACGTCGAGCAGATGCGAGCCTGCAAGATGCGCCTCAGCGCGCCGCAAAGCGATCAGCCCGCCTTGCGAACCGACGTTGGCAGAGGCCAACCTTCTATCATGTTCTGCCAAAAATTGTGCCATCAGATCCAATGTGAGATCATGCGAACCAATGGCAAGTATCGTTTTTTCAATTTCAGATCTGCTTCGATATAACTGGACCTGTATCTTTTCACCGGCTCCAATTCCCTGGGTACCACTTGGAATGAGAGCCAGCCCATCTGCCTGCACTAAAGAGGTGATCACACCTGCCCCGCGCGCAAGGGGCGCGGCGAGAAGTTTATCTCCTACTTTGCCGAGGACGACTCTCACGTAATCGTCATCCCCGGCAGGCGAGACTAGTTTACGTGTGATGGTCGCAGTTTCAGTTGGCAATTCTTTCGGTCTGCGTCCAATCCATTTTGCAATGAGTGGCTCGACGAAAATATCGATGGTCAATGCCGCCGAGACAGGATAGCCGGGAACGCCGATGATGGGAATCATATCATTGCGAGGAGCGTTCGATTTACGATTTTCGATTTGGGGTTGCCGATTGATAAGACCAAGAATAACTGGATGACCTGGGCGAACCGCGACACCGTGAACAAGAAGTGTTCCAAGTCTCTCCACCACCCTCGCAGAAAAATCTTCTGCACCAGCAGAGGAGCCTGCATTTAATAGGACAAGTTCATGCTCACGCGCCGCTTCCCGGACGAACTCACAAATCGAATCAAGATCATCTTTAATAATGGGAAAGCGAGTCGGCTCTCCACCCATGGCCTTAATCTGCGCGGCAAGGACAAGTGAGTTGTATTCGAGAATATCTCCCACCTTCAAACTGCTTCCGATTGGCACCAGTTCGCTCCCAGTTGGGAGAATAGCTACCTTTGGTTTGCGTGCCACTTTGATTTCCTGATGGCCAGACGCAGCCACTGCACCCAGATCCACCGGTCTCAATATATGCCCTGCAGGCAAAACTAATTGAGTTGCAACAATATCCTCACCCAACGGGCGGACGTGACTCCATGGTGCCACCGAAGCGCGGATTCGAATAGACTTCGGCGCACGGATATCCTTCGTAAGCTGTCCGTTCTCATCCAGAGATTCAACATTCTCGATCGGGATGACAGCATTTGCCCAATCAGGCAAAGGGTCACCTGTATCCACATACTGCGCCTGTACCTGCAAATTACCAAGTACCAATAACTGGAGCGGCGACGATGGCTGCGCGCCATTCGTATCGTCCGCTCTTAGCGCGAATCCATCCATGGCTGAGGAATGATAATGCGGCGATGATATCTTCGCCCAAACCGCCTGAGCAGTGACGCGCCCCAAAGCATTTTCGTCGAGAGGAATCGATTCCAGCCCCAGCACGCGCCAAAGATTCGCGTTTTGCAATGCTTCTCGCAATCGGGAGTGAGCTTGAGAGAGAGGAATATCGTGGAGATAGACAGACATAAGGATTTACGATTACGCTACCCCATCCATTGCCGCACCGAGTCTTTTCACGATCTCATCCACTTCTTCTTCATTTATTGAAAGCGGAGGCGAGAACGCCAGCGTATTTCCAACTGGCCGCGTGCGAAGTCCACGGTCCTGCGCGGCTTTGAAGATTTTCATAGCCAGCGCAGCATCCGCAGTTTTGGTCTCTTTATCTGAGACAATTTCCACACCGCAGAGCAGACCTAATCCACGTACATCACCAACGAATGAAAATTCAGATAAAGTTTTCAATCCTTCAATTAAGCGTTTGCCTAGTTCCCTGGCACGTTCAGGATAATTTTCCTTTTCCATCAACTCCAGGTTTTTATTACCCACGGCGCAAGCCATGGCATGACCTGAATAGGTATACCCATGCATATACGCTTCAGACTCGGCAGCCGACTCCATCGTCTCGCGGATCTCGTCCGAGAGCTGGATTCCGCCTAATTGGGCGTATCCACTGGTGATGGCTTTGGCGAACGAAAGGATATCCGGCTTCACATTCCAATGCTTGAGCGCAAACCACTCACCTGTGCGGCCAAAGCCCGTGATAACTTCATCCGCAATGAATAACACTTCGTATTTATCGCAGATCGTGCGCACCAACGGGAAATAATCATCGGGCGGGACGATCACTCCGCCCACGCTCATCACTGGCTCGGCAATGAATGCCGCGATGGTATCAGCACCTTCGCGCAGGATTGCTTTTTCCAAAGCGCGCGCGGCGGCCTCACCAATTGTTTCGCCAGCCTGCAGCTCGCCCTCAAAGCGATAAGGATTCGGCGCGGGAATGTGAACAAATCCATCCATCGCGGGGCCGAACATGGTCTGATATTTTTCAAGCCCCGTGGCAAATGTCGCCGCAAGTGTGACTCCATGATAGGCGCCTTTGCGAGCGATGACCTTGTATTTGCCCAGCTTTCCTTTTCGCTTCCAATAATAACGCGCGGTCTTGAACGCGGAGTCGTTTGCCTCTGAACCGCCGGACGTGAAGAAAGTCGTGTTCAAACCTTCATATGCAAAGCCTGCAAGTTTATCCGCTAATTTAATGGACGGAAGATTGGTCATACCTGAAAAATTGGACGTGAACGCCAGATCTTTCATTTGGTCATACGCCGCTTTTGCAAGTTCCTCCCGCCCATAGCCCACGTTAACATTCCACAGCCCCGCCATGCCATCCAAAATTTTTTGTCCATCGGTCGTATAAAGCCATACACCTTCGCCGCGCTCAATTACCAAAGGATTGGCATGCAACTTTGGATGATAGACAGGATGTAATTGCTTTTTGTCTTTCGCAACCCAGCTTGCTGTATTTTGTTTTGTCATGTTCTCTCCAAGTAAAAGTAGATAAGTAAACAGGTAGACAAGAGTCTACTCATCTCACGCACTACCCAATCACTTCCACATCATGCGGACCAGACTCCTTCAGGCCCGCGCCAGTCATCTTCACAAAAACCGCTTTCTGCTGCAACTCTTCCACCGAATGGACGCCGCTATAACTCATGCCCGATTGTAAACCACCCACCAATTGATTCAACACCTCGCGCGCCTTACCGCGATATGGCACTGCAGCTTCCACACCTTCTGCCACATAGTCTTCAATTTCCTCCTGCGTCAAGTCATTACCTTCACGCCTGTTACGGTTAATATTTGCTTCGAGGGAAGCCATACCACGCGAAGCTTTATAGCGATGACCCCGGCGAGTCATCAACATGCCAGGGCTCTCATCTGTACCCGCCAGCATGGACCCGATCATCACCGTCTGCGCGCCTGCCGCGATCGCTTTCACCAGATCACCAGGCTGACGAATGCCCCCATCCGCGATGATGGGAATCCCATAGGGCGCGGCAGCTTTCGCACATTCGATGACCGCCGTCAATTGCGGAACACCCGAACCTGCCACATTCCGTGTAATACAAATTGACCCCGGCCCCACGCCCACCTTTACCGCATCCACGCCCGCGTCGATCAATCGCTTCGTTCCATCGGCGGTCGCGACATTTCCTCCAACGATCTGTGCATCAGGAAAATGACTACGTATATTTTTGATCATCTCGATCTCAAGGTGCGAGTCGCCATGAGCAATATCTACAACCACACAATCAGCACCTGCCTCCAGCGCAGATTCGACGCGGCGCATTTCCACGTCACGCACACCCACGGCTGCGCCGACTGCCAGTCGCCCACGCGCGTCTTTCGTGGCTTTCGGGAATTGTGTGATCTTCATAATGTCTTTCAACGTCACCAACCCAGCCACCTTCCCGTCTTTATCCACTAGTGGCAATTTCTCAACTCGAAATTCATGCAGCAATCGTTCCGCATCCTTCAACGTTGTATCCGGCGAGGCACTATGCACATTGCGGGACATGATCTCAGTCACCAGCTTGTCCTCATCGTCTTCAAATAATAGGTCGCGTGTTGAAACAATACCAATCAGTTTTTCATGTTTATCCAAAATCAAAATTCCACCTGTGCCAGTTTCATTCACCACACGCTTCACATCGCCGATAGTATGTGCATCTGTCATCGTAAGCGGTTTATCTACAATGAACGATTCGGCTTTCTTCACACGCCCAATCTGTCGCGCCTGTTCTGCAATCGTCATGAATCTGTGGATCATTCCGATTCCACCCTCACGCGCCATCGTGATCGCCATCTCACTTTCGGTCACCACATCCATATTCGCCGAGACGATCGGCATCTGCAACGCGATCTTTTTCGTCAGGTAGCTCTTCGTCGAAAGCAGGCGCCGCGAATCCACATCAGAATATTGCGGCACGAGCAAAACATCGTCGTACGTCAAAGCCATCTCAGGCAAAATTTTCATTCTCACTCCTCTTGAATTGGGTCGCTCGAATTATAATGCTTGA
>JAXIPJ010000156.1:0-10130 GCA_045402985.1 Anaerolineales bacterium
GGGTTGACCACCTGTACAGCAACAACTTCCTGCGGCAGGCCTTGCCCACCTTCAAAACTCACACCTGCTCCGGTCTGAAAACCGGAACCGATAACGGTTAGAACCACGGTCGTATTTGCCAGAGCGGTGTTTGGCGTCACACTTTGAATGGTCACTGGTGCGGCCACGGTCGCAGTAATTGTCGCGGTGGGTGAGGCGGCTGCCACGGTTGGCGATGCCACTGCAACTGTGTTGGTTGGCGTCACAGGTGTTGCGGTGGCGACTGCTGCCGTTGGTGACACGGTCAGCGTGGAGGTGATGCTCGGCGCTGGCGTTAATGTGACAAATGTCGCAGTGGGTGCAGGCGTGGACGAGGTCACGGGTGTGGGGGTGGGCGTCGAAAATATCGGTGCGCCAAACTCCCTCCATCCAAGATCCGGCCCAGAGCCTGTAAATCCGGTGATCGGATTTGGCGGAACGGGCTCGCCATTACTGGCAACAAATTGGAAGACGCCTTTATCAATTGCGGGGGATGCGGATTGGAGTACGAGGCCGCTGAAGTCATCGTCTACGGTCTCCCACGCTCCATCTGGACCCGGATTGGGCGCTGCCACGAAGAGTGGATCCAACCCTGTGATGATGCCTGTGCCGATCGTGGTCTGGTCGGCGTCGAGGCGGCTGTTGTGGAACAAGGTATACGCTACGACCGAGTTGGCTCCAGCCGGACCCTGTACCTTCCAGGTTCCAACATTGAGCGAATTGGCAATGATATTGTTGAAGGCAACGAGATTGTCACCGCCTGAGATGCCGAAATCGTTGCCATAAAAAGTATTGTTAAAGACGCGCACGGCTTCCACGGTATCGGCGCCAGAATAATCTTCTAAAGTGTTGGCGTTGGGCATCAGTCCGATGCCTGCCTTTTTGCTGTTGGCGATCAGGTTGCCCGCGATTACGAAGCGACGGTTGGTATCCTGCGGATCACCCGCATGATCCACAAATTGGATCCCGTCCTCCCTGTTGCCAAGGATCATATTATTCCAAATATCGATCTCGATCAGCGCAGGCGGGATAGTGGTATTTTGCAGGCTGATCTCGATGCCATCATCGCCGCTGTACATAATGCGGTTGTTCTCGATCAGAATGGGTCTGTCCACATTATCTAGGCGGATGGCATTGTCACTTGCATTGAAATAGACATTACTACGATTGAATCCGCCGCCACCTTTTTGGTACGAGATCAGGTTGGTGGCGGTATGCAAATAGTTGGATTCCGCAATGAAGGCGGATGAGGCTTGAATTCCATCCACGCCATTTTGGATCACAAAGCCGCGCACCACTGGCATCTGCGTCAGATCCACTGGAATGAGGATGACCGCGGCGCCACCTCCGCCGTCAATGATGGTCTGATTGTTCACCGGGTTGATCTGGTCGAACGCCTCAGCCACCAACGAGACTGGCTTGTTGAGGATCAGGTTTTCAGCGTAGACTCCCGCACTTACCTGGATCACATCGCCGGGTTCTGCGGCGTCAATGGCAGCCTGGATGGTTGCATAGTCCGCGGGCACGCGTATCAGCGCACCTGCTTCATTTTGACGCGCGGTTTGAAAGGCACGCACTACAATGACGATCAGCAGGGCAGCGATCACGGTCAGCGCGACGATCATACCAAGGCTCGCGTTAAGGGGTCGTCTGGGTGTGTCAAGTGGTTCATTCATAATATTAAACCTCCAAGGTTTTGTTCAGGCAGAAAATTTTCCGCGGCATAATACTTAAGACACCTGTGGCATCCAAAGCCAATGGGAAGACATCCTGTCTAAACCTGTTAGAAAGTGAAAGGTAAGGGCAGCGAACTTCAACTTGGTTCCCCCACTAGCAAGAAAAGAATTATGGAATACTTCCATAATTCATAACACTACCTAAATTGAACGTCAAGACTTAACACATGGGACAAAAGTGCTAATTACAACAGAATACTTAATCGAAAATTCATATAAGTGAGGCGCTTCTTGTTGCTGGCGCAGCAAAAATTACCCATATAACTTAGCAGCGTCTGTGATGATGTTTACCGACTGCTAAAGCCTTTAAGGTTCAGAGCCTTCCAAATCGTATCTTCTTTGTCCAGTCAGGGTTGTTTTTTTCAAGCAAAACCTATTCAAGAGGAGGCCGAAATGTCCATAAGTTCTAAAATTGAAAGTGAACGCCGTCCGCTTCTTTCAGCACGCCAGGTTGGTGTCGCTGCTGCTTTTGGCGGCGCGGCGCTGGCCGTTGTACTGGCGGGTCTCACCATTCCAATTCCTGGCACACCGGTGGTCACCGATCCGCGGGAAGTCTTCACCACTATCGGCGCTTCCTTGACTGGTCCGATTGGCGGGATCGTGATCGGAATTCTGGCGGGCATCGCCGAGCCTGGCATTCCGTTGGCTAGTTTGCTTGCTCATATCGTCGGTGGTATTTACAACGGGTTGGTGTATAAGAACCTGAGCTGGCGCTCTAATAGGAACAAAGTTCAATCACTCGTTTTGTGGGTCTTGCAGGTAATCGGTTATTACGTGCTGATAGTTGTCCCGCTGTTTGTAACAGGCATCATGTTGTTCTATCCCGATCCTGCGAACGGTACCTTCTTTGGCTTCCTCGGTGTGCTCGAAGCCTCAGTAATCCCTGAAATGATCTTCACCACTACAGTCACGACCATTATTATGGCCGCTCTTCCTGAACGCTACCGACGTCCGCTGTGGTAGTCTCAACTTAGTTTTCACCCTAAATATAGTCCAAGGTAACCAAGTCGCAACTGTTTTGTTGCGACTTGGATTATATTTTCAGCCTGAGTGCTCATGGAATACGATATCGAATTTGAGGACGTTTCATTTCGTTATGCAGGTGCTGAAAACGATGTTTTGCGCCGGATCAATATAAAGATACCCCCCGGAGAAATAGTGCTTGTCACTGGTCCGGCGGGCAGTGGCAAAACTACATTTTGCAGTTGCATTAACGGCCTCGTACCTCATTATCATGAAGGCGAATTAACAGGTCAGGTCACTGTCCGCTCTTATGATACGCGGCGGGCGCGCATTGGTGGTCTCGCTTCTCTGGTAGGGATGGTATTTCAAGACCCTGAGAGTCAACTGGTGACCAGTTCTGTCGCAGACGAGGTCGCATTTGGCCCCGAGAATCTGGGTGTCCCGCGCGCTGAGATCAATCAACGAGTAATGCAGGCCTTGTCTGCCACGCGTTTGCTTGGCTATGAAGATCGGGAACCACATAATCTTTCTGGCGGTGAACAACAAGCCTGTGCCATTGCGGCCACCTACTCGATGCACCCTGAAATCTATGTTATGGATGAGCCGCTTGCCAATCTCGACCCAACTGGGCGTCTCCAGGTTTTGCAAGTGCTCATTGATGTGGCAAAGCAACGCAATAAGACACTCGTCATCGTTGAACACTCACTGGAGGAAGTGCTCCCCCTGGTAGATCGTGTGCTGGTGATCGACGGTGGGCAGATCGTACGCGATGGGACTGTAGATGATGTACTTGCCGCTGGAGATATTCCCCGCGTCTTTACCCGGCCGGCAATTGTTCGCCTCGCCGATAAGTTCGGTCTTAGTCTGAAAACTTTCTCTGCCGAAATATTCTATGCTGATCTTAATGCCCGCAAAGCCCTGGGGGTAATTAATCCCACCGAGAAACCGACCCCTGCACTCGCAAATTCTTCGCCCCCGATCATTGAATTCCACAATGTTCATTACGCTTACAAGGGGCAGGCCGCTGCTTTAAAGGGAGTTAACCTTGCGATCCACGAAGGCGAGCTGGTCGCAATCTTGGGCCGCAATGGTTCTGGAAAAACAACTCTGGCCCGTCATATCATTGGTTTGCTGCAGCCCGCGCAGGGCCGGGTCATTGTGATGGGCCGCGATGTGGCAGTTACCCCTACGCATGAATTGACGCAGGAGATCGGCTTTTGCTTTCAAAACCCCAACCATCAAATCGTCTCTTTCAAGGTGCGCGACGAAATGACCTTTGGTCTGAAAGCACACAACATTGATCCTGCTGAATTTGATCAGCGCGTTCACCATGCCCTTGAACTCGTTAACATGCTTGATTTTATCGATGCTGAGATATTTGACCTGGGAAAAGGCCAAAAACAACGCCTTGCTCTTGCTTCGGTGCTCACGCTGAACCCGAAGATTTTAGTGATTGATGAGCCCACGACTGGTCAGGATCCACAGATGACCAAAGAGATCTTCGACATTATTAAGAATTTGAATGATCTGGGCACGACAGTCTTGATGATTACGCATCGGGTCGACTATGCTGCTGCCTATGCTCACCGCGCTGTGGTGATGAACCGCGCTCAAATTGCATTTGATGGGCCAGTCTGGGAGTTAATCTCCAATCTGGAGATGATGCAAGCCAATGCGCTTGAGTTGCCGGATATTACGAAGCTCGCTTTGCAACTGAATAAACATGGCGTTCCACCATGGACGATCAAGTACGAGCAACTGGAGCATTATCTTGAACAACTTGTAGAGTCATCGCATGGCGATTGAATATCAAAGAGGCAACGCTTTTCTACATCGGTTGGATGCCCGCACCAAATTACTATTATTCGTTGGTATGACAGTTCTGGCAATTGTTGTAGTCGACCCCATCCTGATGGGCTTGTTATTCACCGCCCTATATTTCATCGGAACGCGTTCCATCGATCGTAAATTGCTCAATTCCAACCTGCGCATCCTGATCGTAATTTTTCTAACCTTCTCCTTGTTCCAGATCATTTTCTTTACATCCGAAGATTCATATTTTCTATTTTATCTAATCCCTTTCAAGAATTGGATCCCGGTCACTGTCCAGGGACTTATTCGGGGGCTGGCTGTTTTCTTCCGTTTTTTCAGTGTGGTGTTAGCAGTCCACTTGATGTTGTATACCACGCCACCAGTCGACCTGGCTTTGACGATTACAAAGCGCGAACAAAGCCGAAGATTCAGTTCGGAACTTGCCACCACGCTGGTCCTGGGGCTGATCTTGTTCGTCATAGCGCACTTAACCAGGGCAGAGGAGATTCAGATTCTTCCGTTTGTGCATGCAATTCGCACATTGATCGTTCTTCTTGTCTCTCTGGTCAGCGCTTATATCATTCAGAAAATTGCTGGTCACGGACTTCCCCCGGAAATGGGAATGGCATTGACATTGGGTTTTGCCACAGTGGGTCTGTTATCCAAGCAGACCGAGATTATTACCGATGCGCAAAAAGCACGTGGTTATAATGTGAAACCTAAGAACCTGATCCGCCGAATACAGGTCCTTACTGCCTTATTGCTCCCCATCTTCATCGCCACCCTTGAGCGTTCGCAGGATATATCTGTCGCTATTTTATCGCGCGGTTTTGACTATAATATAGATGCTCGAACCTATCGTCGCCAGCTCAAATTCCAGGCCTGGGACTACATTGTTTTAGCCACACTTGTCTTATTATTATTTGTTAGCCTATACCTGAATTATTTGAAAATTGGAAACCCGACTGAGCAATTTGTCTTGAACTTGCTGAAAAAATAGACATCCGCCGATTCAAAAGGAGAACATGTAATGAGCGAACATTTCCTTGATGGTTCTGTCACTCAGCCTTTTTGGGATAATTCTGTAACACCTCGATTGGAAATCGATCCGGGTGATATAGTGATATTCGAGTGCCCCGAGCCATGCGGCCAGGTAACTCCCGATTGGGACGATGAGAAGCTCGCGAACATTGACTTCGCGCCGATCCATGCGCTTGTCGGTTCTGTGTTCGTGAAAGGCGCCAAACCTGGTGACGCATTGCAAGTGGAGATTCTGGACTTCAGACATAAAGGCTGGGCATGGAGTGGTCATCTTCAGCACTTTGGCTTGCTGCAAGAAGATTTTGACTTTGCCTATATTCATCATTGGAAACTTGAAGACGATCAATGTATTTTTGGCGTGCAGGGTATTGTCCTGCCGTTTGAGCCGTTTTGTGGCTGTATGGGTGTTGCTCCACAAGAGCCTGGTCGTATTGACACAATTGCTCCGGGTAAATTCGGCGGCAATATGGATGTACGCGATCTGCGGATGGGCACCACCATGTGGCTTCCTGTATTTGTGGATGGTGCCTTGTTTGCCTGTGGGGATTGTCATAGCGGGCAGGGGAATGGAGAATTATGCGGTACGGGGATCGAATCTCCCATGACTGTTACTCTGCAATTTAGCGTCCGCAAAGACGTTTCAGTTCAGGAGTTGCAGTTCCAGACTCTCGGTCCTCTAGCGAAAGCGGATACTGCTGGATATCATGTCACTACTGCAAATGGCCCTGATCTGATGGAGAACTCCAGGAATGCGGCACGTTATATGATCGATTGGTTGGTCAAAACGTACGGCCTTACGCGCAGTCAGGCATATGTTTTGTGCAGCACCGCGGCCGACCTGAAGATCAGCGAGATCGTGGATGCTCCAAACTTTATTGTCTCTGCTTACATGCCGTTGAGTATTTTTAAGTAATAGTCGAAAATGGATATCAGGAACCAACAATATTAGAAGCGGACGAGTCTACTCGTCTGCTTTTGTTTTGTATGCCCAATTTGCAATAATCTAAACACAGTGCCAAAGTAGGGGCTGAAAGGTACGGGTGAAACAAAAACAGTTCTACAGCACTGTTGTAAATAAATACCTGCTATCTATAATGAGCTTGTACTGAGAACGTAAACCAATCCATCCTGAAAGGAAAGAAAACATGCGTAATAAAGTATTCACCGTAATTGCCGTGCTTGTTCTTGCCTTGACTGTTGCAGTTCCTGCAGGCGCCATCACCGGTGGCCAGCCAGACGGAAACGGGCATCCCTTTGGAGCGTTACTGCTCGTTCCAGGAGTCACTTTTTGTTCCGGCACATTGATCGACGAAGATCTCGTCCTAACGGCGGGGCATTGCACAGATTTTTGGGCGGACCCAACAAGTGGAATTACCGAGGTTTGGGTCACGTTTGATTCAGAAGCCGCCGTGGACCCAGCTACCTGGGAGGTGACCGGTGGAACGTGGTACCTGGCGCATTCCTGGGCAACTCATCCTGATTATGATGGCGACGCCTGGCCATTCACAGCCGATTATGGAGTAGTCTTCCTGGATGAAGCGGTTGCAGGGATCACCCCCGCCTCTTTGCCGGAGCCCGGCCTTGTCGATGAACTAATTGGCACCACTGGTCAGACCCAACAGCGATTCAATGATGTGGGCTATGGGCAGGATGGCGTCACAGTAGGTGGCGGACCCTATACGCGCAATTTCAGCTTTATCCGCAAAGTATCCACGCAACGCTACAATCCAAGCAATGGTTCAGTAGGGACGCAGTATCCGCTGTGGTTGATCCTTGGTGATGCCCCCTCACCCAATCACGGAGGCGGGTGTGGAGGCGACTCAGGTTCAGGGATCTACCCAACTGGTCTTGATGATACAGTAGTAGCTGTACATACTGGTGGCTACCGATTAGGTTATTTGGCGCGTATCTGTGGTCGTATCACCTCATTGAATCACCGCGTGGACATCCCGGTCGTATTGGATTGGCTGACGCCTTTCCTCGATTAGTTCAATTCAGCTTGCACGTTGTGTTTTGTAACAATATAAAAAGCGGACGAGGAAACTCGTCCGCTTTTTCGTCCCTGCTGTTATTTACCCAGCTGCATAGGTTTTTGAAAAAGCTCTCTCTGTGCACTGCATCGCCCCACAACTTTCCGCTTGTGCGGGCCGGGGTTGATATTCCCAGACATTGGCCGTAATAAAAACCATCCCAACCGAGCGCGCCACAGAGACGCGGTGATGTCCATCCTCAACAAAGTAGTGTTCTCCCAGTTTATGCACCACAATGGGCGCCCATTCGTCGCGTTGGAGGCTGATGAATGTTTTGACCCAGCGCTCGAGCAGGTGCTTGCCAA
Organism: Anaerolineales bacterium; assembly: GCA_045402985.1. GTDB lineage: Bacteria > Chloroflexota > Anaerolineae > Anaerolineales > Villigracilaceae > Defluviilinea. The sequence continues at coordinate 7,906 of JAXIPJ010000156.1, forward strand.
GAGGTCGGAACTGTTCATCGAAATCACAGTCCCTGTTGAGCGTGCCAACGATTTGGTCGACGTGTACGTCCTGCACGCCAAGCAATTTTCTGCTGGAACCTGCGCGTTGTACCTGTTCATGGAATTTCATTAATTTTGAATCTTTTCCAGTCAGTTTTGCCAGGAATAGATCGCGCAAAGCGCGCATCCGCAGGCTGGAAAACTCGTTTGTTGTGGCACTGTGGACATTAGTGAAAGAAGGGTGGATGTTCATTTTATTTTCCTTTCGTGGTCAGGTCGAATATAGGTTGTTTGGCTCTTTTATGCAAACGGTTGCATAGCTGCCTAAAAAAAGAGACGAAAACTTAAGCAGATTTTCTAAGTACCAAGGCCACCGGGATGGATACATTTGTCATCAGTCCCGTTTGCAGATACTGAATAAGGTTTTGTGCCAGCAGCTTTCCTGCCAGCGGGATGTTCTGCCGGATGGTTGTCAGCGGCGGGTTGCTGTGTTCCGCGATCGACAGGTCATCATAGCCCACCACGGCAATATCCTCCGGCACGCGTCGCCCAGATTCGCGAATGGCGTCCATGGCGGCGATCGCCATCAAGTCACTGTTGACGAAGACCGCGTCCATATCCGGCACCTTTTCCAACAGGCGCTTCAATGCCTCCGCGCCGGATGTGTTGGAGAAATCTCCATGTTCGATCAGCGCCGGGTCAATGCTCCTGCCCGAGGCGTGCAGCGCCGTACGATAACCTTCAAGCCGGTGCTGTACCTCCAGCTCATAAACTGGGCCGCCGATAAACCCGATTTTCTGCCTGCCTGAGCCGATCAGATGCTCTGTGGCTGTTTTTCCACCATCGAAATTATCACCAGTCACTGAACAATATTTCTGGTTTGGCTGTGGAACACCCCAGATAATGAAAGGCGCATTGACTTCGGTGAGTGCCTTCACATGGGTTTGCTTGCGGGTGGAGGTCATCAGGATGAAACCATCCACGCGGCCGGTGTCGAAATATTGATGTGCCCATTTCGTGTCTTGCGGGTCCACATGGATGATCAGCAGATCGTATCCCTGTTTTGCCAGGCCGTTCGAAACGCCGCCCAGGATCTCCAGCCCGAACAGGTCTGCCACTGAAAAATCCTTGTGATAGGCATGGGTCACAAAAGCGATCGTGCGGCTTTGCTGCATGCTCAACCGTCGGGCCGGTGCGTTGATCTGAAAATTGTGCTTTTTGGCCAATTCCCGGATGCGGGATTTCGTGTCTTCGCCGATCAACGGGCTGTCGTTTAAAGCCCTGGAGACTGTTGACTTTGACACTCCAGCCAGCCGGGCAATATCAGCGATGGTCCGAACGGTTTCTTTGCTCATAGTTATGCAACCGTTTGCATTGTAAATCTATGTTTTTTGTTTGTCAAGGGTCTTGTGTATATCTGAATTTGGTTTTGGAAATTCTCTCCATGCCATTACTATTTTGGCGTTCCGATCATTTCCCAGTTCTTCTCCGTTGCCAATTCAAATAATTTCTTATCAGGGTAGACCGCCACAGGGTGCCCCACCAGGCTCAGCATTTCGCGGTCTGTAAATGAATCGCCATATGCATAACTGGATGACCAGTCTACGTCCACGCCGCGCGTGGACAGCAACTCCCGGATCTTCTCGGCTTTAGCCTTTCCAGTGATCACGGGTAGGATCATCCTGCCCGTATATTTGTCATTGCTCACTTCCAGCTGCGTGCCAATGAGATCAGTGACTCCAAAGTGTTTGCCGATCAGGTCGAGGGCTGGTGTGAATGACCCGGAGGCGATCACGATCAGATGCCCCTTGGACTTATGATCCTTTAGTCGTGCCACCACATCCGTTCGTTGGGATTTCAAAAGAAACTCTTTTACCAGCCACTCAAAACGCGATTCTGATTCTGTGACCTTCAAGCCTTTAATAAATTTTGTTAATCCCCACAGGAGTAATTCTTGAAATGCAGCCGGCTTCATTAATCCCATTTTGTTCCGAACAAAACCCGGAAGTAACGAGGCGAAGTACAAACGCGCAGCGGCTTTATTTCCGTGCAGCTCTTCATATTTCATCATGCCGCGGCCCATCTGGTTGGAATAAAGTGTCCCGTCACTATCGAATAATGCAACGATCATTTCGATCTCCTGTTCATAATGTCATCGTGGATAACATCGGGTTTCACTGCCGCGCTGAAGTGTATCATTCTACTAACAAAAAGTCCCTTCTTTT
>JAXIPJ010000260.1:0-2372 GCA_045402985.1 Anaerolineales bacterium
TTCTGAAGTAATCTCGATTTAAACAAGGAGATTGCTTCTCGAAGACTTGCAACGACACTTTGTGAAAATGTTACTGATAGAAATACGGATCCAACACACTGACCTGCGTAATGCGATCTACGGGTAGGTTGTTGCGCTTCGCAGCAGTACGGATGGCTTCGGGCGAAGGAGCATCATAGATGCAAAAGGTCTTTTTTTTATCCGGTGTGACATAGGAATGTACCCAGGTCACTCCATCAACGGCGTTGTTGCCCACAACCGTCAGGCACACTTGCGCGCCTTCATCGGTCATGGGGATGGCAAGGCCATCGGGGAAGGTACGTTCAACGAGATAACGAGCCATGTTTGTTTCTCCTTTCAATTCAAATGGTTTTCAAAATGACGCGCGTCAAACATGTGCACACTATATAGGAAATACCATTGAATGTCGTCGGGGAAAACACTACAATGCACCCCCTACAATTCTTGGCAACAAAAGCGCCGCGTCTTATGATCGCGGCTACTCAACGAGAACGGATTTCTAGTTTGGCTGAAAAATCGGATTATTTATTTTGTTCTTTCCATGCCTGATAAGTTTTCTTCAACTGTTCGATGTGTTCGGGAATATGACGCGTGTAAATATTGAGCCATTTCTCGAATGTGTAAGACTTGCCATACTCAGGATGCACCATCTCAGGATGCACCACTGACTGCATGAAGACTTGATCGGGCAAGGTCTTGAGCAGGCGATAGGTCGTTCGCCGCGTCAGTTTGAAAATCTGTAGTGCGTCTTCCACGTCCTGGTTTTGGTAGTTGAGCGCGTCAGCCCATTTGCTCTCTTCATACGGCATCAATGTACTCCCCGGCTCGGCAATCAATTTGCGGACGCGTAACGCGCCCATGCATTCGCTATCTGCCATGTGTACAACGGTCTCATGGACGCTCCACTCACTGGGCTCGGGCTTGAACTTCCATGCCTCACGTGGGATTTCGGCCAGCGCGGCGGCAAACAAATTGAATCCTCGTCCGTACTCTTCGATCTTTTCGTTACGTTCGTCCTGGTTCATTCTGACTCTTTTCTGTTTAAACCCTTCTCAATTGCCCAAGTGGCGATTTGCACGCGCGAATCGAATCCGAGTTTGTTGAGGATGCGCGTGACATACGTCTCGACCGTTTTCGCACCAACGGTCATCGCTTTTGCGATCTCGCGGTTGGACTTGCCCTGCGCGATCAATGCAGCTGCTTCACGTTCCCGCTCTGTCAACCCACCGAATTTTTCCTTTAGCGAAACCTCAGTTTCTGCCGGTTCGGGTTCAGCAAGAGCATACTCAATAGCCTGCTCCAACTTCATTCCCTGCCCTGCGGTCCAGGCTGCCTCGAATGCCTCCTTACCGAGCGCAGTTCGAAGTCTGGAAATCATACGCTCGTAATCTGGCCGATCTACAGCATCCATAACAGATCCCACAGTAGCGCGCAGAGCAGACGCGGCTCCGAAAATAATCACGGATTGTTGAAAGCGAGATTGCAGGCTGTTCGCCTCTGCAAGTTTTTCCAAACACCAGGCCATACCGCCTTTGTCGCCCGTTTCCATACGCACACCCAGGCTTTCGCCCAGCAATTTCCTCATTTCTCCAAAATCATGCTGACGCAACGCCAACCATCCCAATGAGCCGAGTGCAATAGCAATTCCCCACTTCTCTCCTGAATGTTCGCTAATATTGAGACTCTCTCTTAGCAAGTCGCTGGCGCGTTCATATTGGCCGCGACGTACAGCCAACTCCCCCAAACCCGATAGGGCCGAACTGATATGGCGCAAATCTCCGGACTGACGACAGACGATCAGACCTTCATTTAATCGAGACTCTGCCTGCTCATAATCACCGATGCGCATGGCTCCCCAACCCAGCATCTTGAGCGTATCACCTATACCAACCAAATCCCCTACCTCTCGATATAGGGATAGGGCTTGCTCATACAATTTAGAAGCAGCAGAATACTCACCCATTTCAGTCGCCACTTCGGCCAGCATTTCCAGCGCATTGGCAACCTCCAACCGCCCGGCAACACCCAGTTTCCTCGCGATCGCCAGACTCTGTTCAGCCAATGCGCGTGCCGCCGAATAATCGCTTTGAAAGAATGCAAGCATACTGGCCTGAAGAAGAGCTTGGGCACGCACAATTGTCGATCCCTGGGCGCCCTTTTGCGCGAGTGCGGCTGAGATTCGCATTCGCCCTTCAGTGTGATAGGCATGCAGTCTCCAGAAATATCCCATCGTTGCCGCCAGCCGTAATCCGGCATTCGCGCCTTCAGCAGTAACCTGGCTCCATTCCAATGCTGCCCGTATGTTATCGTGCTCGGCCTCAAACCGATTAATCCAGGCGAATTGTCCTGGG
>JAXIPJ010000301.1:0-7464 GCA_045402985.1 Anaerolineales bacterium
TCCTTAAGCAGATATCCCCGTGCGCCGGCTCGCATCGCGGCGAAAACAGTTTCATCGGTTTCGAACATGGTGAGGACCAGCACCCCGATACGCGGGCTGGCATGCAAGATGCGCCGCGTGGCCTCGATGCCGTTGACTCCCGGCATTTTGAGATCCATCAGAATCACATCTGGTTGGAGGGCCAAGGCCTGGCCAATTGCTTCATCACCGTTCGTGGCTTCACCCACGATCTCGATGTCTTGCGCCACGCTTAACATCTTGCGTACCCCTTCGCGGTATAGAGAATGATCGTCAGCGATAAGCACGTGAATCGGTTCCATACTTTATTCCGTTGGCAAAGGGAGCCGAGCCCATACCCGCGTCCCATGCGTTGTGCCCGGTTCAATCTTAAACTCACCACCCAGTTCCGCGGCGCGCTCACGCATCGAGGTAAGCCCGACCCCTGCATGTTTGTCCGCGAGCAGACCGTCTCCGTCATCTGTGATTTCCAGGCACAACCCGCTTTCAAGCCACAGGCGGATGCAACAGGTCTGAGCATTCGCATGCCGGGCAACATTCGTCAGCGCCTCCAGGGCGATGTGATAGGCCGCGACTTCCACGGCGGCAGGCAACATCGACAAGTGATCCGGCGCGTTGATCGAGACTTGAAGCCCGTTTGGCTGGTTATATCGTCCAATATGTTCACCGATGGCTGAGACCAGCCCGAGTTCATCCAGCACAGGTGGGCGCAATGCATAGACCAGGCGACGAATGTCTGTGATCGTCAGCTTGATCTGGTCTTTGACATTGCCTAGCAGTGTGACAGCAGCGTCCGGGTCGCGTGCAACCAGGACGCGGGCGGTGTCAATCAGTTGACTCAGGCTGGCAAGAGTCGGCCCGAGTCCATCGTGCAAATCACGGCTCATACGCCGACGCTCTTCCTCTCGTGTGTTAACCAGGTGCTCGCGCGAGTGCTGCAAATCATCTGTCATTCGCTGCAAATGGATAGTCAAACGCACCGCGTGGACGGCCACGCCCGCCTCTCGGGCAAGATCATCCAACAGTCGGCGGTCGGCAGACGAGAAGCTCTCGCCAGGGGCACGTAATCCCAGGAGCAACTGGCCGACCGGCTGGTTCTGGTATACCAACGGCAGGGACAACGCTTCGTTTACAGGTGTGCCGGACGCGGCGACAACTACGAAGGCATCCTCCTGCTTGAGGGTGATGGCAGTGTAAGGTAGTTTGAGTGATTCCTTGACGGTCTCCACAATGGTAGGTAGCACGGCTTCAGGCGCGAGCGTGCCTTCGAGCCGCTGGCCCAGTCGTGAAAGCACAGCATAGGGATCGTCACGCTCGCCGTACATCAGCCGGTTGATCCCGCGCTGCAGGCGGTCGCGCAGTGGTGCAAATAGGACCGCGATGCAGCCAGCCGCGAGGATTGATATAACAAGGTTATTTCCCACATGGAACAGTGTGCTGAGATAACCTACCACGAACATGTACGTCCCGACAACGATGGCGGTCAGCGCGCCGTAGACCAGCGTGCGGTTGATGAGCACGTCAATATCGAACAGGTGATAGCGCAGCATGGCAATCCCAATAGACAGTGGAATGAGCAGCAGCGCGCCGTTCATAAGAGCAGCTCCGACCATGAGAGTCGTTAAATCGCTTGCCAAGGTGGGAACCGGCACGGTTGCAGATATCACGATGTTAACAATAATAAATGAGGCTAAGCCCACGGCGATGCCGAAGACCACCCACTTGGTCTGTTGTTGCTGCACCCAGTTCGATACACGCCGATAGCGATAGATCTGCCCATGAACGGCTGAGCCCAGTGCACCCAACCAGACAAACAGATTGGGCCAGGCAAGCCAGGTATCGGAACCGGAGGGAGGCCAGTCCGGAAACCAGTAACGCGGCAAAAGCCAGATGATCCAGACCAACACCACCCAACGCGTCCAGCGCGGCACGAAACGGCCATCTGGAAAGATGAACAGAAACAAGCTGAAAGAAGCCGAGCCCAGGAAGTGCAGACCATCGACTAGCTGTCCCCAGGCGGGCTGTGCCTCAACCAATGCGTGCATTGCATAGGGTTGTGTCGCCGTCCCAAAGAGCAGTAATGTCAGGGACGCAAACATTGCCTGACGATCAGAGGATTTTCTCCAGAAGATAAGTCCTGCGACCACAACGAACACCAAGGCGAAGACCAGTTCCAGCGCAATGCCATAGGCCGCAAAGAATTCGGGAGAGGGCCCAAGGTTCTCTAATAAAGACAACTCAACGGGCGCCACGCCTCCACTGCTTGCACAGGATGAGGTCGGACACCCCAACTGAAGCTGCGCGAACTCTATCGGGATGCTGGCAACAAAAAGGCTTATCGTCAGAGCGGCCACAACCAGCCAACCAGCGCGAGCGAGGATGAGCCAGTGACCACGCAAGTGATTATCGGCCACATCATACGCATCGTGGCTTACAGCGGCTTTAGCTAACGGAGTGGGATGGTTCATGTCTGAAAACTCTTATTGAATGGCTGCTCGGCCTTTGGGCGCAATCCAGCCGTTTGCGAAGCGCCAACAGAGAGAGTCTCGGGTGCAGCCTACCGCTTGATAGACCTGGGTAAGCATCGGTGACGTGGAATTTGAACCTACTATTCAACTTCATCGGGCTTGTGCAGCAACATCGACGCTCCCAGGGCTGCCCAGGACAAGCCCAGAACCATCAGGCCTATGTCATGCCAGGGAGTGTTAACGAAGGAGAGGACTGCGCCCGCGGGCACAGCAAAGGGGAAGAGCCGACCAAGCCCCAGCCAACCTGCCTGTCGCAGACCAGCACCGAGGAGGATTGGGCCGATGACCGACAACAACAGTGCTAGGAAAAAGAACCAGAAGATGTTTTCAGATGGTTGGCTTGTCTGAACAGCGGAGACAACCACTGCGGCAGCGGTCACGCCAAAGCCTGCAAGTGCAACAAGGGATAGGTAAAGGCCTACTTGACCGGCTCTGCTCAAGGGCGGTTTCCACGCGCGCAGGCGCCATAAGCCAATGCCCAGCAGGGTAACTGCGGCGAACAGGAGGGTGCCAAAGAAAGCGACGCCAAGTAAGTTGGCGAGTTGGCCCTGACGCTTATAACTCAAGTCGAGAACGTAGGACAGGAAGAAGAGCACACCTCCAGATACCAGAAGGACACCGGTGATTCCGACTCGATTGACCATGACTGCCTCCGTCTAGTGTTACGCAATGTGAAGTGAAGTAAATATGGAATAATGCTCCGGCTGGGTATGCCCGCCAGCCTTTGGATCGTTCAGAAGGTAGGGACTGCATTGTATGCCACAGAGTCTCGCCTGTATAGTGATCCAATGCTCGAGCACAACCTTAGTCGCGGTGTGCAAATTCTACCGTTGGGAGCGGCTGGCCCGCACGCCGCATCAGGACGACGCTTGTTATGACCGTCCAGAGCAGGAACAGGAGAAAAGAAAGTCCGAAGTCTCGGGTGTAAATCGTCCCCGCAAACCCCTCAACCAGCAGCGCCACGGCCACGACTGCCGACATCCAGCCCAGCCAGCGAGGCAGTGGCGCGCCAAACCTGATCACTACAACCGCGGAGGCCGCCGAAAGAATGGCAAGCGGGAAGAAGCTGGTGAAGTAGAATGCACTGTCCATGTCTTGCAGTACCTGCCAGAGTTGAGGGTCGATCCCCGCACAGGCGTTGCGAGAAGCCGCGACCCCTGTGGGCATGCCGCTGAAGCGGACGGCGAGTGAGACCAGACCTCCGCCCAAGGCGGCCGCCGAAAGCCATCCGTCAGCGCCCTCGGCGCGCCGCAGGGCGCTCCACAGGCTTCCTAAGAAGAACAGGAAGATGAGGTAACTGAGGGTGTGCAGGATAGGGTAAATCGCATCCGTGAGTTGAGGGGCGATGGACGCACACGAATGTGCAATTGCCTCCGCCGTCGTCATCGTGAGTTCCTCGCTCTGACCGCCTTGGATGGCTTCCGGGCCTAGAAGCAGTACGACATACACGATTCCGCTGGCGGCGCCCAGCCGCTGCCATAGATTGTTAGACATATGAGCCTCCTTTGGCTGCTAGATGACGAGACACTCCGTTCTCATCTTCAGTGAATGCCCACAGCGTATCATGCGAGGCTTTCCCGTGTCATGAGGGCGGTGTCCCGACTGGTCGGGAAATTTCACGGGTCGGTTCGTCGCGGGTGAATAGCATAACAGCACGAGGGTTTGCCCGTTCTGCTGACCGGTTGTGCGCCTCGCCTGCCAGACGAAACTATGTATTATCCGCCCTCATGCAAAATTGGCTCAATGTTACGCCCTGATCGGCTCAGTGTAAAGAACGCCAGTCCCGATCTAATCACGCTCCAGGCGAGCGCGACTACGCTGCTCACTAGCATTACATAACCAAGGTCAGGCGCCCTGTATATTATGCCTGGCAGGGAAAGGCCAAACAATTGCGGCACGACTACCAGGAAGAGGAATGCCGGGATCAGATTCAGTACTAGCGGCGGAATGACGTGCCACACTACTCGTAACAAGCCGTGTGGACGACGTTCGGGCTGCGCGCGCCAACGGCGCAACAGCCTCACCGACCGGGTGATTCCAACTATTTGGAGAGCTGCTACTCCTAGACTGACAAAGTAGAAAAATAATTCTTCATACAATGGTGTTGGGACCGGTGGCGTGCGTCCCACCAGTAGACTGGTTACGCCTGTAGCCATTTCCTCGATACGCGAGCGCCCTAGGAAGGCGCTGTCACTGTTCATCAAGAGCACAATTCCCCAGCGACCTTCTGGCACCAGCACTAAATTGGCGTGGAAATTGGCTGTCTCGCCAACATGCCGCACCGTTGGCACACCGTTCGTTGGCGCGATGTACCAGCCCATCCCGTAAAATATATCGGTTCCATTGATGAGGACAACAGGCCGATGCAGTTCGGCAATCCCCGCTGGTGAGAGGATCGCAGCATCGCCGTAACGCCCGGCGTTGAGATGGGCCATCAGATAATGTGCCATATCCTCAGCGCTGGAGATGACAAAACCAGCAGGCAGGTTGCCACGATCGTAGGGCAGAGCGGCGGGCAGGGGAAAGCCAAACCAATAGCGATAGCCGGTGGCCATCTCGTGCTGCTGTGCTTCCACCTGCGAGGTGAAGGTCTGGTGCATCTCTAATGGGGTGAAGAGCTGCTCCTGGAGATAGGTCTCGTAGGATTGCCCGGCAACGCTCTGGACAATGAGCCCCAATGTGTCGTAGTTCGCGTTGCAGTATTGCCAGGTTGTACCTACTGGCTCGGAAAGTTCGGCGGCGGCCAAGGCACGCACTCGCTGCTCCAATGCGCTGTCACTTGTATCGCTGCTGGTGATGAACTCCGCCTGCGTCGTAGTGGGTAAACCACTGGTGTGATTCAATAGATGGCGTATGGTGATGCGGGCGGAGGCATCGGGATCAGCGACGCGAAACCAAGGTAGATATTGCTGCACGGGTGCGTCCAACTCAACCGTGTCCGCTTCGACCAGTTGCATGATCGCCACGGCGGTCATGGATTTGGTAGTCGAGCCGATCATGAAAGGTGTTTGCGGGGTCACCGGTCGTCCGGACGGGTCGGCGATGCCAAAGCCCTTAAGATGGACAATCTGATCGCCCTGCACAATGCCCAGTGCCAAGCCAGGGACGCGCGCCGCCTGCATTTCCGACTGCACATATGCATCAATGGCTGCAAAATTCGGTGCGCCCATAGGCGGGGCGTCGGCCACGCCGGTATCGTAGAAGCTGGCGAACAGGCGTTCGGTTGCCTGCGGCTGGGTGAAGGCTGGAAGTACTATACTCACTAAAGCCAATGGGAAAGAGATGATTGCCGCTAGTGCAGCAAATCGTTGAAATGACTGATGATCGCCCATGGTTTGTCTCCTTTCGAAATTAATCCGTGTTGAGCGCGCAAGCCAACTCAATGTTCGCACCCGATTATGTCATCTGCTAATCGCTTCCTTCTACCGCACGCTCGCATCGTAACAAACAAACTCCACCACGTTCCCCTCTGGATCAGTTATATAAAGCGAACGATAATGCTGCCAAGTGTGTTGGACCGTTTCCACATCCAAGCCAAGATTTTGGAGTCGTTCCTTTTCTGTCTCGTGATCTGACGCTGAAATGGTAAAGGCGATGTGATGAAGCGTGCTTTTTTCAGTGTCCACTCCGGTATAGCGGCGCGATCGATGGTCAGCCTGGCCCGCCTGATCGAACAAAGCCAGGCTTTGAGTGTGACCTTCATAATCAGGTGCAATCCGAAAGAAAGCCATCATGTTCTCAGATCGTTCGAGCAGTTCGAGGCCGACGACCTTTTCATAGAATTCCTGCATGGTATCCAGGTTGCTTACGCGGAGCACAACTTCGCCAAGTGCTTTGATTGGTCTGGCATATTCACTCATTTTCAGCAATCCTTTCTATGTGGTTAGATCGATCTGCACTGGCTGCCGCAGGAACCAGACCAGCGTGATGCCAGTGACAGCGCCCAACCCGGCTCCGAACATGGCTCCAGCCGCGGCCCAGTCAAATTGGTAGAACCCAATCAAGTTCACGCCATGGAATGTAACAATACCCATGGCACCACCCAGCAGTGAGCCGAGCAGATGGGCAGGTATCCACCATCCCGCCTGCGCAAACTGCCGACGCAGGATAAGCCATGGAAAGATCGCACTCAGAACTCCGGATAGAACTCCAAGCAGGATCGGAGCCACCAGCGGATTCCCGTCCAGACTCATTATCTGTGATACAGCCATGAGCCCGGTTATCGCAACGATTGGGGCTATTGCGAAGCCAAGTGTGCTGGCTAACACCCACCAGCCGGCCCCAGCGATCTGGCGGCGAAGGACCAGCCATTGCATGAACCCGCCCACAGCCCCGAACAATGCCGTAAAGATCAAGTCGGTAACCGCATTGCCTATGGCTGCGCCTATGGCAAAGCCCAGGATGCTGGCCAGCACCCATTGGAGCCAGAAGCCCCACTCTGCCCTTGTGCGTTCAATTCTCATAGTTGCCATAGGTTCTCTCTTTTGATTGCACCCAATAATTTCACCATTCGTACCCTTCCCACTTACTCTTTTGTCGAAGGTGCTTCAGTTGTTTTCGATACATGTTCCGGTTTGTAGGAGAGTCGACCCCGGGTGATTACGATGATGAGCACGGAAGCCACAGCGACTACGCTGCTGACGATGAAGAACCAAGACTCAGCCGGCACAGGGATGAAGTCACCGGCATATGTGTTTATTGTTGTGTTATAGGTAGCGTGGAACATCCCCACCAGCAGCACGCTGCGATTCGTGTTGTTATAGAGCCACATGTTGACGAACCGTCCGCACAGCTGAAATATTGCAAATACGCCCGTCAATAGAAGGGCGAGGGAAAGCTGTCCGCCAGTGTCGCCCAGCAGTCCGGGCAAATGCCACAGCGCAAAAGGGATCTCGACGAGCAGACAGGCCTTCCATGG
>JAXIPJ010000025.1:0-2656 GCA_045402985.1 Anaerolineales bacterium
GGAATTGGGCGGGCGCCTGCATGAAAACGATGCCGTTCTGCGACGCATGGTGAGCCGCAATGTGAACGAAATCGAAGAGGAGCAGATGACGCTCGGTCAGCGCATCGCGGACAGGGTTGCTGATACCATCGGTTCGTGGCCTTTTATCATCACCCAGACCATTATTCTTGCAGTCTGGATCACTCTCAACGTAATCGCTCAGGTCAATCACTGGGGTTGGGCTTGGGATATTTATCCGTTCATTCTACTGAATCTGGCGCTTTCCTTCCAAGCCGCGTATTCGGGGCCGGTGATCATGATGAGCCAGAACAGACAGTCTGCCAAGGACCGTATCGCGGCAGAGATCGATCATCAGGTAAATACAAAGGCGGAATTTGAGATCGGTCTGCTGGTGCGGCGCATGGATGAAATGGAAAGAAATATCGAAGAGGGACAATCTGAATTGAAAAGCTTGATCCGCGCCAGGCCTTGAGTAAATAATTTGGGAACGACCGTTGAGGCTGCATGACGATTCAAAAAATTACGACCCATCCTTTAACAGCTGAGAGATGGATGGACCTGGTGACGTTATTCGGCGAGCGCGGTGCACAAGGTGGGTGCTGGTGTATGTGGTGGCGCTCGCGTCCAAAAGATTATGAGAAAAATGCAGGCGAACAGAATGAATATGCTTTCAAAGAGCTGGTCGATTCACATCAGCCAGTTGGTTTACTGGCATATATTAAGGGGCAGGTGGTTGGCTGGTGCTCTGTCGCTCCCCGCGAACAACTGGTGCGCGTGAGAACTTCCACGACCTGGAGGCCTGTGGATGAACTGCCTGTATGGGCGATCAGTTGCTTCTTTGTGAATAAAGACCAGCGCGGCAGGCAGATCGCAAATCAATTATTGTTGAACGCAATTAAGTTCGCCCGTAAAAATGGAGCACTCGCCATCGAAGCGTATTCAAAGGATCTGACAGGCGCGACAAAGCCAGAGAAGGATCGCTCTCTGTACTTTGGGACGACAAAGATGTTCAAAGAGGCGGGGTTTGAAGAGGTGATACGCCGCCATCTGTCATTTCCCATTATGCGGTTATGGTTATGATTGACTGTTATTTCGGAAGGAGCGAACATGCCAGGCAAATACTTTGAAGAACTCGAAGTCGGGATGAAATTCAAACATGCGCTCGGGCGGACTGTGACCGAGATGGACAACGTGCTCTTCTCGGCGCTGACGATGAACACACAGCCTTTGCATGTGGACGAGAATTTCGCATCGAAAACGGAGTTTGGCCAGCGACTGGTCAACGGCTTATACACACTCGGACTCGTCGTCGGCCTCACAGTTTCAGAATTGACCGAAGGCACCATTGTTGCCAATCTCGGATATGATAAGGTTGTCCACCCCAACCCTGTCTTTCATGGGGACACAATTTATGCTGAAAGTGAAATCATTGAAAAGCGCGAGTCCAAGTCAAGACCCAACGCGGGGATTATACGAATCAAGTGTTGGGGGAAAAAGCCGGATGGAATAGTGGTGGTGGAGTTTGAGAGAACCGCGATGTTTTTGAAGAAAGGATGATGGCGGAAGGATAAAGGATGAAAAAAAAGGTTGGTCTTTTTACTCTTCTTGCATTTCTCCTTTCAACATGTGGAATGCCTGTTACCCCTGAACCAGTAACAGAAGTTCAGCGTACACAAACTCCGAACCCAATCATTACTCTTGTGCCCTCTGTAAGACCCACCTCAACGATTGAAGATCCCCGATTAGTATCTGGAGGTTTCCCTTTTTGTCAGGTCTCGCCTCAGAAAGCGCATCTCGGTTCGTCCGTCAATTTATCGGCTTTTCGCTTGCCGCCAAACCACCCAATATTCGTTATTATTTATTATTCTGATTCGGATAAGAGCATTCAATTACCGTCGAGCATAATGACAGATGAGAATGGGTACGTAAATTTTGATATTAGGGTTCCTGCAGATTTGCCTACAGAAACCTGGAATAGTATCCAACTAATTCCTGAAGGACCGCTGGAGGGGGCGTTTTGTAGAATTTGGCCCTGGACCGAATCATCCCTGGCAACCTATTCTGCCTGGCAAACAGAAGTCAGAGCCCCTACATTAACACCTCCGCCAGAACAAGCCGCCATCACCGCAACACAGCAAGTTCTACACGATAAACTGGATAAGTACTGTATCTACCGCAATCAAGCAAGAGGCTTTCGATTTTCTCCCAACGGTCTATGGGTGGAAGTGTTTTGTAGTTCAGGTACGATCGAGATAGTCCGTGTGGACGAAACCAAAAAATGGGAAGTATCCTCCGATACATTAATTTCTTATGGGGCAGAATACTTCGGCGGTGTGAACCACTGGTCAAATGATGGTGCTTATGCTTACATAGGTTTCAATCCACACACGGATGGTTATTGGGAACCCTTCCATCAGGGAATCGTCTTATATAGACTCAATCTGGAAACAGGTCAGATCGGTGAAGTACTGCCGCTAGTCAGAAGCAACTGGAGATATTATTCATTCGCGTTTTCACCAAATGACAGGAGACTGGCTTATATCGTGACCGATAAATCACCCGTCATATTGAACATTCGGGACATGCAAACTGGAGATGAACAATCTTTCGAATTCGATCCCAAATATAATACTGGCGGCGGATTCGTATGGTCGCC
>JAXIPJ010000267.1:0-19125 GCA_045402985.1 Anaerolineales bacterium
GTTGGACTCTACAATGGATTTGTCTGAAGCTGCAGACATCCAGGTGATGATGCAAGACTATAGCGTGGAACCAAATCGCGCACATACATCGGGTTATCGTCTTTGACTTCCGACTCGCGGCGCACCGCATCTGGAAAGCGATTTGGTTCCACGCTATAGTCCGTCATCATCACCTGGATGTCTGCAGCTTCAGACAAATCCATTGTAGAGTCCAACATCTCCAAAATCGTCTTTCGCGAGCGGATGACCTTCTCGCTGCGCGTCTGGACCTTCATGCCTGCTCCCGCCTGGACGATGCATGCCGGCTGGAGCACTCTCATTCCCTCCACTTCGACGACACACATGCGACACAGCCCATTCGCAGTCGTTGCATCGTGATAACAAATAGTTGGAACATCCTTGCCATTTTCACGCGCGGCATCAAGCAGCGTTTTGCCTTGTTCGGTAGATACTTCCTGTCCGTCAATGAGTAGTGTTACGTTATCGGTCATGTCGCCTCAAACTAACGCCTTTTTGTGGGTTTATGAGTAGTATTCTTCGATTTCAGTTTTGCAGATTTGGTCTTAGTCGTCCCTCGTTTATCTTTCTTCGTCTCATTAAACATCTCTGGCCACAACTTCATCGCGGACAATACCGCGCTCGCGGCCGTTTGACCCAGGCCACACAGACTCGCGTCTGCCATCGTCCAGCCGACATCTTGCAAACGGACAAAGTCACCTTCAATAACTTTGCCGTCTGCGACGCGGTCAAGGATTTCCTTTTGTCGCTGCGTGCCCATCTGGCAGGGGTAGCATTTACCACAAGACTCATGCGCGAAGAAATGACCGAGTCGCTTGAGGACATCGCGCAGATCGCGTGTTTCGTCGAAGACCATCACAACGCCTGAGCCAAGCGGAAGCCCTACCGCCCTTAAATCTTCAAATGTCATCTTCACGTCGAGATGTGCAGAAGTGGCGAAGGCCCCCGCCGCGCCACCAAACAGGATGGCTTGTAGTCCCTTCTCATTTGCAACGCCACCTGCCAGATCAAGCAGTTCGCGCAAGGTGACTCCAAAGGGAACTTCGTAAAGCCCTGGCTTTTGGACGTCACCGGAAACACAGAACACCTTCGGACCCGGCGATTTTTCCGTGCCTATCTTGCGATATTCTTCAGAGCCTTTGGCAATGATCAGGGGCACGTTACAAAGCGTCTCCACATTGTTGATGACGGTTGGCTTGCCAAATAATCCATGAGTCGTGGGGAAAGGCGGTTTCACGCGCGGGAAGCCGCGCTTTCCCTCGATCGACTCGAACAGCGCAGTCTCCTCGCCACAGATGTAGGCGCCCGCGCCGACGCGGATTTCGATATCAAATGAAAAGCCAGAGCCAAGAATATTTTCACCAAGCAAACTGGCTTCTCTTGCCTCATTCAACGCCCTTTCCAGAACAGGCAATACGTATGGATATTCAGCACGGATATAAATATATCCTTTGTTCGCGCCGATGGCATAGCCTGCGATCAACATCCCCTCAATCGTTCGATGTGGATCATCGATCAACAGGATGCGGTCTTTGAATGTGCCCGGCTCTGATTCGTCCGCGTTGCAAATGACATATTTCTGATCTGCTTCAGCATTTGCCGCGCCTTCCCATTTGACTCCTGTTGGGAATGCCGCGCCGCCACGCCCGACCAGGCCCGAGGCCTTGATCTCCGCGACCACATCCTCAGGCTTCATGCCCAAAGCTTTGGTGAATGCAGAATATTTGCTGTATTTTGCGAGCGAGGTTGTGCCATTGCCACAGTTGGCGGTGAGCAGCCGCAATGAACCACCTACAATTGACTTTGGCCTACCCAGTTCATAAGAATCATTCTTGAGATCGATATATGTCTCGGCTTGATCGTCCACCAAAGCCACGGGAGCCAGCTCACACATGCCAAGGCAGGGACTCGGCTCGATGGTCAGAGCCCGGTCCTCGGTCGTTTGACGCGGTTGTAATCCATGATGAGAACAAAGATGATCCAATACATCATCCCCGCCTTTGAGCGCGCAAGCCACATCTGTACAGACTCGAATGATACGTTTGCCAATGGGTTCGTTGTAGAAGAGTGAATAAAATTCGATCACGCCGTGCACATCCGCCAGCGGAATATGCAGAGATTTGGCGATCTCTGAAGCAACGGGTTCAGAGATCCAGCCATAAATTTTTTGAGCCGCATGCAAGGCTGGCAACAGCCCCGAGCGACCCATTGGAATATAAGATTCAATTGCAGTGTGGAGGGGATTAATTTCGATTTCGGTCATGCCTGCTCCGTTTGATGGAAGTATAGACTGAAATGAAAGGGAAGGCAAGATTAGATAAATTCAATCCGATTTGTGTGAATGGGCCGACGCTTTGAGGCGCTCAACAGCGTCTTTTGCGACACTCCCCGGCACTCCCCGGCACCGACCCACCGGGGCAGGTGTGCGCCTCCCTGACACCTTCCCGTCAGGGACAGGTGCGGGGCAAGTGTGCACCCGATTTGCTAAGAGGCTATCCGTAAAATAATTGAAGCTTAACAAAAGGACACTCCTGGTGCAGAATTGGAGGTGCGAACCAAAACAATCTGCAAGGAGTGTCAGATGAGTTATACCACGCTGTGGGAAATTCCCAATAGTCTGTGGGCGAAGATCGAGGGGATCTTGCCGCCGGAAAAACCGATGGGCAGCCGAGGGCGTCCTGCCCTGCCGAACCGCCAAGTGGTGAA
Organism: Anaerolineales bacterium; assembly: GCA_045402985.1. Classification (GTDB taxonomy): domain Bacteria; phylum Chloroflexota; class Anaerolineae; order Anaerolineales; family Villigracilaceae; genus Defluviilinea. The sequence goes on from JAXIPJ010000267.1 coordinate 2,725, forward strand.
CGGGATCTTGTTTGTGCTGCGCAGTGGTTGCCAGTGGAAAGGCTTGAAGAAGGAATGGTTTGGTGCCAGCAGCAGTCTGCATGCCCGTTTTCAGCACTGGAGTGAAGCGGGTGTGTGGAAGAAAGTGTATCGAGTGATGATGAAGTATTATCATAAGAAACGCCATATTCAGTGGAGTTGGCAGGCAGTGGACAGCAAGTCAGTGCCTGCACCTTTGGGAGGGGACCGCACTGGTCCCAACCCCACCGATCGAGCCAAATTGGGTTCGAAACGCCATCTCTGGGTGGACCAACGGGGTGCTCCCCTGGCCATTCATATCACACCTGCCAACACTAATGACCACTTGGCCATGCTGGACTTGCTCCAGCAATCCATCGTGCCACGACCGCACACCAAGCACCCAATTCAGCATGTGTGCGCAGATAAAGCCTATGACTCGGAACCGTTGCGTCACCAATTGCGCCAACACAACTTCAGACCGCATATCCGCTACCGTGCCTTTGCTACTCATTCACTTCCTCCTCTTGAGCCTCACCGCTTCCCTGCCCGACGCTGGGTGGTGGAACGCACCTTAGCCTGGCAGAATGATTTTCGCTCTTTGCGAGTGCGCTGGGCCAAGAAGTCTAGTAATTGGTTAGCTCTCATTTACTTCGCCTCGGCTCTCATCCTTTGGCAAATGAGTTCTCGTACCTAATTTACGGATAGACCCTTAGCAAATCGGGTGCAAGTGTCGCAACTTGCGCTCGCAGTGACATAACAAAATCTTTCTTGCACTTCATCGTATATCCCCATATAATGAGTGCAATGGAAAACATCTCTGCACAATCCCGCCTCAACAATTTAGCGCGCTGGCTTGTGCCTGCCGCGGCGCTCATTGCCTTTGCCATCTGGATCTATATTACACCTCCCGGCCTGCTGGGCAAAGCAGATGCCATCGGGTACGCCATCTGTCACCGCATCGATGAACGTTCGTTTCAAATTGGCGATCGTCAACTTCCGTTATGTGCGCGCTGCACTGGCGAATTTTACGCTGCGGGAATTTCTCTGCTCTTTTTATCTCTGGTCAGTCCAAAGAAAAGCGGCATGCCCGGCTGGAAATTAGGCGCGCCGCTTCTGCTGTTCTTCCTTGCCTTTGGAATTGACGGCTCAAACTCATATCTTTATCTCATCAAGCAAACTGCGGGCGGCGCGCTTGATAACATCCCAAACCTTTACATCCCAAATAACACCTTGCGCCTCTTCACCGGAAGCGGCATGGGCATCGCGTTGGCTTCGATCATTTATCCGGCCTTTAATCAAACGGCCTGGAGGGAGTCCGATTCGCAACGCGCCCTCGATTGGAAAAAACTTGCCATCCTCATTAGTACCATCCTTCTGATCGATCTCCTCATTCTCACAGAACACCCGGCAATCCTTTACCCAATTGCAGGTCTCAGCGTGCTGGGTGTGTTGAGCTTGCTAATTCTTGTCTTCAGCATGGTCTGGGTACTGATGATGAAACAGGAAAATGCATTCGACCGACTAACACAGATGTGGATGCCCATCGTCGCCGGGACGACTCTCGCCTTTCTGATGATCACCGTCATCGACTTATTGCGCTTCAAACTGACTGGAACCTGGGGAGCTTTTCCCCTGGGTTGATCCTAGCTTTGGCATTTCGCGCTGCCTGCGCCAGTGCCGCAGGCACAGGTGAGCGGAGGGCTGAGTGCTATTCGAAGCCCACAGACGAAGCGCCCTTCGTCTACGCCGCAAAAGCGTGCGGATTCGCTCAGGGCGAATAGATTGGAGAAACTATGGACCTACTTACTGGAATATTCACCGCATTCGGGCTCTCGGCCAGCGCGGGATTGAACGCCTATATCCCCCTGCTGCTGGTCGGTCTGATTGCGCGCTACACGGACCTTATGAACCTCAACGCTCCATGGGATACCCTTTCCAATCCCTGGATCATTCTCATGTTGAGCGGTTTGGTCATCGTTGAGATGCTTGCGGATAAAATTCCCGCAGTCAATCACCTCAACGACCTCATTCAGACCCTCATCCGCCCCGCTGCAGGCGCGGTCGCCTTCGCCGCCAGCGCCAACGTGGTAACAGACGTGAGTCCAGTACTGGCACTTGCCTGCGGATTGCTGGTGGCGGGTACTGTGCATGTCGCCAAGGCTGGAGCAGTGCGCCCCATGGTGACTGCAACCACAGGCGGCGCGGGAAACATCCCCGTCTCCATTGCGGAAGATATTGTCTCCACCGTCTTATCCATTCTTGCCATTGTTCTGCCGATCCTCGTTGGCACGCTAATGGTGGTACTGGCGGCATTCATTATCTGGTGGCTATATAGGCGCGCTAACAGAGAAACTACCTGATATAATCCAGCGAATCATTATCTTATTTTAAGGAGATGCCATTATGAACGACCCATTGCCCCCCATTGTCACCGAGGAACCCAAGAAAAATAACAATACCATCATTATCATCGCGGTGGTCGTGGTGCTGTTGTGCTGCTGCTGTGCAGTTTTGCTGGGCGGCTGGTTCTACGGCGACCAGATCCTGCAGGCATTGGGAATGTAAAATAAATTCATACGTAAACAACCCCGCAAAATAATTTGCGGGGTTGTTTTTAAACTTCCTCCAGTTCAGATCTTCGGCGGCACTTTGTAAAAAAGTTCCTTCAGATCATCCAATCCCTTTAATGCTGCGGCGCGTAACTCTTTATTCAAACCAAGTTCTTCAAATTCGTCTTCATCCAACACAGTCTGATCTCCATTCGCCGAGACCCACAGATCCAATGCCAGATCCACATACGAAACAACATCATCTGAAATTTCTGCAGGCTTGCCAATATTGCAATACCAGCCCTTAATTTTCCCATCATCGCGGTCATGGATCGTAAAAATATTATACCAACGGTCTGTAAAATAATATTCAACGAAGTGGTCCCCTTTTTTAAAGACGACGTCCATGAACGGCAGATCTTCGCGCGTGAACAATGCTTCGAGCGTCACCGAGTTTTCATCACGCTGCAAAATATCGCCCTCATATTCAACTGCCACTTCACCACTGAGATTCTTTTTCTGCACCTTGATCCGCAGGACTGCTTCGCTTGTCTTCATACGAGGCATTCTACCTTAACGTGCACCGAAATCTTCTCCCCAACTTTCGGCGCTTCGCTCAAATAGACGTAAAGTTCATTATCAAAGATGACTTTGAATCTTTCCTGCTGGAAGATGACATCCGAGACGACTCCGCCAAGAACATTTGCGTTGAGCGTGGACGAAACGCGATCATTCTCAGCCGATAGCGGCCGCGCCAGCAAATGGACTTTATCTCCCTTTTGGTGTTTGTGCGCGCATCTGACGGCGAAGACTCCAAAACCGCTCTGCACTGTCCACTCACCATCCTTCTGCCCGTCGCTTACCTCTCCATCGATCACATTTCCCAGCCCAAGGAATCGCGCCACAAACGCGGACTCTGGCCTGGCCCACACATCAGATGGAGTTCCTTCGCGGATAATTTTGCCGTTATACAAAATCAAAACTCGATCTGCAATCGTGAAGGCTTCCTCCTGATCATGAGTAACATAGATCGCGGGAATATCCGTTTGATGCAAAATTGTGCGCAACTCATTGAGCAGATCTTCACGCAGAGTCCTGTCCAATGCGCCGAGAGGCTCGTCGAACATCAATAAACGCGGACGCGGCGCCAGCGCACGCGCTAATGCGACGCGTTGTTGTTCCCCGCCAGAAAGATCAATGACCTGCCTTTTATCAAATCCACTTAAGTTGACCATCTCCAGTGAACTGACTACACGCTGGGAAATTTGGTCTTGAGTCACGCGGCGCATCTTCAAGCCGAATGCAACATTGTCGTAGACGTTGAGGTGAGGGAAAAGCGCGTAGTCCTGGAAGACCAGCCCAAAGTCGCGAAGATGAGGCGCTGTGTTCGCAAGGTCCAGGCCATTAAACGAGACGAGTCCTGAGTCAGATGCTTCAAGTCCCGCGATGATCCGTAATAAAGTTGATTTGCCGCTACCCGACGCGCCCAGCAAACAGACCGTCTCCCCTGCCCCAACGTTGAATGAGATGTCGTTGAGGATTGACTTACCTTCGTATGCCCTGAATATATTGCGGACTTCGAGCATTAGAATTCTCCCGCGCTGGGCAAACGAAATTTTTCGATCAGTAAAATACTCGCAGTTGTAAGACCCATGAGGATCGTCGCCATCGCCATTGCCTGACCATAATTGAGTCCACCGGGCTGGGATAGGAAGCGTTCAATGGCAACAGGGATAGTGGGATATTCGGGGCGCGAGATCAAAAGCGTTGCGCCGAATTCGCCAAGTGAAATGGTGAATGCGAACGTGCCCGCGGCAAGAGTGGCGCGGCGCAGGATAGGCAGGTCAATGTTTTTCCAGACTTCAAACGGGGATGCGCCAAGAGATGAAGCGGCCTGGCGCAATCGTTCAGGGATGGACGCCAGGGCAGGTTGAAGCGTCCGAATGACAAACGGCAGCGCAACCAATGTATGCGCAAATGGAACAAGAAGAGGGGATGTAAGCCATGCACCAAACGAGATGATGAATCCAAGCCCAAGCATTACAGCCGAGGAACCCAGAGGAAGCATGATGAGTGGGTCGAGAATCTTTTCAAGACGAGTTGGCTTTGCGAGAGCGAGCGCAGCAGGGAAACCTAAAAGAAGAGAAAGAGCAACTGTTGTGCTGGCATATCCAAGCGAGTTTAGCGTAGCCTGAATCGGCGGGACATAAAACACCGAGCCGCGTCGATTGACGAAGAGTTCGGTGTAGTAATCTGTTGTGAAGCCATATTGAATCTCGCCACGTTGCCCGCGGTCTGCTTCGAGGCGGAAGAGGGAACGGAATGGGAGAGAGGAGAGCGGGAGAAGAAAAAAGGCAGAAAGCAGAAGGCAGAATGTAGAGACGAAGATTTTTTCACGAAGAGTCTTTGGTTTGCGGAGGTTTGATTTGGCGGAGCCCGGGGTGATTTGTGTCGTGGAACGTGAGGCGAAGCGCGCGTAGAGAATGGAAAATATTAAAGTACAAAAAAGTTGAATGACGGAAAGTAAGGCGGCGAGTGGAAGATCCGGGAGTTTCAATACACGCAAATAAATTTCGACTTCAAGCGTTGAAAATTTTGATGCACCTAATAGAAGGATGACGCCGAAACTTGTGAAGTCAAAGAGGAAGACAAGCAATGAGGCTGCGAAAATGGATGGACGAAGAAGTGGCAGGATGATATTCCACCAGACGCGTATTGTGTCCGCGCCGAGGGAGCGGGCGGCTTGTTCCATTTTTGGATCAAGACTGGAGAGGGCATTCCCAACGACGCGAATGACGATGGTTGTGTTGTAGAAAACGTGGGCGAGGAGAATGGCGGGTAGAGTGCCGAGAAAGACGAAAGAGGAAAGAGGGAAGATTGTGTGGATCAGTCCGCGTGAACCAAGTAAGGCATTGAATCCTGCTGCGACGACTACGGTAGGAAGCATAAATGGGACTGCGGTCAACGCGCGCAAAAGAGATTTGCCGAGAAAATCATAGTGGGCGAAGAGGTAGGCGGAGGGAAGTCCAAGGAGGAGGGTGAGAAGCGTGGAAAGGATTGCTTGGTAGAAAGTAAAACCTAATGCATCGCGCGCGGTCCGAAGGTTTTCGGGGTTGAGAGTTTCGAAATGGAAGGTGAGAGCAAGGATGCGTGAAAGAGGAAAGAAGAAAGAGATGATAAGGAAGGAAAGAGGCAGGAGCCAGAGGAGAATTCTTTTTTGCCACTGAGACACAGAGAAATTAATAAATCCCTGTGTCTCTGTGTCTCCGTGGTTAATTGGGTGATTCATGCTGTTACTTCAAAACAACATCTGTCCATGCTTGAATCCACTGGTCACGGTTGGAAGCAATTTCGTCAGGAGATGATACGGCAGGCTGACTTGGAATCTGTGCATATTTAGTAAATTCATCAGGCAATGTGGCATTCGGATTCACAGGATAGACAAACATTTGCAAAGGCATATCTTCCTGGAATTGTTTGCCGAGCATAAAGTCCACGAATTTTTCGGCGAGGGCGCGTTGCTCAGTCCCTTTGAGGATGCCGACAAATTCGATTTGACGGAAGCAAGTATCAGGTCCGATGATGGAAGCGGTGGGCGCGTCATCCAATGGAGTCTCTGCGAAGAGCACTTCCGCGGCGGGGGAAGTCGCGTAGGAGACGACCATCGGCTGAGGACCATGCCCGGATGAGCCACTAAAGTTGGTATAGTAGGCGGTCTCCCATCCGTCCACGACAACAACATCATTTTCTTTGAGTGCGCGCCAGTAATCGGTGAACGCATCACCGTAATGCGTAATGGTGGCAACAAGAAATGCAAGGCCAGTGGACGAAGTGGCAGGATTTTCAACGACCAGCAGGCCCATATACTCAGGCTTTATTAGCTCTTCAAGTGATTGAGGCACAGGTAAATCATTTTCGGCAAAATAAGATTTGTCGTAGTTAATGCAAACATCGCCATAATCCACAGGCCAGGCGCGATTCGAAGAGTCAAATCTAAATTCGCCAGGGATCTCCTGCAAGGTAAACGAATCATATGCTTCAAAAATATCTGCCTCAAGCGCGCGTGAAAGAAATGTATTATCCACTCCGAAAAGGACGTCTGCAAGCGGAGCATCTTTTGTGAGTATAGCTTTATTCAGCATGGCGCCCGCATCGCCGCTTTGCAAAAAAACAACCTTTGCATTGTTGGCATCTTCAAACGATTTCACCACGTCCTCACTGATAGCAAATGAATCATGAGTCATGATGGTCAGAGTTTGAGGTTCGGCTGGCTGGGTTGAGGTTGGTTGAGATGCGCAAGCTGTGAGAAGAAAAAAGAAAGACGAAATAAGAAAGACGTGTTTCATGGAGAACCTTTCGATTTACGGTTTTGATTTACGATTCGCGGCGATGGATGATAAGCAATAGACCCGATCCGATCTGTATGGATGCGACCTCACCAGTCATCTCATTGCTGATGCCGCGAGTTTTTTCGGGGAACAATATTTCGTTATGGAGCTGCCATTTGAGACCTTGAGTCTGGACGCCCTGAACTGGATTGCCCCAGGGGATTAGCGAGACGATATCGCCGCCTCTTCCCTGGACTTCTACCTGATCCCGACAAAAGAAAATTTCCTCCGCCCCATCATCAATGCAGGCGTTAAAGGCGGAGAGCCGAACGTCGCTGAGCAGAGCAGTGTTGCCAAATGTTTGATCGAGTCGTCCGCCAAGCGCACCAATGATCATGATTTTTTTTGGTTTAAGTTCAATGGCGCGATTGAGGGCGAGTTCGAGGTCCGTTTCATTTTTGTCGCGTGGAAACAGTTCGATGGGTACTCCGGCATTTTCGAGTTCCTGCCATTGACCCTTATCAAGGGAATCCATATCTCCAATAACAAGATTCGGTCTAAGACCTAATGCAAGCGCGTGGCGAGTACCGCCATCTGCGCAAATGATGTAGTCATCAGCATACAGAAGGAGACGCACATTTTCAAGCCGGGGTATTTCGCCATTGGCGAAGATAATGATGCGTTGCATAAGCACGACCCCCTCCGCTCTTCGGGCACCTCCCCCATTTTCTTTGAAAATGGGGGAGGATGGGTGGGGGTAAAAAACCATCCTCGCGGCGGAGGATGGTAAATAAATCAAAGTTCCCTCCGCCAGTATGATCTGGATCAGGTATTGCGGGTCGAGCGTTTTACGCTCCTCTCAGCCTGTAGCTTCACAGGCACCCCGTTCAGTTGTGTAACTATCGTAATACTATTGAGTGTGAATGTCAACCTGGGATCGAGGCATTAATTTATGAAAAATGCTCAATCAATCACATCAATCACATCTGTAGGACCGCTTTAGGTTAATAATAAAAACGCCGCTGTCCACAGGATGCTTCGCAAGGGACGGCGGCTGGAGCGAAGCTTAACGGACGCGGCGTCTCCATTCGTCTTTCATCTGCAATTCACTGGGGCTTACCCCTGGCTCAAGCGCCAGGAAATCTGTTAATAGACGATTGAATTTAACCGTTTCGTCGATCATCGGAAAGTGACCTGAACCTTCCAACAGGATCTGATGCGTCATGGATGAAAGAGGAAAACTTTCGTCTGGAGCAAATATCGCTGGGTCCTTTTCTCCATAAACAAGCAGGCAGGGAATGGTGGATGGATCAGGGTTGGAATCGAGATCACGCTTCTGGATGTTGCGAAACTGGTTGAAAGGATGACTTGTCTGCAATCCGGCCAGGGAATCGGCAATGGCTTTGCCATCCACTTTGCCGGAATCTGCCAGGGCGGTGATAGCTTCCGGGGTACGGGTGGACAGCCAATCGGTCAGTTCGACCGGCGAAGATGAAGCGGTCCGCATTCGAGAACCGATCGCGTCAATATGCAAAGGACAGTTAACAGCCATCATCCGATCCACATTTTGGGGAAAGCGATTCGCGAAGGTCATGCCCACCAACGCTCCCAATCCATGACCGACAAGGGCAATTTTGCCGATGCCCATTTCTATCAGAAAGCGATCCAGCAAGGAGGCCTGGTCATCAAGAGAATATTTCAGAACATTGTGAGCACTATCTCCAAAGCCCCACAGATCCAACGCGTAGGCGCGATAGGATGTGGAGGCCACTTGCATGGAGGCGATCCAATACCGCCATGAACCGACCCAACCATGCAGAAAGATGACAGGACGACCACGTCCTAACACCTCGTAATGCACAATGGAGCTTTCGAGAAGAATTGCGCTCAAAGATTATTTTCCAAATTTTGCCAATATGGCTTTCACACGGGTCGTCAATTGATCGGGGGCAAAGGGTTTGAGCAGATACTCCTCAGCGCCTGCGTCCAATCCCTGTTGAATTTCAGTTTCCTGTCCTCGTGCGGTCAGAAATACCACAGGTATATCTTTCAGGTCTGGGTTTGCCTTCATCACTTTGCAGGCTTCGTACCCAGTCATGCGCGGCATACGAACATCCATGAGGATCAAATCAGGGTTGACCTTGGCTGCCAATTCAACGGCTTCCTCCCCATTGGGAGCCGCAAATACTTCGTGCCCCGCAAAACGAAGTGTAAAGGATACCAAGTCACGTATATCTCGTTCATCTTCTGCAATTAATATCTTTGCCATTAATTCCTCATGATTTTTCGTATACAGGCAGCGTGAAGGAGAAGGTGCTTCCATTTCCTGGCACGCCACTACTCTCCATCCAGATGCGACCTTGATGCATTTCCACGATCTGTTTAACGATGGAAAGGCCCAGTCCAGTTCCCGGTGTTGCCAGCACCAGCGGATGTTCGCCACGATAAAAGCGCTCGAAGACACGACTCTGATCTTCCAATGAGATGCCCACGCCGTTGTCCCTTACATCCACCTGGATTTCGTTTCCGCCGTTCTGTGGATGGATCTGGACAATAATGGTCCCATTTTCGGGTGTGTAGTGATAAGCGTTATCCACCAGGTTGCCCATGATCTGACGGACCCGTTCCACGTCTCCATAGACTGGTGGCAGCTTTTTCGGCGCATCCAGTGAAAGCGCCATTGGTTTATTCTCTTCCTGCGACCGCCGCAACACATCTTCGATCACGTCTTCAGCCACTTCGCGCAGATCGAGCGCCTGTGGCGAAAGTGTGACCCGTCCAGATTCGATGCGGGAAATATCCAGCAAATCATTCACAAGGATATTGAGTCTTTCTGTATTGTTTTTAACAATATTCAGGAAGTGAGTCTGATTTTCGTTCAGCGCGCCTGCCGCGCCCATGAGAAGAACATCCACATATCCGCGGATGGATGTCATAGGGGTACGAAGCTCATGACTTACCGTTGCCACAAATTCCGACTTGAGTCTGTCCACTTCCACCTCATGAGTAATATCGCGGAAGATGGACACTGTACCCAAAAAGTCGTTCTGCAAAATAACAGGCGCAAGATGCACCAGGATAATTTGACCATTCTCCAGGTCGATTTGTTCCGCGAAGGTATCGCCATGTTGATAGGCCGCAGGCGACTCGGACCAGTCATGAATCGTCTGCATCCATGGACCTGCTGATTTGCCAAACAGACCACCAAATACATCGAGCGATTGGCCAATGACAAGTCTTGATTCAAGGCTAAGTATCTTCTCTGCCGAACTGTTGAGAAAGGAAATGCGACTATTGGCACCTGTAACGAGGACACCATCTGCAACGGCTTCAAGAATAGCCTGCGAACGGCTGGCATCCTCCTGCTCACGGCGCAACATACTCCCCAACCGTTCAGCTTGATCACGGATGAGTTCATACAAGTGTGCATTGTTGATGGCGACGGCGACCTGTCCGGCAATGGCTTTGACCATGTTCAACAACTCGGGGCTGAAATAATTTGCATTGCGATGGAAGACCAGCAACGCGCCAATCACGTCCTCGGCAACCAGTAAGGGCACTGCAATAGCACTTCGATGCTCGAGGGAGGATGCAGAGGCTCTAACCCAGCGGGGATCGTTGAAAAGATCAGTAACTAGCGCCGGTTCGCGATGTTCAACCACCCAGCCTGCCAGGCCTTCACCAATCTTGAGTTTGAAGCCGCGCCCTTCTGCCGTAACTTTATCCGTGAGGTAGCCATATCCTGCGCGGTAATGCAGAAGGTTGTCTTCAGTATTGAGCAACATGATCGTTCCCTGCTCTGCACCGATCGCATCATTAAGTAAAGCCAGGGTGCGATTCAAAGCACGGTCAAGGTCCAGGCTTGATGACACTTCTGTGAGAATTCGCAAAAGCGTTTCGGTATTCTGCTGTTCGCGCTGTAGCTGGGCAGTGCGCTCAATGACGCGCACTTCAAATTCGCGCGCGAGTCGCTGCGTCTCATTGAATAAACGTCCATTCTGAATGGCAACGGCTGCCTGGTTTGCCAGAGTGCTAAGGATCTGCAGGTCTTCTTCAGAATACACATTCGGCTGATAAGTTTGCACCGAAAGCATGCCAACGGTTTTACCGCTGATCGTCATTGGAACAGCCAGGATGGATAGTGGCGTACCGGGCTTTCCGTAACTCACTCCACCCATCTCTTCCACAGTATCTGTTCCATGCAAAAACAGAGGCTCCCCAGTTGCGATCACGTGGCCGCTCAAACCCTGGTCACGCGGGATGCGAGTGATCGGTGCGCGCTTGTCATCGTCGACGAGATACACACCTTCGATCTCGTTTGTCTCTTCATCCAAAAGGCTAATCACAAAAGATTCAACAGGCATCAAACGTTGCGCGGATTTATGGACAGCAACATAGATCTTTTCAGGGTCCAAATTGGCGCCCACTTCATAACTTGCCTGATTGAGGACAGAGAATCGTTCTGCGGTGAAAAGTGTGGATTGAAATAACCGCGCATTTTCCAATGCAATAGATGCCTGATTGGTCAGCGTGCGCGCGAGCTCGATCTCTGTAAGGCGAAAGCGTTGGGATTCTTTTTGGTGAATAAAGATCAAAGCGCGCAGATTTGCTCCACTTACGAGAGGCAATGCAAGAAGCGACTTGGTTCCCTCTCCCAGAAAAGTGTCCAGAGAGGCGAGATCGGCTTCTGTGCCAACGGAGTCCGTGACGAACACCCCCAGCGACTCCTCCAGGCGACTAAAAATCGGTGCGTTAGGCAAAACCTGCGGAAGTTTGGCTTTTGTATATGGCAGGGCATATCTCCATACAGCGTTTCCGCGCTCAAACACCACGACCGAAACAAGTGGAGCATTCAACGCATCCATCAATTCCTGTGCGGTCAATTGCAAGATCTTGCCCTCTTCAAGCAGGCCGCTCAGTGCGGACGAGAAGCGATTGAGAAGCGCAAGGCGTTGTGAACGTTGATCCAATTCGCTTGCGCGGCTCATGCTGTCTTCAAACAATCTGGCATTTTCCAATGCGATGGCTGCCTGGCTTGCAAAAGTCGTTCCAACCTGCAAATTTTCGCGGTTGTAGAAATATGCCTGCCATTTCTCAAGAGCCAATACGCCGATCACTTCGTTCTTGGAGATAAGCGGCATGCCAAGCCATGAGAGACGCGGAGCTTCCAATTGCGGGAAGCGCGGGTCCTGTCGTACATCTCCGACAAGGATCGCTTGTCCGGTACGAATCATTTCCTTGAATAAGGCACTATCTTCCATTGCAATCGTCAGACCAAGGCGGCGCTCAGTATCCGGGAATCCGCGCGCAGCGGCCACATTGAGGCGATTCTTCTCGCGCAGCCACAATGTAGCTGTGTCATAAGGGATCACCGGCTCAAGTTGGTCAAGTAGCGAGGGTACAAGCTCATCGCTCTGCAGACTTGAAGTGAGAGTAGTGGCAGCATCTGTGAGCGCTTCCAACTGTGTGGCGCGTTCCTGTATGGTTTGAACCAGCCGAACATTCTGCAGAGAGAGGCCAACTTGTTGTGACAGCGAAAGAAGGAGAGTCTCATCATCCTGCGTAAATGCCGAGGGAGTATTGAAATTATCCAGCACCAGGACGCCAACCGACTGATCTCCCGATTGGATCGGGATGAGTAAACTGGAAACAGGCAAACGTCCGCCCGTTGCCTGACGATAGAGCAATAATGACTCTGTCGACAAGATATAATCGCGTGTGAATTGGACCTCATCCACGCGCATGGGGCGTTTCGTCTCAAATACCTGGCTGGGCAGAGACTCGCCAGAGTGATATACGATACGCTTCATTGTCTCGTTATCCGCGTAACCAGAAACCGCATGGGGTGTCAACTGATTTGCATGCTCGTCCCAAATGAACACGACACCTGCGTGGGCAGAGTTCAAGGCTCGCCGCGCGCTTTCAAGCAAGGCTTTGACAATTTGATCCGCATCCAAGCCGCGCAATTGCCGACTGAAGTCGAGCAGAAGGTTCACTACCTGAAGACGACGACGCGTCTCATTCAACAACGATATATTTTGCAAGATCACAGATGTCTGCCGCGCGATCTGGTGATACACCTGCAGATCTTCATCAGTAAATGTCGGCATCGGCTCCGGACTAACAGCCAGCATGGCGGCAACCGTTTGCTTATCAATCCTGATCGGCAGGCAGATAAGCGACTTGGCGCGTAAAGCGCTTAGAAGCGGTGTCTCGCGCCATTCCAGATTTTCATCCAGATTTGAGATCAGGATTGCTTCGCCGCTCTGCAGACAAGCCCGAAGCGGATTCCGTTGCCCGAATAACGCATCTGGACTGGTTGCACGTGGTATGCTGCCCAATATATGCAGCAGCCGTGGGCCTTCCCCGGTTGTCTCAGCCACCATGGCCACAGACATACCCAGTTGAGTAAGAGTCTCGCGCCCAAGTGCCTGCAGTGCCGAAGATGCATCCAACTGACGGCTTACAGATTCTGTAATGGCCAGACCGGCGCGAACGCGCTGTCCTCTTTGGTCGAGATTTAGAATTGCGATTGTCTGATCAAGATCCTTGCGAAGTAGAATCGGCAAATCATTCTGTGTAAGGCTGATCAGCCGTTGTTGTCGTTCCATGCCGGCTTCCAATGAGTCGGCTCTTGTTCGTAAATGTAGGAAACGAGCATGGTTTGCGATCGCAAGAGATGCCTGGGCGGCAAAAATTTCGAGCGTCTCAATCGTAGCACGGTCAGGACGGAGACCATCGCGGGGTGTATCAAAACTCATCAAACCAAGCGAGGCACCTTGATTATCTGTCAACGGAACGATGAGGATATCATCGGGATCCCATCTGTTCGGTGATTTAGCCGCTTTACTATCCTGTTCCAATGTAATCATATGGACATCTGCAGGGATAATTGGGGCCTCGTCCACCGGGATGAAATAGGAACGACTAATACGGAATTGCGGCTTGAGCATTTGCTGAATACTGGATAGAGGCTGCTTGCGAGACATTAGCTCAGCCAGGGTTTCGGGTGTAAAACCAACCCCACTCACACGGCGTAACAACCCTGTTTCTGATTCATAAATACTTATCAGCACTGCCTGGAAAGGCGTGGCTTCGCGAATACTATTTGCAATTGGACGGAGCAGCTGATCAAGGGGTTGTTCAAAATTCAATAAGTAGCTGACTTCAGTAAGCTTTATGAGTGTATCTGCGCGGCGGCGAAGAAGTTCAGAGCGCTGGCGTTGCTCCTGAAAGCGCTGGACATTTCCGAGCGCGACAGCCGCATGGGAAGCCAAAGTCTCCGCGATATCGACAGACGTTTGATCAAAGAATCCGGCTTGATTAGAATGAAGATGAATTAACCCGGCTGTCTTACCTTGACCAATGATGGGAACAATCAGGGCAGAACGCACCCCAGCGTGAATAGGAGTTTCACCGCTGTTGGCATAATCAACCACTAATTGTGAATCACCACTCTCCATCACTTTTCGATCCAACGCCGGCAGCATTTCAGGGAGAGAGCAGCCCAATGAAAGAGTAACAGGCGGCGGGTCGGTGGAAGCGTTCGTGTCAAAAAGGAGGATGGCTCCACAATCTGCGCTTGTCGCCCGCAGGCTTTCGTCGCGTACGACTTCCAACAATGATTTCAAGTCGGTCATCGAATTCAGTTCGCGGCTGACACGGGCGAGAGAGGTCAACTGTTCGACACGGCGTCGCAGGCTTTCATCTGTCTGTGTAGCACGCGTGGCGTCTTCGATCGCTGAAGCCAGCTGACCGGCGGCAGTTGATATAACCTGCAGATCGTAATTGTTGAAGAATTCCGTTTTACGGCTTCCCAACATCAATTCACCAAGGCTGCGGTCGCGGACCAAAAGAGGCACAACGATGGCAGATTCAACTTGAAGAGCGGTAACCAATGGGCGATAGACCGGCAGAATACGGCGATCAGAACTCAAGCGTCCGGAAAGATACGGCTTTCGGCTTCCAGACACTGTGTAGCGATACTGAGGTTCATCCACATGCAGACGGGCGAGTGCGCCGGCAGAATCAGCAGCGGCACCCACAACAGATTCGCGGTGCAAGCGCAGTTCTCCCACTTGCTCATCAAGCAGGAAGATGGCTCCAAGGTCACTTTGAAATAGCTTCGCCAGCTCCTGAACTGAGAAGCGCAGGATCTCATCCAACGTTGCAGGTGACGAGGCAAAGCTGGCCAGACGGTTCAGTGCATCCGAACGCAGGGCGCGTTGATTGGTTTTTTCAACAACGAAGGTATTTTCTATGATACCGGCGGCCTGATCGGCAACCGTTTTGGCAAGGCGCAATTCAGGTTCGGAAAATTCGATCCCCAATTGGGAATGATTTGAAAATTGTAGAAACCCTACAAATCGTTCGCCCGAAACGAGTGGCACCAGGATGGACTCACGCAGGCTGGCTGCTTGAGCCAGGTCTTGTAACCCAAGTTGGCGCCAGGCCGGATCTGTGGCCGCATCACGTGTCACAAGCAATTTTCGCGCCAGCAACAATTTTTCAGCCGGGCTTTCAGGCTGAATAGTTGTTCGATAAATTTCAACGATATGTTTTGGCAATCCCTGGAATGGAACCTGTCCTTCTAGTGTACGTTTAGTTTCATCGTAGAGTAAAAACCCGAGAATTTCAACCGGGAATAGCGGAGTTATTGTTCTGATGAGGCGGCTGATCAGGTTTGTATGATCCTGTGCAACGCTGAATGCCTGGGCGAGATTTGCAAGCCCACTTAATTCGGCGGAGCGGCCTTTTTCACTGGCATATAAAATCGAGTTACGCACGCCATAAGCCGCCTGAGTGGAAATGAGCTGAACCAGATCCTGGTCGTGTTGACCAAGGACGCCGGGAGAAAGATGGCCTATTTCCAAAGTTCCGACCAGTTGATTGTCAGCTAACAGTGGTAGACCCAGATAGGATTTAACAGGTGAACTGCCATTCCACTCGGGTAGGGAAGGGTCCGGAACACGCGTGTCCGGAATGAGCAATGATTTCTGGCGGAAACTCAAGGCGTTCGTGAGCCCGCCAAATTGCGAATGCGCCGCCTGAACCGCGTGAGCAGTGCCGGAAGCATCCAACATATATGGGATGAGGACTTGCTGTGATTCATCCCAAACTTTTACTTCCAGTAGATCAGCAGGCACAAGGTGAGATACATTTAACAAAATCGCGTATAAAGTATCCTCCAGGTTAAGGCTGGCTGAGACATTTTTACCGAAGTCGGAAACTATTTTCAGGATGGATGAATCTGTGCCGATCTCACTCAGGTCCGCTGAAAGTTCCACGGCGCGCATTGTGATCAGCATAAGGGGATATGGTCCCGGCACTTGATAGGAGGAGGCCTCCACCAGACGCCCTCCAATTGAGAGTCTTTTTTGCCCCGGGTGGACACAAAGATTCAAAAGATCTTCTGCGGGCCGGGCGCGGCGGATCAATCGCTCCAGATCTGAGGGTTCATCGGCGCGCAGCCCAAACCATTCGCGCCCCATATCATTAATATATTCGATACGCCCACCAGGCTG
>JAXIPJ010000322.1:0-20144 GCA_045402985.1 Anaerolineales bacterium
TTGATGACTATATTCACTTTTACAACTATGAGCGCATCCAATTGAAAACAAGACAGACACCTTTTGAAACCAGGTGCCTGTCTTCCTAACCACTGGAGGGCTTTCTATTTTTGTGTCTCGTCTATCGGGTCCAGTTCACGCGGCGGGGTTTTGTAATCTATATCCGAATTTGTATCCTTGCCCTGTGACTTTGCACATGGGATTTTATGCCTCCTGGTGCTATTCTTAACATAAGAAAGTTTGGATAAAACCCAATTATCGATTATGTGTGCACAAAGGATCATTCTGATAAACGGTTCGCGCTTGTTAGGTGATATGCTTCATAATGTCATCTATAGAGCAGATCATCTGGAGACGGTACAGGAGGTCAGCAGTCACGAAGAGCTGCCTTCCGCGATTGAGAGATCTGAGGCGGAATGGGTGGTTATGTCTCTGCCATTTGATAAAAGTATTCCGGACTGGGTGGATCGTTACATTGCAAAACATCCGTCCATGCGATTTCTGGCGGTCTTCATTGGCAGTGGCAAAGTGAGACTCAAATGGCTGGAAGTACACGAGGAGGTGTTGGAAGATTTGTCTTTGGACGATTTGATCCATATCCTTGAGGGCCACCCGCAACAGATACAGGGGTTGTAAACATTGCAGCCGAAAGATATATCCAAATCTGTATCTTCCAGATAGATTACGATACATGGGCTTTTTGGTTTTGTCATGCTATATGATATAGAGACTGAGCTTAAGACAACGGTAATGGCTTCCATGCTGTGAGATGCGGCTTAAGAGTTGTTATAGAAAGGACGACCAGCGATGAGTGGATTTCGTCCTGGATAGATTTAATAATACCTAGCAATAACAAGAATTTACAAAAAAGGAGACTAAAAGATGAAAAACAATACCATGACCGATATTCAACTCGAAGTACAGACGGCGCTCATGCAAGATGCGAGTACACAAGAGTATGGAATTGAAGTAATAGACAACAATGGGATTATTACTCTGAAAGGAGTCGTTCCATCCGTTGAGGCCAGCGAAAGAGCTGAAATAATCGCGAGAGATGTCGACGGAGTGCGAACTGTGTTCAACGAACTGGCAGTTAGATCTGCTGACGCAAGTAATGAATAAGCACAAGCCCAGTTGAAGAAAATGGAAGTTTGCTTTTTAACGCAAAACCTGCGCTTGTTTACAGCGCAGGTTTTATTTAAGTGAGTTGCCCGTAAAGCACGCGGGGCATCACTCAGTTAGGCTTCAGGGCGGTATTCAGGTAGGCGTTCCAACAAGCGAGATTCAACAGAGAGATGGACCTCATCTTCAGCCACACTGCCAAGCCAATGGGCAGGGATGATCTTCCTCTCTTTCATCAACAGTCCGCTGGAGATCACAAGATGGGTAACATGTTCATTCGGGTCGGTGATTAGGGTTTCAATGTTACCAACCTGTTCACCATCTTCGGAGAGCACCTTTGCGCCTTCAGCCAATGCCACCATCCCTTCGGGGATATTTTTTTCCGTCCTGCGCAGGTATTGAGATGGGGGATAGATGGGGTATCGTCCATATCCGCTCCACGCATCTACTGGAGGATTCCAATATAAGGTATCCATATCGTCATCAAGAGCTGCAGTGCGCGGAATGTAGTGCGTCTCTTCGTATTCCGGAAGTTCATCCAAATGTTCCTTGGATCCTTGCAGAGCGATACGCTCATCTGTTACAGAACCGATCAGATCCATGGGGACAACTTTATCTTCTCTAAAGAGAAATCCCTTCCGTACAATAATATGCGTCACTTCCTTTGTCTTCGGATCTATCACCACGCGGTCCAGCGTACCTATCTTCTCGTCGTCGCTGGAGAATACGTCTACTCCTTTTTTGAATAACATTTCATTTCTCCTTTACTGATTTTCTGTGAATTACACACAGTAACATGGTAAAACAGGTTAATTACTGTGTCCATGTGTCCCGATATATAGGGCGGATATATATTTCGATACATTTAGGAATACCATGTGAAATGTGGAAGCATATAATTTCCCCACTATCTAACAACGATATACAGGTCCTACCGCTTGTCTGATTAATCAGTAAACTTTTTTGAATTTAGACTTCAAGTTTACTTAATTATGCCGCACTATGTAAAAGTCAGCGCCGCTACTTCCCCACCACTGACTGACTGCGGGCGCGCAGTGAAGAGAGTCGCTGTCGCAGGCGCGTCAACACGGCTTCACCCTTTTCGATACGCTCGCGCTCTGCACGGACGTAACGGACGTATGGCATCACGCCATCTTTCAAACGCGTCACTGCACCCTGAGACTCATTCTTAAACTGAGTTGTGAGCGTATTAAGCAGATTTGTGCGCAGGCTAGTCATCTTTTCTTTGAAGTTATCCTTGGCCTGCTTGCGCTTGTAGGGGATCACAAAAAAACCAAGGATGGCTAGTGTCCCTGCCGCCAGTATGCCGGTGATGTCCAGAGTGGAAGAGAGCACCGCGGCCGTGACCAATGCCCCCAGGCCCACAGCGCCCACCTCCAGTAATGCCGTCTGTGCGACCGCGGTCTCCACATGCGCTGCCAGCTGGCTTGCTTCGCGGTCACGGTCGTAGGTTTCAACGATACGCTTTACAGTTTTGCCCATGGTATCGATCAATTCGCGCCGGCGCATTTCGCGCGGTTCAATTCCCGCGCCAACGATATGTTCGATATTAAGTGCCTGTCGCCGTTGTACATAGGTCATCACGCGCTGCCACTCCTGCAAGTCCTTTTGTACTAGCCAGTCGATGAGACGTTGGACCTGTTCTTCGATCTGTTTTGGGACGTCTGCCAGCACCTGCTTCTCGAACTCGGCTCTCACTTTGTCCCCGCGCATCAATCCCTGGATATTGGTCAGACGCAAGGTAGTATCGAAGAAATCGAGGCCGCGCTGTTCGAGCCTGTACAGGATGTTCTCCATTTCTGCCAAGCGCGGGTTAAGCTCGCTTTGCAGGTCACGCTCATAGTCGCTGATGGTTGTTTCCAAAGCCGCGGCGGTTTTCTGGTCTTCCTTCAGATCCTCAGATTGCGCCTGTGTGGTTTTGGAAGTTTGTGCAACCAGGTTCTCAGCCACACCCAGCGGATTGGTGAATTTAAGCTGCAGGCGTGTGGTGTCGTCCAAAGTGGCGGTGATGTACCGGTCCAGATCGTCGAGGCGGCTAGCGGCTCGTAAACGCGTCCGCTGCTCAGGGTCCGGTTGAGAGCGGGCTCGTTGGGCTAACCTGGCTGATACCGGGAAAAATTCCGGAGGATCTCCCAAAACAGTTGTGGCATGTTTGATCACGAAGGCTTGCACTTCGCGCAGGGCAGCTTCATCTTCGATGATATCCGCCTTGTTGAGCACGAAGACGACTTTTTTTCCCCAGGCAAGGATACGTTCGAGGAATTGCCGCTCACTTTCAGTCATGGGATGATCGGCTGAAGTGGCGAATAAGACGAGATCACTGCGCGGGACGTATTCATTGGTGAGGCGTTCGTGCTGACGGATGACAGCGTTGGTTCCGGGCGTATCTACAATATTGAGTTCTTTGAGGAGCGGCAAGGGATAAGTATAGATCGCAAAGCTTTCGTCCACCACCTGCTCGGCAGCCTCCTCGCCCCACTTCACCAGAGTGACGCGCGAGGTGGTGGGTGTGGCACCTTCGGGCAATACTCTCTCGCCCAATAGCGCATTGATCAGCGCGCTCTTGCCAGCGTTGAATTCGCCTACGATAACCACCAGAAATAATTCGTCCAATTGCAGGATGGCTTCCTGCAGAGTGGCAAGCGATTCGCGCGGTACATCTATCTCAGACAATGCAAGCCGAATCTCTGCGAGCGCTTCTTTTTCTTCGCGCAGGAATTTGGCTTGTTCTTCGGTGAGCATGGACTGGCGCATGGGATTTCCTGAATTTTATTGAATTGTATGATTCCAAGTTAGAGTTTAACGATTATACAGCGAATCGAGATGATAAATTCGTTGATAATCATACCTAATCAAATAGGTTTTTAATAGGTAGGCATATCCCGAATATGTGATTTAACAGGATATGATAGCATGTACAAAATTACTGGTGAACAACGGTAGACTTAATCCATGAACAAAAAAATCAGCTTTTCTGCAATTTGTTTTCTCCTGATCTGCGGGATCACCTTGTTTTCGTTGAACCTGAAACGTGTCAGCGCGACCCAGGCAGGCGGACAAAGAACGCTTATCCTTTATGATGCTGCCTCAGGGGCAATCCCTGATGCACAAATGATGAATTTTTTTGATTTCCCACCTGGCGACATAATACAAACATATGAGAATGGCAGCACAACTCTCAACACAACCAAATCTGGCAATAGCACTTACGCCGGATGGACATCCAATGCGACGAATACGCTGGGCTTCCCCGGCCTCGACCGTTCTGCGGGATTTCAATTGGATTTCACGCTACAGGTGGAAAACGAATCTCACAGCAGCAACAATCGCGCCGGCTTCAGCATTATCATTTTAAGTGAGGATGCCAGAGGTATCGAATTAGCTTTTTGGCAAAATGAGATCTGGGCGCAGAATGACGATGCAACAGGCGGATTATTCACACACGGTGAAAGCGCTAGCTTCCCCACTACAGCGGGCCTGATAAATTACCAGATAATTGTCATCCACGATTCCTATACCCTGACCGCCAACGGCGCGCCCATCCTCAATGGCCCGCTGCGCGATTACAGCAAATTTGAAGGCTTCCCCGATCCCTACCAATCGCCCAATTTCCTCTTTCTGGGAGATGACACCACCTCCGCCCAGGCACGCATACGACTGAACTACGTTTCTGTGACTGGGACGGAACGCGCCGCGCTGGCAACTGTTCCCGCGCCGTCAAACTCACCTACACCCATTCCATCTCCGACCGCCGTAAAAGATTCTGAACCCTGTCCATTGTTGCGTTGGATTCTTAATAGGCCCTGATTGTTCAAATAAGCTGATCTCATGAAACAACTGTGATTATTTCCTTGTAAGGAATAATGAAAGGGTGGAGAAGTATTCTTAATACTGTAAAAGAGACATGAGCTTATTCTTCTGTTGACTCTCCAGGCGATTCTCTGTATACTGCTGAAAACGTTTTCTGAAAGCGCTTTCAGAGTTCCGTCCATAATGCAAACCAGGAACCGCCCACCTACAATTGCAGATGTCGCTGAACGCGCTGGAGTTTCCATCGCCACAGTGAGTCGCGTACTCAATGGCACAACCCCCGTTCAACCTGAAAAATCAGAACGCGTGCGCCTCGCCATGGATGAGATGCAATTTGTGCCGCGTACTGCCGCGCGCGTGCTTGCGAGCAAACGCACCAACACGATCGGCCTTATTCTGCCAGAGATCAGTGGCGCGTTCTTTTCACCCATGTTGCGCGGCATCGAAGCAGAAGCACACGAGATCGACTATGACCTGCTCATCCACTCGATGCATGCCACGCTCTCAAACCCGAAACACAGCAGCCCATTAGGGGAACACAACACAGACGGCCTTTTGGTTTTCACCAACAGCCTGCACGAACATCAGCTCACTCGATTGCATCGTCTCGACTTTCCGGTCGTTCTGCTTCACCAGACCCCACCCAATTCGCTTAACATCCCTGTCATTACCATCGAAAATAAAGATGGCGCCGCCATGCTCATTAATCATTTGATCGAAGTACATGGCCGTCAACGTATCGTTTTTTTACACGGTCCCACAGGCCATGAAGATTCGCAATGGCGCGAACGCGGTTATCGCGAATCTCTTGCCGCGCATAACATTCCATTTGATCCCGCGCTGATCGCCTCAGGTGGATTCGACGATGAAGAGGCCTTTGCAGCCATACAACAAATACTGCGGGATGGAGTCAACTTCGACGCGGTCTTTGCAGGCGATGATGACGCGGCCGCTGGTGTCTATCGCGCGTTAAAGATGGCGGGGCGCCACATTCCACAAGATGTGGCTGTGGTGGGTTTCGACGACGTTTCCTTTGCCCGGTACCTCTCCCCCGCGCTGACAACCATCCACGCTCCGATCGAAGAGGTGGGGCGCGAAGCTGTCCGCCAGTTGGCACGCTTGATGAACGGCGAGCCCGCCGAGGCTTTGACCCTGATGCGCACCCAGCTTGTCATCCGTGAGTCGTGCGGGTGCACCTCAGCAGCCAATGCCTCCGATCCAGATCAAGACGAATTGCTTTCATCAACAAGGAGGTGAATCAGAAAAGAAGCGGCCTGTATTAAATCCTATTCAATCCGGTCAATCTCTTTGGAGGAGAAAATGAAAAACAAACTGTTCAAAATGTTCGCGCTGTTCGTGCTGGCTTCAGTGATCCTTTCGGCCTGTGGCGGGAACATTGCCGCAACCCAGGCACCCGCTGAAAAACAGAAGGTTGTCATCTTCGTTGGCTTTGGCACCGGCACCGATCCAGACCAGGTGACCGCGCAGGAAGAACTCGCCAAAAAGTTTAATGACTCGCATGAAAACATCGAAATGGAATTTCTGATCGTGCCAAACGAAGAAGCCACGGAAAGATTTCTTGCGATGGTCTCGGGAGATAACGCGCCTCAGCTTGTTGGGCCACACGGGACCTCGACCATTGCACGCTTCAAGGAATATTGGGAGGATATAACGCCTTATATTCAAAAGGATAATTACGATTTGAGTGATTTCTACGGGCCCGCCACCACCATCAACAAATATCCAGATCTGGATGCCGGTCTGCCGCTCGGTCTGTATCCTTCATTCCTGTTCTACAACAAGGATGCCTTTGATGCCGCCGGACTTTCCTACCCTACACATGATTATGCTGATACATCATGGAATATAGATGCACTAAAAGAAATGGCCATGCAGTTAACACTGGATGCCAACGATAATACGCCAAACGATGCAGACTTCGATGCGACCAGCATCAAGCAATGGGGGTATGCAGACACATGGACAGACATGCGCGGCCAGTTGACGATGTTTGGCGCGCCAGACCAGGGACGCCCAACCAGCGACGATTACAAGACCGCCACATTCAATGCCCCTGAACGAGTGCTTGGCTTCCAATGGCTGCATGATGGAATCTGGAAAGATCATTTCATTCCCGATGCCAATGGACAGGCCGCCATCGATTCCACTGGTGCCGATCCGTTTGGCTCAGGTCAGATCGCCATCTGGTACAGTCACACCTGGTTCATGTCTGAGGGCCTGAACGAATTGCCTTTCGCCTACGACCTGGCTCCATTGTTTTACAACCAGGATGGCGAACGCATCGCCCGCATCCATGCGGATCTCTTCACAATGTCAAAGAATGCCAAGAACAAGGATGCAGCCTGGGAAGTGATGAAGTGGCTGGTGGCTCCTGAACAGATCGTGGATGTGTGCAAGATCTATGGGTGTTTGCCTGCGCGTAAATCCACTGAGGAAGCGTACTTGAATTTTCTGAAGGAACGCTATCCCAACATTGATCATGATGTGATCTTCAAAGCCATTGACTATCTCGATAACCCTCATCATGAAGGCTGGGTTCCTGAATGGGGCAAGGTGAATGACAGTTTGAACAATGTTCTATCGATCCTGTATAGTGACCCGGAAGCCGATGTACAGGCAGTGATGGATCAGGGCAACGAGGATCTCCAGAAGATCCTGGACGAATATTGGGCTAGTCATTAGTTTCTTCCCTCACCCTTTGTCCCTCTCCCATTCGCGCTGAGCGGAGCTAGCCAACAGGCAAGCGAAGTCGAAGCGGGGAGAGGGATTGGGGTGAGAGGATTTTGAAATTTTTATGGAGATGCCATGACCTTACCATCTTTCCGAAAGATGAGCCTTGCCCGCCGCGAAGCGCTGGCTGGTTACGCCTTCGTTGTGCCATGGATCATCGGCTTCCTCATCTTCACCATTGGTCCGATGCTGGCATCTCTTTATTTCTCGTTTACAAAATACAATATCATCGACCCGCCACAATGGATTGGTCTGGCAAACTATGAGAGGGTTTTTTCCGGAATTTGGGATGCCGTTCGCACAGGCGACTCGCGTCAGTTTGGCGATCCTCTGTTTTGGAAATCTCTCCAAGTGACCATTTATTATGCCTCCATTGCACTTCCACTCAATCTTGCGTTTTCGTTCCTGCTTGCAGTTTTGCTGAACCAAAAAGTTCGCGCCATCAATATCTGGCGAACAATTTACTTTCTGCCATCCATCATTGCCGGCGTGGCAGTCACAATTTTATGGGTACGCATTCTCAATCCACGCGTGGGCGTGCTTAATCCATTCCTTAAAGATGTGCTTGGCATTCAGAATCCCCCCGGCTGGTTAAGCGACCCTGAATGGGCCGTCCCGGCGCTCGTCATTATGAGTCTGTGGAGCGTGGGCGGTTCCATGATCGTTTATCTGGCAGGCTTACAGGGTGTTCCAACAGATCTCTACGATGCTGCTAAAGTGGATGGCGCCAACGCCTGGCAACGCTTCTGGAACGTTACATTTCCCATGATGACGCCTGTCATCTTTTATAACCTTGTGCTTGGTATGATCAGTACATTTCAGTATTTCACCCAGGTCTATGTTGCTACCAGCAATTCGTTGGGAGGTCTTGGTAGCCCGCAACACTCCACGCTTTTTTACAACGTATATTTGTACCAGAACGCCTTCCGCTATTTCGATATGGGCTATGCATCCACGCTGGCCTGGATCCTGTTCGTTATCGTTTTGAGTCTTACCGCCCTCATCTTTCGTTCATCTGAAACGTGGGTCTATTACGAAGGACAATTGAGAGGGCGCGGTTAATATGAAAAAAGTGTGGGATTTCCTCCTCGGGAAATTCGTATCTGTACGTGGACATGACCTGCTCTTCAAAGGCATCACCACACTGATTCTCGCTTCAGGCTCTGTCCTCATTTTGATCCCGTTTCTATACATGATCAGCACCTCATTAAAAGATCCCGCCCAGATCCGTACCGACTCGGCCTCCCTCATCCCACGCAAACCAAAGACTGTTGAAGTGAACGGTACCGCTGAACCTTTGTATCAGGTCATCGTGGATGGAGAGACCGTCGAATATGCTCTTGTTAAGAAAATCCCAAATGGAATGGGACAATTCGTAGATCCCTCGCGACCTGCTATCATCCATGAATTGAAGATCAACGATCAGAAACAAATCTATCTATGGGATGTTCACTGGGAAAATTATCCCGAGGCGATCAACGCTCTCCCTTTCTGGCGCTATCTTGGCAATACGCTCATTGTCACATTTGTAGGTATGGCTGGCATGTTGTTTTCATGTTCGCTGGTGGCTTATGGCTTCTCGCGTTTCCGTGCCCGTTGGCTGGATCTATTATTTCTACTTTTGCTTTCAACCATCATGCTGCCCACCCAGGTGCGGCTCCTTCCGGTATATATTCTCTTCAACAAACTTGGATGGGTGGATACACTTTGGCCGCTCATCGTTCCACAATTTTTCGCCAACGCATACGATGTCTTTTTGCTCCGTCAGTTCTTCATGACCATTCCGCTTGAACTTGATGACGCCGCAAAAATTGACGGTGCGAATCCACTGCAGATTTTGCTTTACATCATTCTGCCACAGGCACGGCCTGCTCTGGTCTCGGTGGGCATCTTTCATTTTCTCTATGCCTGGAACGATTTTTACGAACCGCTCATATTCCTGCACAGCCGCGAAAACTGGACTCTAGCCGTGGGATTGCAAACCTTTGACGCACTTTATACTGTCAATACGCATCTCATCATGGCTGTCTCTGTACTGATGATCATTCCGCCTATTCTGCTATTCTTCTTTAGCCAGAAAATCTTCACGCAGGGTGTCGTCTTTACGGGAATCAAGGGTTAATACAAAGCGATGGTGGTGAATGGATCTAGATCAACAAATTGCAAAAAACAATTCCGGAGTTTTAATGAGTATTAAAATCGCGTTTGCAGGAACTGGTTATATCAATAAGATCCATGCCCAGGCTGCAAAGAACTTGGGCCTCGATTTGGCAGCGGTCGTCAACCATAAAGTTGATTCGATGGCAGAATTCGCAAAGGAATTCGGAATTCCGCGTCAATATGAAACCGTGGAAGCCCTGCTTAACGATGGAAATGTAGAAGCGCTGATAGTGAGCACACCAAACTATTTACACGCTCCGCAGACCATCGCGGCACTAAGGGCAGGTGTACATGTGATGGTCGAAAAACCAATGTCCATGAATGCGCAGGAAGCTGAGCAGATGTGTGAAGCGGCAGAAAGATCCGGCGCTCTGCTCATGGTGGCACATTGCTTTCGCTTCGACCCGGATGTGTTGTGGCTTAAAGAGCAGGTACAGAAATTAGGAAAGATCGTCCGCACCAAGGGGATTGGCGTACATACACACTGGGGACCTGCGGGTTGGTTCACACAAAAGGAATTAGCGGGCGGAGGCGCGCTGGCGGATATGGTGATACACGCATTGGATACGGCGAGATTCTTATTGGGTGACCCGCAGCCTGTTACAGTCTATGCAAAGATCGGAACCTACTACAAGGATTTCGATGTGGATGATACTGGCGTGATTATCGTCGAATGGGATAATGGCGCCGTCTCATATATTGAGTCTGGTTGGTGGCAGCCACACGCGGATGGACCCCAGGCGGCAACACAGTTATATGGCACACAGGGGTTCGGTCAACTGTTCCCGACAAAATTGGAGTTGCCAAACATCAAGGAAGAGAAATTAGAGGTGATTGACTCGGGCTTTGAGTTTCCGCGCCAGGAACATTGCCCGCAAAGTTTATATGATGACCAGTTGAAATATTTTGTGGAATGTATCCGAAAGAAACAAATGCCCATTCCAGGCGGATTGGAAGGCTTGATAAATATGAAGGTTGTGGATGCGGCGTATGAATCAAGCCGAATAGGGAAAGTTGTGGGAATAAAGTAATTCGGTGGTTGAGTAGACACAAGCGATAGCGAGTGTCATATCGAAACCACCAATAATTGAAAATGCTTTTGTTACATGTTGGTTTCGATACGGGCTTCGCCCTACTCAACCAACAGAGTATTTATGGAGATCAAATGACAATTGAAACCATTCTTCCTACCCCTGATATTTTTTCTGCAAAGCGCATCCTGTGCGTTCAACCACATTACGATGATAATGATATTGCTGCAGCAGGTATTCTCACTGAGCTTCAAAAAAATGGCGCGGAATTATTTTACTTAACTGTCACGGATGATCTGATGGGCGTCGTGGATCATGCGCTTTCAAATGAAGCTGCGGCGCAAGCATTGCAGCACGATCAATTCGCAGCTGGGAAGATCGTTGGTGTCAAAGAGCAATTTTGGCTCGGTTACCCTGATGCTGGCGAATACGATTATTTCGCGGTACGCCGCGACCTGCTTAAATACCTCCGCATGCTTCAACCCGATTTCGTTTTCACTGCTGACCCATGGCTCACATATGAGGGACATCGCGACCACATCCAAACTGGGCTGGCGACGTCGGAAGCAGTCATGTTCGCGGGATTGACGAAGATCGCCTCCTCCGACCCGACAGTTGACTCTGCCTACCAGGGGCATAATATTCGTGGAATTGTGTTCTACTATACGCGCGAACCAAACTACATCGCGGATATTTCGTCCACGTGGGCAGCAAAGATATCAGCAGTAAGATGTTATGAAGCGCAATTCGATCAGGCAGGCATGGATGAACTGGTCACAGCCCTGGATATGAAATCGCAACAAGTTGCAGCGAGTGAGTCTTTTCAGCGCGGCGAGCCGCTCAAAGTTTTACACGCCAGTGCATTGCATTGTGGATTTTAGCCCTAACCCCAGCCCTCTCCCTATGGACACGATGTCCCAAAGGGAGAGAGGGTAGAAAGGAATTTATGAAAATCGGAATTGTCGGTGGAACAGGAAATATCAGTCAACCCATTGTTCGGGTATTGCTCGAGCAGGGATATGAAGTTGTTTGCTTCAACCGCGGGCAGACAACAAATGTGCCAGTTGGTGTTCGTCTGATTCAAGGTGACCGACGCAACCGCGAAGATTTCGAACAAAAGATGCAGGCCGAGAAGTTCGATGGAGCAATTGACATGATTTGCTTCAACGCGGAGGATGCCGTGTCCAGCGTCCGTGCGTTTCGCGGTGTTGGATGGTTCGTGCAAACATCAACCACCTGCACGTATGGCATTCAATACGATTACTTCCCATCTGATGAGACACATCCCCTGCGCCCCACAACGGATTATGCGCGCAACAAGGTCGCGGCGGATGATGTCTATCTCGAAGCCTATCATCGCGAGAAATTCCCTGCCATCATCATCAAGCCATCCACAACATATGGGCCTGTGCAGGGAATATTGAGGCAAATTTGTTGGGACTTCTCGTGGATAGACCGAGTCAAAAAGGGCAAGCCTATTATTGTCTGCGGTGATGGATTTGCGCTTCATCAACATATGCATGTAGATGATATTGCCCAGGCCTTCGTCGGTGTGATCGGCAGGGAGAACACGATTGGGCAGACATACAACGCCGTCAATCGAGGCTACATCACCTGGGCAGATTATCATCATCTCGCCGGGAAAATTTTGGGCAAAGATGTTGAACTTGTTGGCGTACCGTTTGAAGATTTAAAGAAACTCAACATTCCAGACTCTGGCATTCTTGAAGATGAATTTGCTTATAACGCATATTATTCATCCGAGAAGTTGATGCGCGATTTACCTGAGTTCCACCCGAAGGTTTCGCTTGAAGAAGGCATGACGCGAGTCTTTGAAGTGATGGAACGCGAAGGAAGAATCCCCAATTCAGATGAGTTGAAATGGGAAGATGAAATCATTGAAAGGCAGAAACGGGTATTGAAGTAACCGGTGGTCGAGTAGTGCGAAGCACGTATCGAGACCAACATAATATCCTCGAAAGGAAACTATGACTCCAAATCCATTTCTAAAGAAGTTAGGTTTTTCGGACAATGATAGAGTCGTCATCATTCACACAGATGACATCGGCATGTGTCATGCGTCGGTGCAAGCTTTCAAGGATCTGTGGGAGTTCGGCACGATCACTTCCGGCGCGGTGATGGTGCCATGCGCGTGGTTCCCGGCGGTTGCGCAGATGTGCCGAGAGAACCCTGAAATCGACATGGGAGTCCATGCAACATTGAATGCGGAGTGGGAAAGTTATCGGTGGGGACCCGTATCCACGCGAGAGCAGGCATCGGGTCTGCTGGATGTGGATGGTTATTTCAATCAGTGGCATCAGGCAGTATATGACAATGCCAAGCCTGAGGCGGTCGCTGTTGAAGTCAATGCGCAAATCGAACGCGCACTGGCAGTAGGGATCGATGTGACACATGTCGATTCACACATGGGCACGATCATGAGTCCATTGTTTATTCAGTCCTATATCCAAGCCGCGGCGAGCCGATTATTGCCGAACATGTTGCCGCGTTTGAATGCAGAAGGGATTGGGATGATGGGCGCTGGTGAAGAGGAACGAATTGCCTACGCCCCAATTATGCAACAACTTGAAACGATGGGAGTTCCCATGGTGAATGGCATTTTGGGCATGCCGCTTGAACCTGGAGATGACCATATCACTGTTGCGAAGAAATTGTTCGATGAAGTGCCAGTTGGGATTACACATTTCATTTTGCACCCATCCATTGACACGGCTGAGTTACGCGCGATTGCCCCGGATTGGCGCGCAAGAGTCGCGAATTACAACGCGTTCATGAGCGATGAATTAAAGAAGTTTATTGAAAGTGAAGACATCAAGTTAATAGGATATCGCCCGCTACGAGACGCAATGAGGACTGGATGAAATATTTTCTGGGTATTGACGTTGGCTCGTCTAAAACGCACGCGCTGATTGTGGATGAAACCGGTCAATGTGTTGGCTTTGGAAAATCATCCGGCGGAAATCATCAGGGTGTTGGTTATGAGCGGTTGACGGAGGTACTTCAGGAATCGTTTGCACGCGCGCGGGAAATGTGCAGTGTAGATCAGGCTGATATCGCGGGGGCAGGTTTCGGCGTCGCAGGATGCGATTTTCCGTCCGATAGGGAACCTCATTTACAAGCCATCGCCGCGTTGGGATTATCCTGCCCGCTGGAAGTTGTCAACGATGGAATGAATGGATTGCTGGCAGGCGCGACGCGCGGGATCGGTGTGAATGTCACTGCAGGGTCAGGGACGAATTGTCGAGGTCGGGGACGTGACGGGCGCGAAGGACGCATTGTTGGCAATGGCACAGAGTTTGGTGAATATGGAGGTGCAATCGAGATCACTGCAAAGGCGCTCGAAATGGTGAATTTCGCATGGATCAAACGCATTCCAGCAACAACGTTAACGCAAATTTATCTCGAAGCCACTGGCGCGAAAAGTGAGATCGATCTGATGGAGGGCCTGTCCAGCAGGCAATATCATCTCACTCCTTTCCTCGCGGTTCATGTGATCAATGCTGCGCGTGAAGGTGATACAGTTGCACGTGATGTTATTCACTGGAGTGGCCAGGAACTTGGCTGGCTGGCTGTTTCTGTTGCGCGCCAGATCGAAATGGAAAATGATGAGGTGGAGATCATTCAATCTGGCAGTGTTTTTGAAGCAGGAGAGATCATCACAAAACCCATGCACGATATAGTTCTTGAACATTGCCCCAGAGCAAAGTTGAGACGGCTGGATGGACCTCCGGCAGTAGGTGCAGTGATCCTTGGCATGGAGCAAGCCCGCTTTGACGGTTATGCCATCCGTGACAAGATGGTGCAGACCGCGAAGCAACTTGTGAATTAAGGTGTGAAGGGCACACAGGAGAATCAATGAAAACCATACTTCCAAGAAGGAGTTTTCCATGTCTGAATTAGCAATCCTTGGCGGGCCAAAAACACGGACGGAACCTTATCCCGTCTGGCCAGTGTGGGATCAGCGCGACATTGACGCGGTAACTGAAGTGATCAAATCTGGGCGCTGGGGTGGGTATCCATATCCCGGGCCGAAGACCGCCGAACTGGCCAGGAAGTTCGCCGAGATGCAGGGCGGTGGTTTTGCCGTGCCCATGGCGAACGGAACGGTGACCATGGAAGTTGCCTTGCGCGCGGCGGGCATTGGCTGGGGCGATGAAGTGATCGTGCCTGCCTATACTTTTCAGGCAACAGCCTCTGCTCCCATGGCGGCAGGCGCGATCCCTGTCATTGTAGATGTGGATCCAAACACGTATTGTATCTCTGTGGAAGCTGCTGCAAGAGCAATTACGCCGAAGACGAAAGCCATTATCCCTGTACATCTCGGCTCGAACATGGCAGACATGGACGCGCTTATGGCATTAGCTGAGAAACATAATTTGATCGTGATCGAAGATTGTGCACATGCTCATGGCGCGAAATGGAACAACGCAGGAGCAGGAACAATTGGTCACTTCGGTTCATTCTCGCTCCAATCTTCAAAGACTCTTACCACTGGGGAAGGCGGCATCCTTTTATGCAAAACGCCCGAACTCGCTGCCAAAGCCGCCAGCATCATTGATTGTGGTCGTCCACATGCGTTGGGAGGAGGCGCGGAAGACGACTCGCAGGAATATCAAGTGGGAGGTAATTTCCGTTTGAGCGAGATCGCGGCGGCTTTGGCGCTGGTTGGAATCGAACGATTCCCTGCACAAGCCAGACAACGCGAAGAGATGGCGTCCTATATGGATGAAGCTTTGAGTGAGATCTCCGGCGTACGCGTGATGAAACGCGATCCTCGTCATACTACGCGTTCCTTCTATAGTTATATATTTGCGATCGACCCGGAAACATTCGGCATGGAGCATGATCTGCTGGTCAGCGCGCTGGATGCGGAAGGTATCGATTCCTGGACGGGGTATGAAGCCATGAACAATTACACTTTGTTCCAGCCGCAGAAATCAAAACTGGCCGTACCGAATGCCTTCCCTGAATATTTCGATTTTGAGAACATGAAATTACCCGAAGCCGAACGTGCCTGTGAACATGAGGCGGTCTGGCTGGCTGAAAGCATTTTCCGCGCCGGCCCCAAAGGCGTGGATGATGCTATTGCCGCCATCAAAAAGATACAAAGCAATGCAGGGGAGTTGAACAATGCCGCAGATGAGTTGAGAGAAAAGTACGGCAAGTGAAGTTGTTCTTTGGTATTACATATCACTAATACAATATATCAAACCCACGCCAACATTTCATAAAATCAAACATGATTAACCCTGAATCTCAGGGAAGGGGAAAACAGGAAAGAAACAGACCTTCTGGTAGAGTATTGTGTGAGAGCGCAAACATATCAGGAGGTCTGTTCACGTTAATGACTATTTCAGCATGTTAGTTTCATTTGAGTTCAACCCTGTCTGTGAGCGCCCGAGAGATACGGCAGTTTTGCAAGTTGCAGATCAAATAATTGATATCGCTTGAACAGCCTATGGCTTCAAACTTGAACCTTATTCTCAATTATTAGTTCACCAACCTGAATAACAACAACATCTTCAGGTTGTAAACTAAACTCGCCATCTGGCACAAGGCACGTTCCTGTCATCAAAAATACTCCTTGAGGAAAATCAAGTTCGCGCGTCAGATATTCAACCAGTTCGGGTAGTGTTCGTTTCATTGTGGACGTGTTCGCCTCGTCCTTAAATATTGTTTCGTTTGTGCGCAGGATTTTGAGTCCAATCGGAATATCTTTGATCGCACTCGGCTCACACAAAAGAATACCATGTCCCAATGCACACGAACCATTATAGATTTTCGCCTGAGGCAAATATAGTGGGTTCTCCCCTTCAATATCGCGCGACGAAACATCGTTCCCGGCGCAATAACCGACGATCTCGCGATGACGGTTGATCACTAATACCAACTCTGGCTCCGGTACATTCCAATGGCTGTCCTTGCGGATACGGATCGGCATCCCATTTCCCGCTACACGCCAGCCTATTGATTTTAAAAAAATCTCAGGGCGCTCCGCCTCGTAGACTTTTTGATACATATCCGCCACGGTAGATTCGACTTTACGCGCATCACGGCTCCGCAAATACGTGACACCCGCCGCCCAGACTTCCTGCGTGGGATCGATCGGCGCTTCTTCCTCACTCTTCGACTCGCCCAGGGCAACGCCGATAGCTGACTCGGCTTTCGATAGATCAATCAACACTTGGAGCATTGTCCCGCGCGGCATCTCAAACAGTGTACCCAAGTTGAGGCTCGGTGGAAGGAAGAATCCATCCATCGCCCAGCGCATGCCATCCGTTGTTTTGTGTTTGGTGAGTAGCATTACATCCCTCCAAGCTGTGCAAGGATTTTTTCAACATCGTACACACACCCGCCCCATGTGCCGCCGCTGATGTTTTGCAGTGTTGCCCACAGACGCGTATCATCGGGTAATTCTGGATTCGGTTGTAAATTTGAATGAGGCGCGCGTGAGTCCAAAATGCGTGTACCTTCGGAAGAGTCAAATCGTCTGTCGCCCTCGCCGATGAAATCAATGGTTCCTGATAGATGCACGCGATCAATGATGATCTGAATCGTA
This sequence comes from Anaerolineales bacterium, assembly GCA_045402985.1. Taxonomy (GTDB): domain Bacteria; phylum Chloroflexota; class Anaerolineae; order Anaerolineales; family Villigracilaceae; genus Defluviilinea. Next base: position 17,476 of record JAXIPJ010000322.1, read on the forward strand.
TCGCCATCACGCAATTTCCCAAGCGGACCGCCTGCCAGCGCCTCAGGACTGACATGACCGATACACGCGCCGGTGCTCACACCGCTGAAACGCGCATCGGTAATTAACGCGATTGATTTTCCCTCAGGCAAATATTTTAGAGCCGAAGTGAGTTGATAGGTTTCTTCCATACCTGTACCCATCGGACCGCAACCAATGAGTGCAATTACGTCGCCCGCTTTGATAAGATTCTCGCCCAATCCTTTGACCGCAGCAATCGCGGTGCGTTCGCTAGTGAATACGCGGGTAGGTCCAACTTTGCGGTACACATTATCGGTGTCCACAACACTTGGGTCAATGGCTGTACTTTTGATAACGGCTCCCTGTGGTGCGAGATTGCCGGTGAGGAAAGTGATCGTGCTGGTCAGTCCGTGCTCGCGTGCCTTTGTTGGATTCATAATTACATCGTCAGCGTCAATTCCATCCAATTCATGGAGCCTCTCACGGAGTTTGTGTCGTCGTTCGCTGTGTTGCCATTCATCCAAACATTCGATTAACGATTTTCCATTCACGGTACGTGCATTTAATTTCAGCAACCCCAGTTCACGTAATTGCAACATTACTTCGGGTACTCCGCCCGCGAGGAAGACTTGTACTGTGCCGTAGCCTGTCGGTCCGTTGGGCATCACATCTACTAAACGTGGAGTTGCGCGATTAATACGTGACCAATCGTCTACAGTGGGTCGTGGGAGTTTGGCAGCGTGTGCGATAGCGGGAATGTGTAATAACAAATTCGTACTGCCACCAAATGCGGCATGTGTCACCATGGCATTGTGTAGTGAATCTTCTGTGAGAATATCGCCTGTTGTTATCTTTTTTGTTTCCATTTCGATCAATGCTCGTGCCGAGCGTTTTGCCATATCCAGCCAAATGGATTGACCCGATGGCGCCAACGCGGAATGTGTGACGGATAATCCCAACGCCTCTGCCACAACCTGACTAGTTGCCGCGGTTCCAAGGAACTGACAGCCACCTCCGGGCGACGCACAGGCGCGGCATCCAAGTTCGGAGGCTTCTTCGAGCGTGATGAGTCCGTGGGCAAAGCGCGCACCCAACGATTGGATTTTCCCCGCATCCTCACCTTGTTCTGGCAACAATGTCACGCCGCCAGGGACGATGACGCATGGTAATGATTTCTGAGCGGCGAGTGCCATCATCATGGCAGGCAGACCTTTGTCACAGGTAGCGATTCCAAGTACACCTTTTCGAGTTGGCAATGAACGGATCAGTCTTCGTAGAACAGTCGCCGCGTCGTTGCGATAGGCAAGGCTATCCATCATGCCTGAGGTCCCTTGTGTGCGCCCATCGCATGGGTCGCTCACAAAGCCAGCAAAGGGAATGGCATTCTGTTCCTTGAATTCTTTTGCCGCCACCTGTGCGAGTAAACCGACTTCATAATGTCCCGTGTGATAGCCCAGCGCGATGGGGGAGCCATCCTCAGCACGAATGCCACCCTGAGTGCTAAGGATTAAATACTCATCTTTACCCAGGTCAGATGGACTCCATCCCATTGCCGCATCCTGCGTCCAGCCGAAGACGTCTCCACTCGGGGCGTCCCGCAAAAATTCGGCTTGCAGTGGCAGGCGTCCCCGTGGGCCTGAAGCATGAGTCTGCACGTCAAAGATGGATGGAGAATCAATCATTGGATTAATCCAGGGCTGGTTGTACGAGCCGGCTTGCAGTGTGGACCAGCCTGCCACAAGCTTATCAAGATCATTTGTTGTTTGCCTGAACGAGGCCCCAGATGGGAAAACCGGTCCGGAGATTCGTTTTGACATTCTATTAGACGATATTGTTGTTGGTCCTGGCCTCCGTTCAAATGATCTTAAACTCCGCCCGTAGCGCCTGGTCGTCCAGCGAGTGCTGGCCAACGATTAACGTATAGCTGGTTGGTTCCACCGTCCAGCCTGATTGCTTATCATAATACGCGAGATCCTTAACCTGGATATCCAGGTGGACGGTTTTGATCTCTCCCGCTTCCAGCCGGACCCGCTTGAAAGCCTTTAGTTCCTTCGAGGCGCGTTCGACCTGCGAGGTTGGCACGGCGATGTAGACCTGAACAACGGTATCTCCAGCCACCGGCCCATCGTTGGTCACTTCCAGCGTGGCGGTGAGGATATCGCGCGCGCTCAGTGACGAATCTGACAAGCGAAGGTGATCAAACTCGAAGGTGGTATAGCTTAGACCAAAGCCAAATGGGAAGGCCGGAACGGCCCCATCCCGCTCCAGTTTGCGGTAGCCATGCCATAAATCGTATGTGATCGACTTGGCGTTCATGTCGTAATAAGGAAGGTCTTCGGACCGGGCGGCGAATACACAGGGCAGCTTGCCGCTTGGGTTGACTTTTCCTAAGAGGATATCCGCGAACGCATGTCCGCCTTCCATGCCTGGGTACCACAACATAAGAATCGCCGGGACCTGCCCGCGCCAGTTCTCGGTGATGATCGCGCTGCCTCCCATCATCGCTACCACCGTGCGCGGGTTGGAGGCAGCAACGGCTTGGATCAGCGTTTCATCCTCGGGATGCAGTGTCAGCAGCTTACGGTCCCCACCCGGCGGCATGGCGTTGTCAACGCTGTTGGTCGTGCCCATATTGCCCATCATCTTCTGGGCAATGGGCATTTCTTCCG
>JAXIPJ010000370.1:0-3530 GCA_045402985.1 Anaerolineales bacterium
AAGTGGATCATTGATAAAGTTTACACGGACATCCAAATCAACACTATTACAACTGAAGATCAACTAGCAATGCGATATGATGAATTGCTTGAGATAAAAGAACAAGCCGTGCCCGTCACCAAACCCACACGACCGAAAACGAAAAAGGAAATTCTGGAAGTACTCAAAGGCATTGGACCAGCAAGTGTAAAACGATTAAACAAAGCGGGTGTTTTCACATTTGACGATCTCGCACTACTCAAGCCCGAAGAGTTGCGGAATATTCTGGGGAATGTGTTGAAGCGCGCCGCTATCCCAGAAAACCAGGTGATCGAAGAGGCAAGAAAGTTTGCACAGCAAAAAGCGCAGCAGAATTAAATAAATATCATATCGCCCTCTGATAAAATAGAGCTTCTCATATTTATCGCACAATGGAAAGGGCCTCGCCATGGGTGTCATCGCATCAATCGTCCTTGGTTTGCTGATCGGCTGGCTGATTGAATGGGTCATTGACTGGTTCTATTGGCGCGGACGCATGCGTCCGATTGCGGAAGAAAATGCCAGGCTGGCGCAAGACAATACAGGTCTACAGGAACGTATTGCCTCACTCGAAACAAAGGTTAGCAGGAAATCACAGTTGGCAAAAACCAGACCCACCGGTGACCGAGCTAGTAAGGACAACCTGCAGGCAATCAAGGGGGTCGGTCCTGTTATTTCAAAACGATTGAACGAAGCTGGAATATACACGTTTGAAGAATTATCCCGACTCACGCAGGATGAACTTGAGGAAATCATGGGGTCACTATCAAAACGATTTTTTCCTAAACAGGAAAGTATTCTCACGCAAGCCAAGGAATTCGCACAACAGAAGATACAAAAGGCTTAGGAGGATATTATGGATGGCTCCGCGCGCGCACCGGGCTACGACCTGTTCAAGTTGATTGTTGCGATCATTCTTTTGCTGATATTTATTTGTCTTCTCTTATGGATTCCCGCGAATACTCCACAACCCGATACTCCAACGAGCACACCTTTCTTTCCGACCGAAACTCCTACTGCAAATGAAACTCCCACGAGCGCTCCACCCACAGAGCTTCCACTGCCACCACCCACCGAAACATCAAGTGCGCTCACCGCGACACCTCCCCCTCTTCCAGCTCTCACCGCAACAGAGATATCATCCGGCACTGTAACTTCCACTCCGTTTTCGGAACCTTCTCCAACTGCCTCGGTGCAGCCCTCGCCAACACAGATATTTACACCAACATCAACTGGAACACCTGTAAGCGAGCCGACAGCTACACAAATTGCGGAAACTCCTTCAAGTGCAGATACCTGCGATGCGGCACTATCACGCTCACGATTACAGGCGGGAACGAACGCAACGATTCTCCGCCGCCTGAACTTCCGTTCCTCACCAGGCATTCAGAACAACTGGATCCGTACGAATATACCAGCTACACAAGTTGAGATTATAGATGGCCCAGTTTGCTTGCCACATTTCATCGGCGCTTACGTGTGGTGGCGAATCAGATTGCCAGATGGGCAAGTCGGCTGGTCTGCTGAAGCTTCCGCTTTTGGAGGGTTTTATTTCATCGAGCCGGTGAAGTGATACTTCATATGTCACTCTGAGGGAGCGTTGTTACGACCGAAGAGTCTCACTAATAATTATTTTTGAGATGCTTTGTCGCAAAATGGCTCAGCATAACATATTCAAACAAGCTCTCTCACGAATTCCATGACCACCTGATTGAACTCTGGCGCATGAGATTGATGTGGCACATGGCCGGCACGAAATGACTTACCTGTTGCCCTGGGCATGGCATTTACTAACCTGGGAAATGACGATGGCGCGAGAGTCTGATCTCGCTCTCCCCAAACGACAAGCGTGGGAATTGAGATCGACGACAGATGACTGCTGAGATCCTCGATTGTATTTGGCACATTGTAAATACCGGGTGCAGTCCGTGTGTAATCCAAAGCAGTCTGGGCGCGGACGCGTTTCGGCAGGGAATGTAACTCGCCTTTGTCATGTCTCATCGCAACACTGCCAATATCAATGAAGGCACGGAATATCCATTCAGGAGTCTTGCCCGCAATAAGACCTTTCAGGTTTCGGCGGCTATACGGTCGCCGGAAGAGGATGTTTAACTGTGAACGTGAATAAAGTGGGTTGACCAGGATCAGGCCACGGGTCCAGGCGGAATCGTGGCGCGCATACTCAAGCGCGATATGTCCGCCCAATGAATGTCCAATTACAACGGCAGGTTCAGTCAGATGCAGGGATTGGATCCACTTTGAAAAATGTTCGTACAGCCACTCCATTTGATAGGCATGTGAATCCAACTTCGGACTCTCCCCGTGGCCGAGCAGGTCGAGCGCATAGGATGTATGACCGTTCTTCGCAAGTTCGGGAATGAGATCATCCCAATCATGCAGTGAGGCCGCAATTCCGTGCACAAGAACGACCGGCGTACCCGATCCGTGCTTGACAAAATTGGCGGTGGTGGGGATGGTTACATTATCCTTCAGCATGCTTTTCATATCTTCTTGCTAACTCGCGCCTTAGAACCTTGCCTATGAACGTGCGCGGAAAATCATCCATGAAGACGACGAAGCGTGGGACGAGATGTTTGGGCAGGCGGCGCTTGCAGTAGGAAATGACTGCGGCTGATGTGGGAGCTTCCTTTCCCGCGATGACGAACGCGAACGGATTCCCCGCAACGCCAACGACTGCCACTTCCTTCACCTGCGGAATCTCATAGATCACTTCCTCCACATCGCGCGGGAAGGCAGGTTTCTTTTTAAGGTTGGTCGGGTACCACATATCTGCTTTGCGGGCGATGATGCGGTAATATCCATCTTCATCCATTTGCGCGACGTCGCCCGTGAGAAGCCAGCCATCCTCAGTGATCATTTCCCGGGTGGCTTGCGGATTTTTCCAATAGCCCATCATCACCTGTGGACCACGCACTGTAAGCTCACCGATCTGCCCCTGTTTCACTTCCTTATTGCGCTGTGCCAGATCTACAATTTTGGCTTCAGTGGATGGAAGCGGAATACCGATAGTACCGACCTTGCGTTTATCGCCAAGCGGATTCGCATGAGTCACAGGCGACGCTTCGGTAAGACCGTACCCCTCTACAAGACGACCCTTCGTCAATTTCTCGAATGCTTCCTGCACTTCAACAGGCAGCGGTGCCGAGCCGCTGATACAAGCTTTGATGGATTGGATGCCATACTTGCGCACGCCGTGGAAATTGTTGATAGCCACATACATGCTTGGAACCCCAGGGAAAATTGTCGGCTTATATTTTTTGATCGTTTGCAATACATCCAATATTTGGAATTGTGGCTTCAAGATCATTGCCGCGCCAAGAGAGACAGGCACATTGAGCGTGGTGGTCAACCCATAACTATGAAAAAGTGGCACCACACATAAAAATCTTTCCCTTCCTTCAACTGCGCAATCGAAAGGCGTGATGCTTTCACATCGCAACCTGGTTGCGAATGCTTTGCAGACGCGTCATTGGCTGCCTGCCGCAGTGGAA
>JAXIPJ010000005.1:0-19979 GCA_045402985.1 Anaerolineales bacterium
TGCTGTCGCCGCCCGCCAATCCAACTCGATGAAGTGAGCCGCATCACTGATGGTGAACCAACTGGTATTCACCCAAGTTGCGCCACCGTCCAGCAACAACTTAGCTCGCAGTTGGTAACTCCCTGAGAATTGGCGGAATTCTATCCGCAACACTGCTTGGGAGGTACCCATCAGACCACTGTGGATGATATGAGTATCTCCGCTCATCGAGATCGAGTTCGGGTCAAAGTAAAAACGCGCGCGATAACGCGGCTCAGCATTGGGACGGTCGTCGGTGACATAGAGCGTATTAGCGTCATCGATCACTGCCTGCAGCCCGTTGCTGCCAACCAAAGCCGCTGCACTGCTAACGCTGAGATCGCCGTTGTCGATTGTGCTGGATGTCCAGGCTGACAGATTGCCTGACTCGAAACTGTCAGCGAAGATCGAATCTGACGAACCTGGTGTCGGAGTCCTTGTGGCTGTCGGGCCAGGGGTCGATGTGCGAGTCGCTGTCGGCATCGGTCCAGATGTCGGTGTGCGGGTGGCTGTCGGAACAGGCCCGCCGCCAACACAATTGGCACTGCCTGAATCGGTGAAAGTTTGCCCAGCAATTGGAACGAACTGCCAGTCGTAACTGGTCGCATGCAGGGTTAACCTTAACACTCCGTATGTGGTGTTATTGCGAACCTGACTGTTGGGCTGAATGCTGGGAAATGGATATAAACCTGCTCCACCTGTGCCCGCGACGAATTCGCGAATGCCTCGGGTTGGGTCGGCTTGTCCATTTGGGTTCTGGGGCGCAAACCGTTCATAGGTATGGTCATGGCCATTCAACACTACGTCCGCTCCGTAATCGTAAAGTGCCTGCCAAAACGTTTGAACACTGGATATATTGCCATGCATGCCCGAGCTAAAGCGCGGCTTGTGCCAGTAAGCCAGGGTACACATGCTCGTATTGGCGGCCAGGTCAGCCCGCAGCCACTGCTCCTGAGTTGAGCCGGCGTTATGGGTGATCTCGCTGTTGAGGGCGATGATGTGCCACGTCCCCAGGTTGTAGGAGTAGTACCCCTTCGTTGGGTCGCCGGCCGCAGCACCAAAGTAGTTGAAATAGCCCGCGGCACCGGCGACATGGTAGTCATGGTTACCCGCCGAGGGGCGGGTGCGATTCTTGTGGCGACCCCAGGTGGGTCCGTAGCAGTTGGTAAATTGGGTCGAAGTACCGTCCGGGTAGACGTTGTCGCCCAGGGTGAAAACAGTGCCAGCGATGCTGTCCAGAAGTTGTGCGGTCGACTCATCCTGGGTCCGACTACAGTTGGCGATGTCCCCTGCCCCCACGAAGACTGGGTCACCTGATTGAGCGAGGGTGTTTTCAAGCGCTGGTTCCGCAGCTCCAAAGCCACTCAACAATATGGCGAACATTGAAATAACGAAGCTTTGTCTAAATTTCATAATTCGTAGCTCCTTATATTGCCAGGGACTCCTATGAAAAGCGTTCAGTTCACAAGTTTGTGCAAGACTATTTATTGCAAGGCATGTACATTACACCAGTGTGGATAGTGTGGATATGGTATGGATCCCCTGCAATAATTAATGAATAACACAATGATTCTAGGTGATGTCAAAGCGTAATGACGGGTTGATTCAATATAGTATAAATCGATCCAAAACGGGGTTCAATCCCCATTCAGTACCCAGTATGTTACAACCAGACTTTTTTATTCAAGAAGAGAAAGATACTAAACTTGTGCAGGCGCAAACCTTATATCCCTTCGTCGTTTTGATCTTTTTAATTATGTGGATAAGTCGTTATATCGTCAATGAGGGTTTGCCTACTTTTGGGTAGGGAGGTCCCTACCATGGTTTTATTCCCTACAGATTTTACAAACAGCCATCTAGCTAAACAGGAATGACTGGAATTGCCAGCAGAAAATTACTTTACAAGCTCCCTGGCCTGCTCCACATAGGACAAACTTTGATGCCTGAAATACGTGTTATACAACGTCGCATAATGCCCACCCTGCGCCAGCAACCCATTGTGATTCCCCTCCTCGATAATGCCTCCCTTTTCCATCACAACAATACGGTCCGCGGCTTTGACCGTTGACAGCCGATGCGCGATCAGAATGCTGGTCGATTTTTTCATGATCAAATTCAACGCCTGCTGGATCTGCCATTCGGTGAACGGGTCGATGCTGGCAGTGGCTTCATCCAGGATGAAGATGGCGGGCTTCTGCAACAGGACGCGCATCAACGCCACAAGTTGACGCTGCCCCATGGATAAGTGCCCGCCTCTTTCCCCGACTTCGGTCTGGATCCCGTTTGGAAGCGTTTCCAGCCATTCACCGTCTCCAATTTTACGCGCCATCTCCAGCATCTCAGCATCGCTCGCATTCGGCGCGGCGTAACGGATGTTATCTGCCACACTTCCCGAAAACAGGAACGGGACCTGTGAAACGATGCCCAACTGTTTGCGATATTGCGCCAGATCAAGCGTGCGGATGTCGTGCCCGTCCATTAGCAAACGTCCCTGCTGATATTCGTAAAAACGGGCGATCAACTTCGCAATGGACGACTTCCCTGCGCCGGTGTGGCCCACCAGGGCGAGAGTCTCTCCGGGCTGTATGAGCAGGCTGAAGCCGGTCAGGATCGGTTCGTTATCCGTATAACGGAAGTGGATATCGTCGAAGTGAATGTGTCCCTTTAAAGGAGGCACATCCTGATTATCCGTTTGAACTACGTTCGGGTCTGCATCGATCAAAGCGAAGGCGCGTTCCGCCGCGGATAGTCCTGCCTGGATCTGCGCCCAGAATGCGGAAAGGTTGAGCACTGGGAAGAAGAACTGATCGAGGCTCATGATGAAGAGATACCAGGCGCCCACAGTAACGATGCCCTGCGCCGCGCTCAAACCGCCCACGTAAATGAGGATGGCTACAAATATGCCACCCAGGGCGTTGAGCGTCGGGAAGACCAGCGAAAGCACAAACCCGCGCTGCACATTGACCTGATACGATTGCTGATTCGATTCGTCGAAGGATTTGAAGATGCTCTCCTCCTGACGGAAATTTTTCGCGATGGAAATACCGCTGATGGTTTCCTTGATGGCGGCATTGACATCAGACATGGCCTTCATGCCACGCTTGGTGACACGACGGGCAAGCACGCGGAAGCCTCCTGCAACTGCAAAGATAATAGGCAGGAAAGTCATCAGCATCAGCGATAATTTCAAATCCGTGCGGAACAGGACCACACCCAATATGATAGCCTGGACGATTTGCGAGCCTACGTCGGTGACTATGACGACCAATTGACCGAAATCATTTGTATCGGATGTAATGCGCGAGACGATGCGCCCTGATGAGAATTGATCGTAAAACGACAGGTCATGTTCTGCTGCGGCGCGAAAGGCGCGCGTTCGCAGGTCGAGGACTACATCCGCAACCGCGCGCACAACCAGGCTGCGCCGCGCCCAGTTCAAGCTCCATAAGCCTATGCCGATCAGCAGGACAGTCAGGCTGACCAGGCTGATGGCTTCCAGGGATGGCTGCCCTTTGAGCAGGTCTACCATGCGCGCAACGACAACAGGCAATGCCGCACCGATTCCTGCCAATATGACGACAAACACAATGACCCACACAAGTCGTTTCGTCTGTGGTTTGAAATATTCAACGATGCGCCGCATCAGGTCACGGTCTGTGTACTGGCGGTCGTATTTTTCGTCGTTTAGTCCGGCAAAGAAGCCCATAATCCTCTTTCATATGTCATTGCGAGCCCTGTGAAGCAGGGCGTGGCAATCTCATGTTTTCAAATAATTACTTCTTTAAAGGTTACTTGAGATTGCTCACCTGCACTGCAACAAACGCAGTGCGGTGCAAGTGTCGTCGGGCTAAAGCCCTCCTCGCAATGACATGTTACTCTCTAAATATCCTCGAATATGCATCCGACGTTTTCATTAACTCATCGTGCGTTCCGATAGCGGCGATGCGGCCTTTGCGAAGCACGATGATCAAGTCTGCCCATCTTATCTGTGACAGGCGATGTGTAATGATAAAGGTCGTGCGTCCGCGTGCTGCGTTGGCAATCGCGCGCTGGATTTTATCCTCGGTCGCCGAGTCGATCGCGGAGGTGGAATCATCCAGGATCAAAATGTGTGGATCGGTGAGGAAGGCGCGTGCCAATGCAATACGCTGGCGCTGCCCGCCTGATAGCGTGACGCCGCGTTCACCCACGACGGTTTCATATCCCTTATCAAAGGATTGGATGAAGTCATCTGCCTGGGCAGACTTCGCCGCCATTTCCACTTCATCCTTCTCTGCTCCCGGTTTCCCAAACGCGATATTGTCACTGACGGAACGTGAGAAGAGGAAGACATCCTGCTCGATCATTGAGACCTGCGAACGGAGCGCGGCGAGATTCCAATCACGCACATCCACGCCATCCACAAGGACCTGTCCGTGCGAGGTATCATACGTTCGGTTGATAAGTTTCACCAATGAAGTTTTGCCCGCACCAGTCTGCCCTACAATGGCGACTGTTTGTCCTGGCTTTACCTTGAAGGAAATATTTTGAAGAATTGCCTCTTCCTCACGCATTTCCTTCCCATTGAAAGATGCTGCGGACTGGGTCGCATAATCAAAACTCACATCCCGAAATTCCACTTCGCCTTTGATCGGTTCGACTCGTCCCTGCGCGTTCTGGTCGAGATTTGTCTCGCGGTTCATCAGTTCCAGGATGCGACGCGCACTTGAGATACCCAGCGAGATCTGTGAATATGCAAAAGTGGATACGAAGGTCGGGAATTCAAGCAGACGCAGAAGCCCAAAGTAGGCTACCACCGCGCCAAGGTCCAGCTGTCCGCTGCGGAAAAGTAGCAGTGCATGAAACAGTCCAAAGGCATAAGCAGTACCGAGCAGCAGCATGGCCACGTAGCGGCCTTCGAGGTCGCCTTGCCTTACAAAAACATCGCGCACTCGCTTGGCATTGACTACGAAGCGCTCCACTTCCGCATTTTCCTGCGAGGCGGCTTTTACCACTTCCACGCCATCCAAAGATTCAGAAAGATGCGTGTTCATCTTTCCAAATGTGGCGCGCACTTCATCTGTGATCGGTGAAAGGGTCTTGAGATAACGCACGAGGGATGCAAAATAAAAGCTGATAAAAACAATCGGCGTGATGATCAGTGTGGGATGATAACGACCGGCGACGAAGATGGGCATCAGCAGAAAGATGAGCGAACCCACAACGAGGTTGATGCCCGGGCTGAACATGTAATTCACTTCGCGCACGTCATTGGTGGTGCGGGCCATCGTATCGCCCACGGGCTGCAGGTTGTGGAAGGTCATGCTCTTGCCCAGCAAGGAGAGATACAACTCATCGCGCACCGAGCGCTCCAGTTTCTGCGCCAGCAACTCCGCGCCGAAGTTGCGTCCCAGTTGCAGGGCTCCGCGTATTATCTGTGAAATACCGATGATCAATGCCAGGGGCACCAACACACTCGTATCCGGAACAGGTTTGAGCATGGCATTGAACGCGTCACCGGTGAGAACTGGTACAACTGCCGCCAGCCCGGCATTACCCACCGCACCAGCCACCATCATGAAGATGATCCACCAGTGGCGCCGCACATGTGACCAGATCCACCGCACCGGGTCGGTTCGGTCCGAGAGGTACTTGCGATGCAGGGAAAACTCAGCAGGGTTTGTAATTGTTGTCATGGGCAAAAAAATCCCCGCGGTCGGTTTCGTAGACCGCGAGAGCAAATGTGTCACCAAATTCTACCACGCGGCGCGCAGCTCAAAACTGAATGAGATCGTATTTAGTCTGCCTGCCACAGGTGTCGCGATCTTTACTTTTCTGGGTATCCAGGGCCACCACAACCTCTCTTAAGAAGGACTGTTGTTAAATTTATTGCGCATCTCCTGAGAGCAGGCAGGGTTGTATATGTTGGAACTGTCCAGTGTGGACAGTCAAAACCAAAAGCTCAAAAGGAGAGTGTAAAATGCCCGCAACGATTTCCGCTTGGTGTTTGATCCTGTTTTTCCTCTGGTATGGCTTGGCTGCCTTTGTACCTGCCCTCAGTACAGACATGTTCAAGAAAATCGGCGCAGTCCTGGCCCTGGCCTTTGTTCTATTTAGCTTCCTGGGAATGTAACAGGTTCAAGTTAGTAATACAGCCTTCTGCCCGGAAGGCTGTATTATTTTACGAAGTGCCACATGTAGTCAGCCCAGCATACCTAAACGAGATTTGATTGCCATTTTATCTACAAACTTTGGTAGTCTATGAAACAAGCGGCAAAGCAGCAAATCATCTTCTGAACGTTCATCGCGTATCTTCCAAAACCATAAGGGGTTATCTCTTTAGAACTGTCCAGCGTGGACAGTCAATAATCTACTCTCAAGGAGAATGTAAAATGAATATGCCGAGTTCCATTGCTGGCTGGTGCACCATATTGTTTTTCCTCTTTTTTGGTCTATCGTTGCTGGGGCTGGCTATTCCAAGTGTCATCATAGGCATCCTGGCACTCGGTGCAGCGGTCTTCACCCTCGTCGGTAGATAGACCGCTTTTGTTTATTAAATACAGCCTTCTGACCAGGAGGCTGTAATCCTTTAAAGTAGCAATCTACTTCTGAAAATTCATCTCGTATCTTCCAAAACGATCAAGGTTATCTTATTCAGAATTGTCCGCATGGACGTTCAAAAACCGAATCCAAGGAGATTGCAAAATGACTTTACCTGACTCCATTTCTTCATGGTGTTTATGGCTCTTCTTCCTCTGGTACGGCCTGGCGGCTTTTGTGCCCGCCTTAAATACTGACATGTTCAAGAAGATCGGTGGCGCGTTGGCGCTGGGGTTTGTACTGTTCAATCTGCTCGCAATGTAGGTAATAGGGCAACAGGCAAAACAGCCTCTCTTTGAGAGGCTGTTTTATTTTACGAAGTGCCACATACTTATGTAAACTTGAAGTTTGGTTTTGGCATACACGGCCATTCAAAACTTTACTTATTAATGGGACAGGCGGTAATAGCTTTTGGTATCATGAATGAAGCGGTATATCGGCGAGCATCGCGGCAAAATTCAGCGCGTATTCTCCTCTGCCTGTATTATCTTCAATATCCCACCATGCCGAAAGGACCGCGTGCGCCAATCCCCATTCACGGATGCGCTCACGCTCGAATCCCAAATGCTCATGCAGGATGTCAAACCGCCTCTCTGTCATACGCTTCTGCCGGTTCCTGTTTAACATATCACCCCATGGGTTGATGAGGAACGGACCCACTTCATAGCCCGCCGGCCCAATGACACCCTTGGCGTCGATCACCAGCCAGCCGCGCTCTGAAGATAAAATGTTGAAATGATGGAAATCTCCGTGCATGAGCACTGGCTTGTGATTCTCAATAAAGAAATCACTGACAGAGCGCTCCACCCTTTCCACCAACTTTTTATCGAACGGACCTGTTCCACCATTGAACCTCGCTCGCAGTCTTTTCAACCCATCGAACCAATCAGATAACCTGATGAACTTATTCTGGAGTCCGACAGCTTGCTGTCGAATATTTGGGAGCAAGCTCCCAGACTCCAAGGGCCTCCAGATTTTTTGCATTACTTCCGCAGCGATATGTGTCGCCTCCTCATCATCCTGCAGTGTGGATAACATCACACCAGGTGTCAGACGTTCAAGCAACAGGAAGCCGCGTTCCTCGTCAGAGTCAATTAAGCGACATGCGCCCTCCCCATTGAAGAGATGTAACGCAGCCATTTCACTCATCAACTCATCGTTTCGGACGCCAATTTTCAGAGCAACCTTTTCGTTACCACGATTTGCAAAAGCCACAAAGTTATATGAGAGATTCGAAACAGGTTGAACATCCGTCAATCCCCAGCGTGCGGATGCCTCAGCGATCAGGTCCGGCAATGCTTTGAGAAAGGCAGTTCCATCCTCCTCAAAAGTATTTTGAATATTGGAAATGAAATCAGGTGGAAGGTTCAATCTGTACTCACTATTCTCAAAGAGACGATCGGCTGCCCCTGCTTGCGGAATTGAAGCACATCTGGGTGAGCCGCCGCGTACTTTGTCATACCTTCATTGTCCCAGGAGACGCGTCCCTGAGTGTAGGAGGCGCGGTACGATCCGCCTGAAATGGACTCACCATACATCAACACATCGGTCTTGATCTCATTTTCCAGCGCGGCGATATTTTCTTCCACGGATTCAAGTACAGGCCTATATTCTGAATCGAGTGCATCCAACTCAGCCTGGATCTGCTTAAGAATCTCCGCACGTTTGGCTTCGTAATTCAGGCGCGCCACATCTGCTGCGCCTCGTAAATTGCTGAGGCGTTCAAGTTTTGCAGCCACATGCTCACGTACAGGGCGCTCATTCATTTCTCCAAACTGACTGACAACAATATATTTTAGATTCTTTTTCAGCTCAGCTTGCCATGTTTTACTTTTGCACCTTTGGATGATCTCTTCGAACAATTGACGCAGGTACTCAGGGCTAAAACCATATTTTCCTGCGATTACCGAGAGCTGTTCCTTTGGTTCACCATCCAGACCGTAGCGGCGACTCAGGATTTGATAATAAGTATCCTTGCCCGTATCACTGGTAAGGCGTTTATGGATCACTTCCAAAAACTGACCCACAATATACTCGAGATGTGCGTCGCGTAATTGGCGAATCTGTGTTTGTTCGAACCCAAGTTCACTGAGCAATGCATTCATGTCCATTTCGTCCCCATAGATCACGGACAATAATTCATTAAAACCTGTCAGCCGCGTCTTGAAATCCATATTCACTCCTTGCTAATTACCAATTACTTCTTACCAGTTACTGCTCAATCACACCGGAAACAACTTATCAAACACCTCCGGGCAATACTTGGAAACCATCTCAGAGGAGAGTCCGTTCTCTTTGCAGATTTCAGCATAAAAGTCCGCGGAGGGGCGTTTGGTGCGTTTCTGAGTTTCGACATCCAATGCCCACAGTCCGAAACGCTGCCTCCAGCCACGTTCCCATTCGAAGTTATCCACCAGCGACCAGTGGAAGTAGCCCTTCACGGGCCAGTTGAAATTAACCGCGCGCCACATTTGATGAATATGCTGCGCGATGTAACGTGGGCGCATGTGATCATCGGCATCCTCCACGCCATTTTCGGTGATGAGAATGGGCAGGTTAGGGAACATACGGACAATCCATTTCAGCCCCTCGAACATTCCCTCTGGCTCGTTCGCCATGAATTTGTTAGCACTTAGGTCGGCATCTTTAGCATAGAAGTTATGAGCGAACAAGGTCTTTGGTTTTCTCAAATCAAAAGTTACAAAGTCTCTTGTGTAGTAATTAAAACCAAAGTAATCCTGAGTCCCTTTGGCTTCAGGAACTTTGATGGAACCAAGCGGCGAACGCATTACGCCTGTTGCCAGCGCGGAGGGGAAGCCAATATTCAAAGCATTGAAAGCAGTCTTGACGGAGAGTTTATCCAAGGGCGACCACGTCCGATATGGCACGAAGGAACGGTAATTCAAGGCATATCCCGCGCGCGCTTCGTATTGAATCTCGTGAATGGCGCGGTATGCGGCGGCATGAGCGCGAATCATGATTGCCATCACTTGAAAAGCAAGTCTGGTATTATTTTTCCCGGGTGGAAACATGGCAACGCCATGATTTACATATCCGTTGAGCGCGTAACCGTTTGGCTCGTTGAGCGTGCACCATAACGTGCAATATTCCTTCAACGCCTCAACTGTCTTGCGGACAAACTTTTCAAATAACGGAATAACTGCTTCTGTTTCCCAACTTCCGAATTCTGCCAGCCACAACGGATCAGTGAAATGATGCAGCGTGACCATCGGTGTGAGGCCGCGTTCGCGCAGGCCGCGCAGTATAGTGCGATATCTTTCCAACGCGTCTTCGTCCCAGGTATCGGGCGAGGGTTGAATCCTGCTCCATTCCACAGACAGCCGATGCGCGTTCTGTCCACTTTCCGCGGCGCGGTCGAAGTCTTCCTTCCAGCGGCCTCCCCACCAATCGCAAGCCAGACCAGATTTCCCGTCCGTATGACCCTCCTGTTCCCACTTCCACCACTGGTTGTTCGTGTTGTTGCCTTCCACCTGATGCGAGGCGGTGGCAGTCCCCCATAAAAAGCCGCGCGGGAAATGATAGGATGCTTGAGGCATTTATTCTCCAAAATTAATGTAGGGGCACAGCAGGACGGTAAATCATCAAAGCCTTTTATGGTTTCGCTGTGCCCCTACATTGTACACAATTATTTATTTCGAGCGAGATAGGCCAGATACAACGCCACCGAACCTGCTACAGCGGCATTAAGGGATTCGACTTTCCCACGCATTGGAAGTTTCAACACGATATCGCACTTCGCGCGCGTGAGCTGACGTATGCCTTCGCCCTCGCTTCCCACGACCATTGCAACGGCTCCCGTTAAATGACGCTGAGTCTTCTCCCCAACCGTTTCCCCGTCCTGATCGAGCCCCACAACCCACACGTTCTCCTCTTTTAACGTTTCGATCGCCTGCGCAAGATTCGAACGCGTGATCAACATATGCTCGCTCGCGCCGGAAGATGCGTTCACCACCGAAGGGGTCACCTCCACCGTATGCGCCAGCGGGATTACAACTCCGTGCACACCGATCGCTTCAGCAGTGCGGATGAGCGTGCCAAAATTTTGCGGGTCGTTCAACGAATCAAGCAGTAATACAAAAGGTGCCTCGTTCTTCTGGCGGGCATTCTCAAGAATATCGAGCAGATCCGCATACGGATACTTGCCCACCTCCGCGATGATGCCCTGATTATGTTCGTGGATCTTATCCAACCGTCCACGCGGCGCTTTGACAACTGGGACCTTTCTTTGTGCCGCCAATGCCAGGATCTCGGTAAGCCGACTCTTCGCCTGCACTCCTTCAGCAAGCTCGATCTTGAACACATCCCTGCGTTTGGCACGCAAGGTCTCATACACAGCATTGCGGCTGTAAATGAATTCTTTCATGATGTGTTGATTTTACTTGAGAACAAGGCCTGATTACGCAGGCATTCCCACTGTTAAATAAGACATCCGAAGTTAAGGCTTCGGATGTCTTATCTTGTTTATTTCAAATTGTTTTCCATATGTGCGATAAACCAATTAATGACCGTTTGGGCGACGCCTTTACGGGCGCCGAACATCAATTTCCGACCCACCGCATCCAGCGGATATGCATCGATGACGACCTTGCTTCCATCGCCCTCTGCATGGACAGCGCAGGTTAATTGCGTGCGGTCCCCCAATACTGTGCCGAGGATCGTCTTGTCAAATTTCACTTCCAGGCGCAGATCGTCTGGCTTGGAAGATAAGATCTGTCCCTTGAGTTTTTCAACGGATTTCAAGGCGGCGTCGTAAATACTGCGAGCATCCTGCGAATAGATTTTTTCCTGATGTACATCGTATGGCATGGTATCTCCATTTGTCATTTCGTCATTGCGAGGAGGGTGTGTTCTTCCCGACAAAGCAATCTCCTCGCGTTGGTGGAGATTGCTTCGCCCTCGCTTCGACTTTGTTCGCTATCGCTCACTCCGCTCAGCGCGATGGGCTCGCAATGACGGGATTAAAGAGATTCGTATTCAACTTTATGAAAGAGCTCTTCGATCAACTCACGCGAACCCACCTCCGTTCCGCTCATCGAAGCGGTGGCTGCTCCGCTGGCCGCGCCCCATCCCAATGATTCCTTCAACGGATAACCCTGCGCCAACGCCCAAACCAGACCGCCTACCATCGAGTCACCTGCACCAATCGGATTCTTCTCCCTGATCCTTGGGCTATGCACTAGCCAGTTGCCATCTACCGTTTGCAGGAGAGCGCCTTTCTTTCCGAGTGAGATGACAACATTCTGCGCGCCCATCTTTCGAATTTCGTTTGCAGCCAGTGCCACCTGGGACGTATTTTCGACAGGCAAGCCAGTGAGGCGGCATGCTTCTTCAGCATTGGGCTTCACCAGAAATGGCTTTGCCTCGCAGCCCAGACGCAAACTTTCTCCAGTGGTATCCAGAACCGTAATGGCTTGTCTGTCATTAAGGATCTCTGTAATTTGCGCATAGAAGGAATCGGGCACGCCAGGTGGCAGACTTCCCGCCAGCACCCACCAATCACCAGCGCGTGCGATCGATTCGATCTTGCCCAAAAGTTCGCGCTGTTTGGTCTGGTCTACGAGCGGTCCCTTTTCATTCACTTTGATATAGTGATCGTGAGACTGTGTAACGATGCTGACGTTGGTGCGCGTCTCTTCTGAAACCCAAACGAAATCTGTAGTGATATCAAGAAGTTCCAACCCGGCGCGCATTTGCTTGCCAGCCCTTCCACCCACAAATCCAATGGCTGTGCTCGGCATTCCCATCGACTTGAGCAAACGGGAGACGTTAAACCCCTTGCCGCCAAAATCCACCTGTGAGTCAGTTGCCTGCAGCACGGCGTCAAATTCAACAGCGTTAACAGTCAATTCCCGATCGATAGCCGGGTTGAGAGTCAATGTATAGATCATATTGGCTGCGGTTATACAGGTTCTTCCCAGAATTTTTCGATTAGCGCTTCTTCTGCATCATTGTTCCACATCATATCTTCGCCCAGTTTGGCCGCCACTTCCGGCAGGCGCTGCTCCAATTCCTTAAGGCTTGTCAGCGGCAGATTGTGAATTTGCGGGAATATCACCACCTTGCCCGGATATTTGCTATCCATCACCGATTGGATCGCCTCCGCCGCGGTCTCGAATCCCCCGATGGCTGCCACTGAACGACCAGGCGACAATGTCCCCTCCAGCCGCCGTTCCATGACCAGGGCCTGATCGTTGATCGTCAAACCAGATGTGCCCGTATATTGCGCGTTCGACAAATACACGTTACTGAGATTGACCATTCCCATCGTGCCGTTGGGAACACCCGCGAAGAACACCAGCATTCCATCAGGTTTCATCACCGTATCCGCGTCCTCCATCAGGCTTGCAATAGGCACACTCACGACCACATCGTCTGCACCCAGACCGTCAGTGGCTTGCATCACAAAATCATGGAAGGATTGTTTCACAGTGTTCGGGTTAAAGATCAGCAGAATACGACTCTGTTTTTCAGCCAATGGAGAGAACATATCGATCAAAGTTTGCAAACGTTCGTCACTGATCTCAGTGGCAATGATCAATTTTGGTCCATCAGGTAGTTCGAGCGCGCGTTGGACATGCATTTGTCCCATGGGTCCACCCGCGCCAACGAAAACGGCTATCCCGTTTGTGCGCAAGTCACAGCGGTTGCGCTGCTCACCATAGGACGCGGCGATATCGAGCGTGGCGTTTCCAACGAAGGCAATGTAGTCATAATGCAGGCGCCCAAAGTCAACTTGAACCAGGCCATCCAACGGTTTGGTGCCGACGAGATTCAAAGTGCCGCGCCGTGCGATCAAGCGTGCTGCCTGACCAACGACAATCGCTGAATTCGGGTTGAGCATGACGATATCATCAAAGCCCTTGCCATCGGTGAGGTCTCGGCTGATCGTTTCATATCCATCTGCACCAGGATCATTTCTCTCGATGACCTTTGCCTGCGTGGCAGAGACAAGTTTTCTGATGGATGCTGGAACATCTGTTAATAGGATCGTCGCGGGCGCGTCCAATCCTTTGGAAAAAGTAAATTCGGTCGCGTCGTCGGGTTGGCCAATGATCCAGAGTGTGCCACCCGTTTTCAGGTCCAGCCTGCGGCGTTGTGTATAGGCAGCTGCCACACAGCCCCACGGTTCCAGCAAAGCAGACTCAGCATATCCCATGCTCTCATCCACTGGCAGAAGACAGGCTCCGGCATCGGTTTCCAAAACTTCGGCGCCAATGAGATGATACTGAACCAGGCCGCCGGGAATCGTATAACCATATGCGGTACTCAATCCGTTTTGATAGATATCAGGCTGCACGGCAAGTCGCTGACCGGGTTGATAATTCCCGGCAAGGGCCAGATTTTTGCCGACCTTGATGATCGTGAGCGAAACCTCATGCCCAAGCCGGGTGGGGTCGACGGATAAATTTCGATTGTATAGTTTGGGATGACGGCCGCCCTGCTTGAGGATCTTTACGTCTGAAAAGCAGACACCGACGCTATCGATCCTCACAAGCAATTGATCATCATTCGGTTCGGGAATTGAAAATGGTTCCGGCTTGCCATCACTGCCCATTTTTTCCATACCGGCCCCGTAGAGATTCCAGGCCCAACTCTCCTGAGGCAGATGATATTTTGCCGAACGATACGTTTTATATTTTTGTCCCATTCATTGTTCCTTTTAGGTAGTGATACCCCGTTGGTTGAGTAAGCGGTGTTCGTCCGCCGTATCGAAACCAACAAGTTTCAAAAGTAATTTCGTAACAAAATCATTTTGCTTAGTGGTGGTTTCGACACCTGCACTGCACCGAACGCAGTGCGGTGCAAGTGTACTCTGCTTCGCAGCTACTCAACCACCGGGTTCCTACAAACTCAACTGCTTCTTAACCAATTCACGAACTTCCTGCGCAGTTGCACATTCTAATGCCTGCTTGGCTAGATCCTGAAGTTCAGAAACTTTCAGCGCGCGGATCTGTGCTTTAACGAGAGGCACAGACGGCGTATTGACACTTAGTTCATCGATGCCCAGACCGATCAGGATCGGAATTGCATATGGATCAGAGCCAAGCTCACCGCAAATCCCCGCCCATTTGCCATGTTTATGAGCGCCTTCGATTGTCTTGGCAATCAAGCGCAATACCGCGGGATGCAAGCCATCCTGCCTGGCGGCGAGTGCCGGATTGGCACGATCCATTGCCAATGTGTATTGAGTCAAATCATTTGTACCAATCGAAAAGAAGTCAACTTCTTTTGCCAGCACATCTGCCATCAACGCCGCAGAGGGAACCTCGATCATAATCCCAGCCACAATGCGTGGAATATTCAATTCAATTTGTAATTCGTCCAACATCAAGCGTGCACGCCGATACTCTTCAATGTCGCCCACCATAGGGAACATGATCTGCAAATTGCCATGCAACCCGGCACGCAAAATCGCACGCAACTGCAAGCGGAACAACTCAGGGCGGTTCAAACATAGACGGATGCCACGTTCCCCCAAAAACGGATTATCTTCATGCTGCATTTCAATATAAGGCAATGGCTTGTCGCCGCCCACGTCCAGCGTGCGCACGATGACCGGTAATTTTCCCATCGTCTCTGCAATGGATCGATACACTTCGAACTGCTCATCCTCTGTAGGGGCAGTGGTACGCTCAAGGAAAAGGAACTCGGTTCGCAACAAGCCGATGCCTGCCGCGCCCATCTTCAGGGCTTTTTCTGCATCTGCAAGCGAGCCCGCGTTACCGACGACTTCAATATGCTGACCATCTGCCGTAATTGCTGGAGTGTTGGCTTGCTCCAATGCCAGACGACGTTTTTCCAGCCATTGGCTTCTCGTCTGCTCCGCGGACTTGAGCTCATCAGGGGTTGGATTGAATGTTATCGTACCGTCGCTTCCGTCCATGATAACTGTTGTGCCACTTTCCACGCCAAGAATGGCCTGGTCTATGCCCACGATGGCTGGTAACCCTAGAGCCTTTGCGAGGATGGCGGTGTGCGAGGTGGGTCCGCCGTTGACAATGCAAAAACCAAGCACAAGGTCCTGGTTGAACGAGACGGTATCCGATGGAGAGAGTTCACGCGCTACGATCACGGTGGGCGTGGTGGGCAGGGAATCGTTTTTGTCATCCATCCCCAGCATAATTTTCAAGACGCGCCGGCCCACATCGCGCAAGTCGTCCGCTCGGGCAGATAAGATCGGGTCATTCAGTGCCGCGACCACAATGGCATTATCTTCTATGGTTTCCTTCCAGGCTCTTAACGCGTCCTGTCCTTTTTCGATGCGTGCATGGATGGCCTCGGTCAATTCTGGATCATCCAACAGCTCAAGATGCGCGTCGAAGATGGCGGCTTCGGCTTTCAATCCCTTTTCGATCATCTTCTGATTCAAATTATTCAACTGTTCACGCGCCCGGGCCAGTGCAGCTTGCAGGTGCTCCCAACTTATCACAAGACCATCAGATGATTCGTTGAAGGCCACTTCCGTACGTTGGAATTGAAAGATCGGACCAATTGCAATTCCCGGCGCCGCGCCCACACCTTTCAAGCCGTTCGTTGAATTTGTTTTATCAGGACTTTTCTCTTCCGCAACAGGAATGCTTTCTGCTTCTGCAATTGGAGCCGAAGCCGGTCTGGCCTGAGTCTCAGCAGGATGTTCACCCTCACCCAACCCGGACAAAATGGCAGCCTCTATCTGAGTGGTGGCATTCTCTTCATCCTCCCCATTAACTTGAATCCTAAGCTGGCTGCCCCTGGATGCCCCCAACGTGAGCACAGAGATCAGGCTTTTGGCATTGGCCTTCTTCTCCCCGTGCCAGATGAAAATTTCAGACTTAAATTGCTTGGTGAGATTTACTAATGTCTTTGCAGGTCGTGCATGTAAACCAGTCTCGTTGTTGATCGTGATCTCTAATTGCTTCATGACAGGGCTCCATTCCTACAGCAACGATCCTTTCAAACACTAAATCTTTGGAATGATCAGGAAGCGGGAGTCCCACTCAAATACTTCAGGATAATTTCCGGGTCGGTTGCGCTGATCAATTCGTTCAAGATGGCTTCGTCTTCGACAGCTTCAGCCAGACTCGCCAGAACACCGACATGTTCATCGGAGGAGGCGGCAATGCCAATTACCAGATAGGCCATTTCGCCCTCATCCCATTCCACTCCCTGTGGAAGTTGCAAAACAGAGATGCCCGTCTGCAAAATGTGGTCACGGTTTTCATACACGCCGTGTGGGATGGCTACTCCGCTGCCGAGATAGGTGGACATGGTTGTTTCCCGCAATAGCATCCCATCTACATAGGGAGGCAAAACGCAACCGGAGCTAACCAGCAATTCTCCCGCTTTGCGGATGGCATCCGAACGATCTGCAGCTGCAGCGTTAAGTTGGATACGTTCCCTGGCAAGAATTGACATCTTTTAGATTTCCGTGCCGGTAATTTCAGACTTATCTACAATTGCTTTTACAAGTTTATCAAAGGCCGGGTCATTTAGAAAATGATTGAAAGCGATGATAACAGCATTGGGCGCCTTGCTCTGCGCAACTTTCGCGAGCCCCTTGTGAACAACAACCACTTGCGCATTCGCTGGAATTTCACGCGCTGGTTTGTGAACAACGGTTACATCAGTGACCTGTGCGGCTTTCAATTTCTTCTTGAGCGAATTTACACTCATCAAGCTGGAACCCATCCCGGCTTCACAAGCCAGAATAATGGTCTTTACCTGGGCGGCAGATATGGTTTGTGGCATCTTCGATCTCCTTAATGGATGATCTGACAGGCGCGGCATACTTTATAATTGCATATGAGGAGGAGACTACCGCGTCTGCCAGATTAAGAACGGCCTGGTTTAGCTTGTACCTAACCCAGGAACGGCACCGACGGGAGCGGCAGTCTCTTCTGATTCTTCTTCACGGACTGGGCGAACCCGCAGAATGAAGGAACCAACGAGAAAGGAAACCACTGCGCCAATGAGCACACCAGTCAAAACCTGGAAGTGTTGCCCAGGTGGAATGACAGCCAGATAGGCGAAAATCGATCCGGGTGAGGGGGTAGCCACAAGACCCGCGCCACTAATCACGAACCACAGATTCGCAGTAAAGCCACCTGCGATCATGGCAAGGATCATGATGGGGTGAGCAAGTACATAGGGGAAATAGATCTCGTGAATGCCGCCAAAGAAATGAATGATCATCGAGCCTGGCGCAGATTCCTTGAGCATGCCTTTGCTGGCTACATAGAACGCCAACAACAGACCCAACCCAGGACCGGGATTGGTCTCGAGCAGGAAGTGAATGGCGCGGCCACTTTCGCTCACAGCAGCCACACCCAGCGGCGCAAGTACACCATGGTTCAAGGCATTATTCAGGAACAGGACCTTGGCTGGCTCGATGACAATCGCGGCCAGTGGAAGGAGCCGTGCATTGACCAAGGCATTAACAATCGCTTCAGCGCCTCCACTGAACCAAAGCACAGCTGGGCCGATGGCCCAAAAGCCAAGTAGTACGAGGATGACGCCCAAGATGCCCGCCGAGAAATTGTTGACCAACATCTCGAAGCCCACGCCGACTTTATCTTCCAGCATCTCATCCACTTTCTTGATTGCCCAGCCGCCTAGTGGACCCATGATCATGGCGCCCAGGAACATGGGAATGTCAGCTCCGACGACAACACCCATAGTTGCGGCCGCACCGACAACGCCGCCACGGTGTCCATGAACCATTTTGCCACCGGTATACCCGATGAGAATTGGCAGCAAATACAGGATCATCGGTCCGACCAGTTTGGCTAAATTCTCGTTTGGAATCCAGCCGGTTGGGATGAACAGGGCTGTGATCAAACCCCAGGCAATGAACGCTCCGATGTTGGGAATGACCATGCCAGCCAGAAAACCACCGAATTGTTGCAATCGCTCTCTCATTTTTTCTTCTCCTTTTGAATTTTGAGATTTTGCCTGATCTCCACAGGCACGTACTTACAGGTAACAGTTGGATTGTTACCAAGTAACCGAAGAATAGGATTTAGATCCGCCTCGGATCTGGACTTTGGCTGGATTCCGTTTTCGGGCAGATGCCATTCCCAAAGAGGGACGCGACTGCAGGTCCGTGTTGGAGCGGGTCAGCGCGCGGAAGACTAATGGATTTTTTGAACTGGGGAATTGAAGGAATACTATCAATGCGGAATGATCAAATAAATTCCGCATCACATCCGGTTTCGAGTGTACCGAAGTGCCTGGTTCAACTTGCTGTATTGCGGTTGGTTCCAGCATTAGACCTCATGATCGAGCTTATGATGGTTGGAGCAACTTTGGAGCCTTTTGAACAGGAAATAATAACGGTTCGGAGTGTAAACGATTACATAAACTTTGTCAATGGATTAATGCAGAGCTAATAAAGAATCCGTTATCGCCGAAAAACAGCCCGTTTTTATGCCAATTGGATTGAAATCTAAGCTTTCCAGTGCTTTATAACCCCATGACTGCGAAATCGTTTTCATCAATTTGAATAAATGGTATACTTTGCCCATGGTCAGCATAAAAGACGTCGCCCAGGCCGCCGGGGTATCCACCGCCACAGTCTCACGTGTTTTGGCAAATAAGTCCCGTGTCAATGCTGAGACGCGAAAACGCGTTTCCGAAGCTATACAAAGGCTCAACTACCGGCCGAACTTGATAGCACGAAGTTTGCGCGCACAGAAAACAGCCAAGATCGGCCTGGTTGTATCCGATATTCGTAACCCGTTTTTTACGGCGATCAGCCGCGCCGTAGAAGATGCAGCCTATGAGCAAGGCTATTCTGTGCTATTGTGCAACACGGATGAAAACCCCGAAAAGGAAGAACTATATCTAAACCTGTTGCATGATGAAAATGTGGCGGGGATTATCTTTTCCCCCACAAAAAAATTTGGCGCGAGTCTAAAATCCTACAAGTCAACAATTCCGTTTGTGGCCATAGATCGCTACGTTGAAAACAAAGATATGGATATGGTCCTGCTGGATAACGTGGCCGCGGCTTACGAGCTGACTCTTCACTTGATCGAAAACGGCTACCGCAGCTTTGCAGGTCTTTTCGGCAATGCCAGTACGACTGCACCGGAACGACGCCGCGGCTTTCAAATGGCACTCGAGGACAATCACTTAAGCCCCGTTGCGGAAAGCATCGTCGAGCCGCGTATCAAGCAGGGTTATGAAGTAACGATGTCTTGGCTGGCTCAGGATCAAAAGCCTGATGCAATATTTACGAGCAATAGTCTTCTCACTGCAGGGGCATTTCAGGCGATACGCGACAGTAAGTTATCTGTACCGAATGAAATCGCGCTAGTCGGATTCGATGAGACCACCTGGGGGGCGCTGGTGGATCCTCCGATCACGATCATTGCACAGCC
>JAXIPJ010000119.1:0-2055 GCA_045402985.1 Anaerolineales bacterium
CAATGTATTTCACGCCCTAGATTGTACATTTCACGTTGCCAGGGTCCCCGTGTAAGTGATCAGCCACCCGTTTTATGATTTACCTATTTGTAAACTGGGATTTTCATAAGTGATGTTATGAATGTTTGAACTATGCTTTCAATTGATTACCGCGATGAATCCTTGCCCCTTGTGGATATTTTTTAGATACACAAAAAGCCTCTCCGTGTGCTCCTGCTATCGTTACCAAATACAATATACGCATCTCCGATCCGTTGCTCGACCGTATTGACAGCCACATCGAAGTGCCGCGTGTGGATTATGAAAAGTTGAGTGGTGATCGTGTGAGCGAGTCATCTGAATCAATTCGGGCCTGGTACAAGCTGCGCGCGATGTGCAACGACATCGCTTCTCGAATAACGGATCATCAGATATTGTCTGCAATGCAGATATGCGTGTAGGGGAGGTCAGGCAATTTTGCCAGTTACAGGCCGAAGGTTAGAGCTTGCGGGCGGCCATGAGTCAACTCAATTTGTCGGTGCGTGCCTATCATCGCATTTTGAAATTGTCTCGCACCATCGCAGACTTGGCGGGGAATGAATAAATCCAACCCGCATTTGGCGGAGGCACTGCAATACAGACTGAAGTCGAGGATGGGGAAGAGCATTTTTTCGAAACAAAATGATCATGAAGTTTGTTCTTGACAAATTGTCCCTTGAGACTATAATGCTACTAACTTTATTCAGTGAATAAAGTTAGTATATGCCCCATCCAACTGGTAACCGCGAACTAATAAGAGCAATTAATCGCTCACACGTCTTGAATGCCATCAAGACGCATAGCCCGATAGGCAGGGCCGATATTGCCCGGCGAACCGGTCTTAGCCCGGCAACAGTAACATCTATCTCCGCGAAGTTAATTTCTCAAAACCTGGTTTTGGAAAAGTCTGCCGGGGACTCCAGCGGCGGACGACCTCCTATTTTATTAGTTATTAATCCACAGGGTGGATACGTGGTTGGCATAAAGTTGACTGAGACCCACGCCATCTGCGCGTTAACGGACCTGCAAGCTTCGGTAATAGCAAAATCATCCATGCGGCTCTCTGGGCACGATCCGGCCCAGGTTGTGGATGATCTGGCACGAATGGTTATCTCGTTCATTCGTGAGCAAAAGATCGCCAAAAAGCAACTCCTTGGCGTTGGAATTGGGCTGGCGGGCATTGTTGATGCCGAAGGTGGGATACTGCGCCAGTCACCGATCTATGGCTGGGATAACGTACCAATGCGGGATATGCTTCAAAGCAAACTGCACATTCCAGTTTATATTGAAAATGATGTCAACACCCTGACACTTACCGAAAGGTGGTTTGGCCATGGGCAGGGTGTGGATAATTTTCTGACCGTGACGGTCGGGCGGGGGGTGGGGCTGGGAATTGTGGCCAACGGGCAGTTTTATCGCGGACAGACTGGTGGCGCAGGCGAATTTGGTCATACCACAATCAATCCTGACGGTCGGTTATGTGCTTGCGGAAAGCGCGGCTGTTTGGAAGCCTATGTCGGTGACCCTGGATTGATCCGCTCTGCACAGGAATCTGCTGCTCGTGGAGAACTTTCTGCCTCGGTTCAAAACGTGGATGAGTTGCTGTCACTTGCCCAAAAGGGAGACGCGGCCGCGATTCGGATCTTTGACCAGGCCGGTCGCATCCTTGGAATTGGAATTTCCAATCTTATCAATCTATTTAATCCAAAGAAAATCATCATCAGCGGCGAGGGGACGCGCGAAGGTGATTTTCTTTTTGTTCCCATGAAGGAGTCCATCCAGCAAAACACCATGCCTGGATTGTTTGATCCGGATATCGTAGAGATTGCGCCTTGGGGAGATGATGCCTGGGCACGTGGAGCCGCAGGACTTGTGCTCCGGGAAGTATTTGAATCACCCATCCATAAAAAGGTGTCCGCTCCTATCTTCGCATAAAATTTTTTTCACCGAGTTATTTTACTCAGCAAAGAAAGTAGGAGGTGCTTCTTACAAAAATAACTGTTTTGAATTTCACCCGCCTTCCAAATATCAGAAATG
>JAXIPJ010000067.1:0-5011 GCA_045402985.1 Anaerolineales bacterium
GAGGCGTGTATGATAACCACGTTCCTGAAAGATTCCATATGCCTTTTTGAACGTTGCTACGCCAGCCCAGGGGATGTATTGCGGGTTGACGATAATGCCATCACGATTGGTCACTGCGTACATCCAATCATCGTTACGGCCTACCATGATGGTGCATACCGGTGACATTTTGTCGATTGGCAAACCAGCTGCCTTCCGCCGTTCCAGCCCGCGTTCGATGGCTTCAGCAACTGCGATGGCCTGCGGCACAGTAAAACTGACAGTAGCATTAATATTGATTCCCTGAAATGTGGCTTCTTCCATGCCTATGATTCCCTGGCTTGTAGCAGGCATTTTGACCTGCAGATTGGGCGCCAGGCCATGAAAGTGAATGGCCTGCGTGATCATTTTTTCTGCGTTGCGATAGTTGGCAGGATTAGTTTGAATGGAAAGACGCCCCTTGCACTCATTCTCTCGTTCGAATATGGGCAGGAGTAGTTCTGCACCCTTCAGTCCAATTTCTTCAAAGACCTTCCACATAACGTCTTCTTCTGTCCAGGTGGGATGATCTGCAATAATATTGAAAATGCGACCTTCCCATAATTTCCACTCTTTTTTGAGTACCTGCAAAACGATCGTGGGGTTGCTGGTCGCCCCAACAGCGCCATGTTCGATCGCGTAAGTCAGTTCCTCGGTGGAACACGAATCATTCCATACATCCGTCGGAGTCGTACTGATGGTTTCGTGCAAGGGACTCTTATAGGTTGTGACTGTCATCTGCTTTTCTCCTTTCATCAGCCAATCTGTTAGATGTTTACAGAATTAAACATGTATTAAACCTTATTACTCTTCAGGTCTAGTAAAGCGGCAATCGAGGATCAACGCCTTTGTAGGAATCCTTCACCCAGGAATGAAGCGGATCATCCTGGTTGGCGAGGCTTTGAGCCGAACCAGCCAGGACGTTGAGATAGTAAGTCGTATACCCTGGCGCACTGACAACGGGATGATAACCTTCTGGAATCAGAACCGCGCAATTGTTTTGTGCTCTGACAAGTGCCTCAATGGGATAACCAGCCTGCTGCAAGGGCGAATTTTCATCAGTATATACACGCTGGTAGGCATAACCATCAGGCTTGTCAATCTTATAAAAGTAAACCTCTTCCAGATCCGCCTCCACCAAATTACCCTCTTCGTCTTCGATATGCACATCATGTTTGTGAGGTGGATAACTG
Source organism: Anaerolineales bacterium (assembly GCA_045402985.1). Classification (GTDB taxonomy): domain Bacteria; phylum Chloroflexota; class Anaerolineae; order Anaerolineales; family Villigracilaceae; genus Defluviilinea. The sequence goes on from JAXIPJ010000067.1 coordinate 1,212, forward strand.
CTCCAGTTTCCGCTGGGGGTGTACACTTCCACGAGTATAAGCCGATGGACTGGCGACCCGGGTGGCAGCAGGTCATTGATCTGACGACTCACATTGTCACCTCCGCGGATGGAGGTGGAGACATTCTGCGGTTGAATGAGCCAGGGTTGATGGTCTTCATCCGTTGGAACCCAGGTCACTGCAAATTCGCTGTCACGCGCTGCCCTAATGGTGAATTCTGTGTCACGCGGCAAATACAGGGCAGTCGCTGCGCTGGTCCATACGTTTTCACGTTCGATGCCCACCCAACTGCCGCGGTTGCAGTTCACAGAAATGGATCCGCTCAGAATGATGATTGCCAGTTCATTTTCGCTGCTATTGAACGACCATGTTTTGCCCATACTGAGGCGCCGGGCTTGAAAGGAAATAAAATCCCACCCCGCTGAATGAGGTGTGACTGTCAGGATCAAGTCCTGGTCTTGTGGATTTGCTGATGGGTGAACGAGGATGTTTTCGGCTGTATATTGCATAAACTTAGTTGGACCTCTATGTTAATGCGAATTAAAGCTAAACTTTCGGGAGCGCAGTAGACTCTCGGATGATCAAAGTACCACGCAGAACTTCGGTTTTAGTCGTTTGATTTTCCTGGAACTCGTGATTGAGCAGGTTCATCATCATACGCGCAGCTGCATATCCCAGTTCGTATTTGGGTTGTTCAAAAGTGGTGAGTGGAGGAACCATATAGGCGGAAATGGCAATATTGTCAAAACCGACGACTGAACAATCTTTTGGGATGGAAAGATTGCTTTCGCGATATCTGTGCATCAAACCGATCGCCATTAGATCGTTGAAACACACAATCGCTGTTGGAGGTTCAGGGAGCGTAAGAAAATAATCCGCTCCAGTTTCGCCCCCCTCAAGCCGTCCGTTGGGGCCATTGAAGAGATACTCAGAAGGAACCAGTACGTTTGCCTGAGCCATCGTATCCAGAAAACCTTTTTGACGTTCGCGGTTAACACGGGTGGAACGTGGATTGCCCAGGTAGGCAATTTTCGAATGGCCCATATCCAGCAGGTGCTGGCTCAATTGACCACTTCCAAAGTGGTGATCGTGTGAGATGGAAAACTGGTAATCTTCAATGGTTTGATTGTCTACAGCCACGATGGGGATGCCTTGTTGTTGGAATTGACGACCATGCCTGGCAGTGACGTTCCCAGAACAAACGATGATGCCATCCACCCTTCTTTCACCCATGGTTTTGATGATGATTTCCAACCGTTCCAGATCACGATTATCAGCGGCGACAAAAAGGCTGTATCCGGCGGCATGGGCTTCGTCATCCAGAGCCTGGAGGATTTCACTGAAGAAAGGATCGTCGATACGGCTGACAATGACCCCCAAAGCGTTGGAGCGGTTGGTCTTCAAGCCACGGGCAACCGCGCTTGGGATGTATCCGAGTTTCTCGGCGTGCTGTTTGATCCGGATGATCGTATCTGGAGCGATGGCAGGATGTTCGCGCAAGGCGCGCGAGACTGTGGAATGGGCTACCCCTGCAGCTTTTGCAATATCCTTGATAGTAACAGCCACGCTCATAATCTCCAATGCACACGTGTGCATTGGAGATATTTTACTGAATCTGAGTGGCTTGTCAAGACAAAATTGTAATTAGATTACGGCACCTCTCTAAAAAATCAAATTTGACGATCCTGATATAACACATCAATAGACCTCTTGCATAAGTGTGTCATTATAGGCATATGCGATACGCAACGATCGGAGACTTAAAAGATACGGATTTCAAACGGCTGACGGGTGTACAACGCGAACCTTCGAAAAGATGCCGGCCGTACTCGAGAAAGGCCCGCGCTGCTTTGGCAGACCGACCGAGTTGAACCGCTTCGCGCAGCAATCCGCTCTACACACCTGAATACGCCGAGAATCCACCATCGATCGGGAGCACAATTCCCGTCACGAAAGCGGCAGCAGGAGAGATCAACCACATCGCAGCACCGAGCAAATCCTCGGGAGTCCCGAAGCGTCCCATCGGGGTGTGAGCCAAAATCGTTTGACCACGCGCGGTTAAAGTACTATCTTCATTCAATAGCAATCGTCGATTTTGCTCGCCAATAAAAAATCCGGGTGCAATTGCATTGACGCGAATGCGTGGCGAATAATTTTGTGCCATATGGATGGCAAGCCACTGCGTGAAGTTCGTAACCGCCGCTTTCGCCGCCGAATAGGCAGGGATACGTGTGAGTGGACGGAGTGCGTTCATCGAAGAGATATTGAGAATAACTCCTTCTCCACGTTCCGCCATGCTCCGTCCAAAAGCCTGACACGGGAGTATTGTGCCAAGCAAATTCAGTTCGCCGACATGCCGAAGCGCATCAAGAGGAAGATCAAAGAACGACAGATCCGCAGAAGTGGTTGCAGACGGATGATTGCCACCCGCCGCGTTGATTAGAATATCCACATGCCCAAACTCGGCCTGGATTGTTTGATTTGCCAGCTGTAATGTATCTCTTGCCAATACATCGCCTGGAACACATACCGCGCCTCCATTGCTCTTTACGCCTCTCGTAATTTCTGCAACGAATTTTGCTGCCCGTTCTTGGTTGCGACTCAACACAACAACAGAGGCATTGCATGCCACAAGCGTACTGACAATTTCCAAACCGAGTACACCTGCTCCGCCAGTCACCAATATGATACGGTCTGTGAAATCATAAAAAGATTGAAGTTCCTCAAGATTCATATGTGTACCTGGAGTAATCGTAAATGCTTCTCAAAGTGGGCTAGCAATCCCTCCAGGTACGCTGTCTCATACTTTCCAAGGGTTTCTTTCAATTCTGTGCCAAATCGCGCCAGGACAGAACCAAACGTAACGTGCAACATTTCCCGTGCATGAAAATCATCCAGCAGAGAAGGCAAATCATTTGTAGAAGGTAATCGATCCAGTTGTGCTGAAACATGATAGGTGCGTTTATCGATTTCATAACACTCGCGGCCAAGTGAATAAATCTTCAAAAACAAGTCGGGGGTATATTTTGCAAGAACACGCAAGGCTTCGAGATAACTGGTTCCCGCGGTTTTAACATGAATTCGCTCACCCCAATATTTCGCGATTAATGGATAGACGCTGAACTTATCTGAACCCGAATGCAAACTTAACTTATAAGTTCCGAAGTGAGATGTCACTGCGGCGTGTTTTTCCAGCTCGGCATCCAACATATTTAAGTCGCCGATGTAATCGACGCCCTTCTCAAAACGGCCGCTAAAACGCGGCGCGAGTGAAGTGAAGCGCACCCCCAAACGAGTCAATTCGTTTGCGATGAAATAATGCTCGAATGGCGTAGTCGGTGATGCGGTTTCATCCACCGACATCTCAAAATCAAATCGATCTTTCAATTCGGATAATCGATTAAACATCGCTGCTGCGTGCTGGATCGCTTTCCCATATTTGACCATTGCACGCATCAACGACTCTTCTTCAAATGTACCCCAAACTTGTTCGCCATTCTGATGCAGATACAACGCTGAGAGTTCGTCCCAGTTAACGCCTGCAACTTTTCGCTTCAATATTTCAAGCGGATCGGTGTCGGCTGAATTATCCACATGTTCGCTAGGGTCAATCGTGAAGAAGGTATATCCCGCCTCAACAAATGGAGGAATATCATCAACCGTTTTCAAATGATCAGCATCCGCACCCCAGGGCGCATCCCATTTCGCGGCTTCGACTGCGCGTTTGGCAGCATCAATTACTTGCTGAGGGGTACGTCCCGTGCGAGCATTCTCACGGACAGATTGCTGGGCAAAGATCG
>JAXIPJ010000296.1:0-4183 GCA_045402985.1 Anaerolineales bacterium
TCGGCTTCCCTCGGCGGATCAAAAGGCCCTTTAGCGAGTGTTGAAATGCTCGTAAATGCCCAGGAGACCGAACGGCAGCGTCTTTCAAGGCAAATGCACGATGGTCCCGCTCAGGCCCTTTCCAACTTTATCCTTCAAACAGAGATCGCAATGCGCCTGATGGATGTAGATGCAGGACAGGCGCGTGATGAATTGAATAATCTCAAAACCTCAGCCATGGGCACCTTCCAGAAAGTTCGGAACTTTATTTTTGAATTACGCCCAATGATGCTTGATGATCTCGGCCTGGTGCCAACAGTTAGGCGCTATTCCGAGGCCCTTAAAGAGCAGGTGGGCCTCGATATTAGTGTGTCGATCACAGGCAATGAACGTCGTTTGGAGCCTTATCTTGAAGTGATGCTATTTCGCGCCATTCAGGAATTGCTTGGGAATGCCGCCCGGCATAGTCAGGCTTCATTGGTCAAAATCATGCTGGATCTGGGGGAGGATCGTGTCCGGGTGAGTGTTGATGATAATGGTAAAGGGTTCGATCCTGAATCTGTTCAACATGGCACCAGCCTTGGCTTGAAATTGATCCGGGAACGGGCAGAAATGTTGGGCGGAAACTTTGAAGTCGACAGTACTTTAGGGACTGGGGCAAGAATTTCATTTGCAGTTCCTGCCCGCTCATAACTTGTTTTATCTTTTCAAGAATGAAAAGCATACATAACAGGATTGCAAGCAACTTTGCATTGGATGCCTTGAAAATTTTTTGAGTATGAGTAAAATAAGGGAAGTCTGAGGATGGTCCTCAGTAAAACTATTTATTCACGAAAGGAATTGCTATCATGTTATTTGCTCCGAAAGAAAAAGGTCAAGGTTTGGTTGAGTACGCGATCATTCTCGCTCTCGTCGCTATTGTGGTTATTGCAGTAATGCGCCTGCTTGGCCCCAAAATTGGCAACACTTTTAGCACTATTGCCAATTCTCTGCCCTAATTTTGCCCTACGCGCAAGGTACAAAGGGACTCTGTCGTCGGGCAGAGTCCTTGTTTTTTTACTGAAATTAACATCTTTGATTTTGATTTATACTGTATAATGCTTATATCGAAGTACCTGCCGAATTAAAATAAAAGGCAAGGAAGTCAAGAGAGGAGAATTTCTCTATGCGTCGCGGACGGATATTCATATTTCTTATTTTAATCGTGGTAGTTGGACTGGGCTTGCTTGCCCTGGTTTGGACTCAGCTTGGTGGCAATACACCAGCTCCAACTCAAGCAGCATTTACCGATGTCTTTTTTGCTGCACAAAACATTCCTCAGGGAACAACCATCACCCGGGAGATGCTTGGAACATTTTCCATTCCTCCCGAGAACGTTGCTGAAGTGATGTTCACGACCAGTGAAGAAAGCGCTCTGGTAGGCCAGACTACGCGCTTTACTCTGGATCAGGGAACGCTTATTACAGCTTCAATGGTCGGCTCTGGACCCGTGGAAATTTCCGGGCCCGCCTGGGCAGTCCAGATTCCATCTGGAATGGTTGCTGCCGCAATTCCAACAAACCGTCTTTCCCTGGTTGGTTATGGTGTAAATGATGGTGCACATGTCAATGTAAATGCGTGCATGCTCTTTGTTGATGTGGATCCCGCTTTTCAAGCCGCACTTCCCAATTTCACTTCGGTCCTAACAGGCACAGGCTTCCTTCCTGACTCCTTGCCCGTTCTTTCGGTCTCTGCGCTCAGCGGCGAACAAGCCTCCCGCCAGGGCAGAGTGGAACTTGACCCAACGCTTCAACAACCGTTTTATGCGGTACCTTCTGAAGCTCAAAGACCTCGTCTGGTCTGCCAGATGATCTTACAGGATGTAGTGGTGATGAAGTTAGGCAACTTTACATTCCAGGCCCCCTCACCTGATCCCAATGCCACGCCCTCTCCTGCCCAGGCTCAGCAACAGGCCGCGCCTGATATCGTAACACTGATGGTCAACCCACAAGATTCGATTTCTCTGAATTATTTCGTTTACAGTGGGGCTATGTTGAGTATGTCTTTGCGGAATCCGAATGATACATCGCGGTTTGCCGCTGAGTCAGCTACTCTGACAAGTTTATTAACTCAATACAATATCTCGCTTCCTTCCAAACTCCCCTATGCTTCGCAGCCCAGGATCGATATATTGCAACCGCCACTTTTACCGAATGATGTTGTAACTGTTCAACCCCAACAGTAATTCAAAAATTTGAGGTGATTATCTAATGCCATCGGGTGAAAAAATTCGAGTTATGATCGTTGACGATGTTTCCGAAACAAGGGAAAATGTTCGGAAATTATTACAGTTTGAATCCGATGTCGATGTCGTAGGGGTTGCGCGTACGGGAAAAGAGGCTATCCAGCTTTCTCAGGAGTTGAATCCAGATGTAGTTTTAATGGACATCAACATGCCTGATATGGATGGTATTTCAGCAACTGAGTTAATTCGCTCAAAACAACCGGCTGTCCAGGTGGTAATTCTTTCAGTTCAAAGTGATCAGAATTATATGCGCCGGGCAATGTTGGCCGGCGCGCGCGATTTTCTGACCAAGCCGCCGATGGGAGACGAGTTAATTTCTGCTATTCGGCGTGCGGGTTCCATGGCCCAAGTAGAGAAATCAAAAGGCGCCCAAGTGTATGCCGCACCAGTCTCGGGCAATGTTGGAATACTATCAGGATTTGGTGGGCCAAGAGGCAAAATTGTAACAGTCTATAGCCCAAAGGGTGGTACGGGTTGTACAACACTGGCTGTCAATCTTGCTCTTACCCTGCATAATGAGGATACGCGCGTAGTATTGGTGGATGGCAATCTCCAGTTTGGCGATGTAGCAGTTTTTGTCAACGAGCAGGGCAAAAATACAATAGTTGATCTTGCACCGCGCGCGGAAGAGCTGGACCCGGAGATTGTTGAAGAGGTTATGGTTAAACATGCGGCCTCCGGCATAAATATCCTTGCTGCCCCAAGCAGACCTGAATATGCTGAGAGAGTTTCCAGCGCGCAATTTGGCAAGGTATTGGAATATTTACAGCAGCTTTATGCTTATGTCGTTGTGGATACCGCTTCGCTTTTGACTGATGTAACTCTGGTGGCAATTGATGTGAGTGACCTGATTGTTCTGGTAACTACGCAGGATATTCCTGCCATCAAGAATTGTCGTCTATTTCTGGATTTGTTGCAGACCCTTGGCATCGAGCGCGAGCGTATACTCTTTGTTATGAACCGGTTCGATAAGCGAATTAACATTACCCCAGAAAGGGTCGCAGATAATCTCAAGCAAGCCGTGGCCTCCGTTATTCCTTTGGATGAACAAACGGCTACCAAGGCGGTCAATCGCGGTATACCTTTTGTTTTGGATAGTAAAAATCAACCTGCAGCTCGCGGAATCTTTTCTCTTGCAGAAAGCCTCCGGGCCCATATCACAGCTCAGGAATCGCCTGACGAATCGATTCGCCCTGCTAGGCGATAAAGATTGGTCAGTGATCTTCACAAATCAGGAGATAATGAAAGATGTCTCTCTTAAAACGCATTGAACAGGGACAGAATAGTAATTCATCAGGGCAGCAACCAGCTGATAATCAAGGCGGAGAGGGCTCACGCCTATCATCTTTGCAGGCGCGTCGGGTAAACGCTCCCATTACGTCACCTCAGGCTGGATCTTATTTTGATCTGAAGACGCGTGTGCAGAACAAGCTTCTTTCCGAACTGGATCCATCTATGGATATTACCAGGACGGAGGATGTGCGTAGGACGATTCAAGATCTATTTGAGCAGATACTTGCTGAGGAAAACATCGTTCTCTCGAGGCCTGAACGCGCCCGGTTATTTGAGCAAATTGCTGCGGAAATTCTTGGGTTTGGTCCATTGCAACCTCTTCTGGAAGATGACACCATCACAGAAATCATGGTCAACGGCGCAAAAAATATCTATATTGAGCGTAAAGGCAAAGTCCATCGTGTGCCCGTGACCTTTGAGAACAATGATCATGTGATGCGTATTATTGACCGTATTGTTGCGCCTCTTGGCCGTCGTATTGACGAGTCGAGTCCTTATGTGGATGCCCGCCTACCGGACGGCTCCCGCGTCAATGCAGTGATTCCCCCGATTTCTTTGGTCGGACCCGTTCTTACCATCCGTAAGTTTTCGCGGAATCCGATCACGGTGGAACAATTGACCCAGTTT
>JAXIPJ010000470.1:0-19856 GCA_045402985.1 Anaerolineales bacterium
GCGCCAACGTCTGAGGGCACAGACCCACTTACCTATCGCCGGCTTGCATTATTCATCAGCATACTGTTAGGCTTATGGGCGCTCGTTATTCTGGGAGATAACTTTTTTACAAAAAGCAATGTCACTATTTGGATATTGGCAGTTGCATTCTTCATATCGGCTTTATGGTTAAATCAAAGTAGCTTAAGGTCCGCATTTGGAAATTTGATTGCGTTCTTTAAGCGTGATGTGTGGACGATCAACATTTCGCGCTGGACCTTGGTGCTCATTGCCGCGACCGCGCTGGTTTTCTTCTTCCGCTTTTATCAAACGACCAGCATCCCGCCTGAACCGTTTAGCGATCACGCTGAAAAGATACTGGATGTCTACGAAGTATCCCAGGGACAGACTCACATCTTCTTCACGCGCAATACAGGCCGCGAAGCCTTTCAGATGTATTGGACCCTACTCGTCGCAAAACTTTTTGGCACCGGATTTTCATATCTGAGCCTTAAACTTGGCACAGCCATTCTCGGATTTTTGACCCTGCCATTTATTTATTTGCTTGGCAAAGAGATCGGTGGACGGCGTGTTGGACTCTTCGCATTCATTCTGGCAGGAATCGGATATTGGCCCAACGTCATCAGCCGCGTTGGACTCCGCTTTCCGCTTTATCCCCTCTTTTTGGCACCCACGCTCTTCTTCCTGATCCGTGGCCTGCGGACTCGGAACCGAAATGATTTCCTGCTCTCCGGCCTCTTTCTCGGAATTGGCCTGCACGGATACAGTCCGTTCCGCATTGTTCCTTTTGTGGTGATCGCTGCCTTCCTTCTATATTGGCTGCATTCGCAATCGAAAGGCGCGCGCAGGGAATGGATCATCTGGCTGGCGGTTGTTGGCCTGACATCCTTATTTGTTTTTCTGCCGCTCCTGCGTTATTGGTATGACGAACCTGAAGTTTTCGGCCTTAGAGCTTTTACACGCTTAAGTGGTGTGGAACAACCCTTGCCGGGTCCTGCTTATGAGATATTTTTCTCAAATGCATGGAATGCCCTCAAGATGTTCAACATTGACGATGGGGAGATCTGGGTACATTCTGTGCCACATCGCCCCGCGTTGGACACCGTCTCAGCGACGTTGTTCCTGATCGGTGTTGTGTTGATCTTCATTCGATATATCCGCAACCGTCACTGGCTGGACCTGTTCCTGCTGATATCCATTCCGCTGTTGCTGATGCCATCCATTCTTTCATTGGCGTTCCCGGGTGAAAATCCCGCGCTCAACCGCGCGGCAGGCGCTTATATCCCCGTGTTCGTTATCGGGGCGATGGCGCTGGATGGCCTGCTCACCAGCTTCGGGCGTGGGATGATCCGAAACATCCTCATGTGGATCGTGGCAGGAGTCCTGTTGTATGCATCTGCATCTCAAAATTACGACCTGGTCTTTAATCAATACAACACATTATTCAGACAATCCTCATGGAATACATCTGACATAGGCAAGGTGATCAAGGAGTTCGAGCAAACCTATGGCACAACAGAGAACACATGGGTGGTGCCGTTCCCGCACTGGGTGGATACGCGTTTACCGGCTGTGTGGGCTGGCATCCCGGATCGTGATTTGGCTTTGTGGCGCGAGGACCTGGCAGGCACGGTAGAATTGACAGGATCGAAGTTGTTCGTTGTGAAGGCAGATGTTGAAGACCCAAACGGGAACGATCAGGAATCGTTGGACGTCCTTGAAGAGTTGTATCCGAATGGGCAGTTGCGCATGTTTGACTCGGATGTGCCCGGGCATGATTTCTGGGTTTTCCTTGTGCCGCAATAATATATTCGCGCTGAGCGGAGGCTCGAGCGAGAGCGAAAGCTGTAGACGAAGCGTATTTAGCAAAGGGCCCTTCGTCTGCACTCCTCGTTACACTCGTTGCTCCGCTCAGGGCGAGGACAATAAATGAATCGCGAAAAATATTCCTGGATTTATGATGTTATTTTCCTGTTGGTGCTTGTGCTGGCAGGCTATTTGCGTTTGACTGGCGTGGACTGGGGCGAGGGCCAGCACCAGCACCCCGATGAAAATCATTTCAGCAGCGTGCTCGACAGCTTGCGAGCGCATGAATGTGTTGACCCGGGCATTCCTGTGGAAGCATGCCCCGCAGAACAAAAACGCTGGATCAGCATCGGAGATTATTTCAACAGCAAAACATCAACTCTTAATCAATACAATCGCGGTTTTGGGTTTTATGTCTATGGCAATCTACCAATGACCATGGTCCGCGTCGCCGCGGAAGCAACGAATCAGACAAACTTGAGACTATTCGGCCGCCAGTTCTCCGCGCTGGCAGACCTGTTCGCTATCTTGTTCTTGTACTTTATTGTTTCGCGCATGTACGGTCGTAAAGCCGGGCTTCTGGCTTCCCTGTTCTCCGCACTGACTGTGATGCAGATCCAGCAATCGCATTTCTTCACGGTAGATCTGTTTGTTAACACATTTGCGTTTCTAGCAATATGGTTCGCAGTAGAAATCCTGAATCGAGATTCAAAATCTGAGATTAGGGAAGAGAGATTGGAGACTGAAGAAGAGAGACTAGAGACTGGAGATTTATCCAATCTCAAATCTCCCCGCGAAGCTTCTAATTCTCAAATTATTGCGAAGCATCCCGGCGGGACAAATTACTTAGTACATTTTTTTCGCAATCCACTCTTGCTGCTCAGCATTGGATTTGGCGTTGCCTATGGTATGGCGCTGGCATGCAAAGTTAATATATATCCTTTGGCAATTCTTTTGCCCGCCGCGTTTATCATTCGATACGTTATCAGTCAAAAAGAAGCTGAGGACAGCGGCTCAAACAAAGTTCCATTGACCGCCAATTACTGGTTACTAATTACTACATGTTTGATAGCTGGCGGACTCGCAACACTGATCTCCTTCCGCATCTTTCAACCTTATGCTTTTGACGGCATCGGGCTTAATCCACAGTGGATTGCCAATATCAAGGAACAACGCGTCCAGGCACAAGGGGATGCGGACCTTCCCTGGAATTTGCAATGGGCGCGTCGTTCGCATTTATATTCATTCACGAATGTCACCTTGTGGGGGCTTGGGCTTCCACTTGGCATTCTGGCCTGGGCTGGCTTCCTTTATATGGGCTGGCGCATTCTCAAAGGTGAATGGCGGCACGCCTTGCTGTGGGGCTGGACAGTGCTATATTTCCTCTGGCAATCGCTTCAATTCAACCCGACCATGCGTTATCAACTGCCCATCTATCCATTGCTTGCGATGATGGCAGCGTGGTTCGTCTTTGAGCTGGCGGGTTTAAGATTTCGAAGATCCTCACCTGCAACCGAAGAGGTTGTCGAACAGCCAAAACGCTTCAGCCTTGCAACTGTTCTCGCCAGTATTCTCACGATCACTGTCATTGCATTAACCGCCATCTGGGCATTTGCCTTCCAAAGTATTTATCTGCGCGCTGAACCGCGTATGGCGGCCTCGCGCTGGATCTATCAGAACATATCTGGGCCTATTAATTTGAAGATCCAACAGACGAATGCCTCATCATATAACCAACCCCTGCCATTTCCTGCCGGAATTTATGTCCAGCCAGAGGAACCTTATCAGACTAGTTTCGTCGCCCAAAATGACGGACTCTTAAAGGAAATTCTGCTCGCTCACGTTGCCGCTGTTCCAGATCCGCTCTCGACACAGCTGTACTTGAGTGTCTGGCAAAACCTGGACGATCCACAACCGCTCGCATCAACCTTTACAACAGCCTTATCCGAGGATGGGCCGAGTAGCCGGGCTCAAGTGGCCAGTTTCGAGCAATCACCGGTTCTAACGGCGAATCAAACCTATTATCTGAAGTTCGAAACGAACATTGCTGAAGGAAGAGTGAATATTTGTGGTTCCCTCAATATTTTGATTCAGGCTGTTGATCAAACAACGGAGCAAGTCATTGATATATCCGCACCCTGTACAGTTGATTCTGACAATCCGTATACGATAACATTTGTTCCGCAAACAACCGGGACCCTGGACAAGATCGTGTTGGAACAACTTACAAATGTGGACTCAAGTGGCACATCCGACACTCATACCTTAAGACTCTTTATCTCAAAGGAACCAAACTCAGCCACTAGCGAAGCAGAGGCTAGCGCTTCCTTGACAGAGACATTTGCGCCCTCCAATGACTTACGCGGCGACTCATATACACTCGTGCTTGATCAACCTGTGGAAGTGGCAAAGGGCACCCAATATTATCTGCGCTTTGAAACCGACTCTGGAATACTTGCACTTAAGGGCGCCTCCATCTCAAATGAGACAGATTACGACTACGGCCTGCCCTTCCGAGTGGACAGCTATGACGCGTTCAGCGGCATCTATCGCGGTGACCTCAACCTGCAAGTCTACTGGGATGATAATGAGGAAAAGCTCAACCGCTTTGTGACCACGCTCGACCAGACCGACTACATCTTCATCCCCACCAACCATCAATATGCGCAGATCACGCGCCTCCCGGAACGGTATCCGCTCACAACGCTTTATTATCGCGAGCTAGTCGGCTGCCCTGAAGACAAGGAAATCATCTGGTGCTACCGAGTCGCCCAACCGGAGCAGTTCGAAAGTCGGCTCGGATTCGATCTCGTCGCTGTCTTTGAAACATATCCAACGCTGGGTCCGATCTTGATCAACGACCAAGCTGCAGAGGAAGCCTTTACTTTTTACGATCATCCAAAAGTGTTGATCTTCAAGAAGAGTGCGGATTTCGATTCAGCAAAGGTACAGTCCATTCTCAGCAGGGTGGATCTTACAAGAGTCGCCCGGCTCACGCCGCGTCAATTCGACGATTATTCCAATTTATTGTTATCCGCCGATAAACTCGCTCAACAACGCGCGGGTGGCACATGGTCTGAACTATTCAGCTACGATTGGCTCCAGAATCGTTATCCTGTTTTGGGGCTAGTCATCTGGTATGTCTTCATCTTCATCCTCGGTCTGGCTATCTATCCATTGATACGGCTGGCAATGCCCGGGCTGGCAGATAAGGGTTATCCTCTGAGCCGCGCATTGGGGTTGGTCTTGTTCGGTTATCTGGTGTGGATGGCAGGCTCGGTCGGCATCCCATATACGCGCACAGTGATCGCAATTATCTTTGCGACAATTCTTTTGATTGGTGTAGTTCTTGCATACTATCAACGCGACGAACTGCGCGAAGAGTGGAAAACAAAACGCAAATACTTCCTGATGATCGAAGGCATCTTCCTGTCCTTCTTCCTCGTTGACTTGTTGATCCGCCTCGGCAACTCAGACTTGTGGCATCCCGCCAAAGGTGGCGAGCGCCCTATGGATTTTTCGTATTTCAACGCCATCCTCAAGAGCACTTCCTTCCCGCCCTATGACCCCTGGTTCGCAGGCGGCTACATAAACTATTATTATTATGGCTTCGTACTGGTTGCCACGCCTGTAAAATTACTCGGCATCGTTCCCACCATTGCATACAACTTCATACTGCCTACATTGTTTGCCATCGTCGCCACCAGCGCCTTCTCTCTTGGATGGAATTTACTGGCAAAGGATGAAGATGGAAGGATGAAGGATGAAGGTGAGGTGATCGCCGACGATTCACCAAAGACAACTCATCCATCAGCATTTGTTGCAGGGATTTCTGCATCGTTCCTCACGATTCTTCTTGGCAACCTCGGCACTATCCAACTCGTTTTTCAAAGATTGCAACAACTGGGCGCGTTGGGTGAGGCGACTACAGAGGCAAACATCCTGCAACGCTGGACGTGGGCATTTCAGGGACTTCTGCTGACGTTCAAAGGTAGCACGCTTCCCATCGGATTTGGAGACTGGTACTGGAACCCAAGCCGCGTCATTCCCCCGGGCGGAGGCAACGAGATCACTGAGTTCCCGTTGTTCACTTTCCTCTACAGCGACCTGCACGCGCATATGATCGCCATGCCGCTGGCGTTGCTTGCGTTGAGCTGGGCACTTGCCACAGTGAGTGGACGCGCCAAATGGCGGAATTCGCTGGCGGCAGCGTTGGGATTCGCAGTCGGTGGACTCATCATCGGAGCGTTGTATCCCGTTAATTTGTCCGACACATATACATATCTGCTGATCGGCATCATCGCTGTTGTTTACTCCATCTGGCGCTATACAGAGGCGTCCTCCATTTTCACAAAGATCGCATTATCCGTGGGCGCAGTCATTGCGCTGGTTGTGCTGTCACAATATCTGTACGAACCTTATCGCGCCTGGTACAGCCAGGCATACAGCGCACTCGACCCATGGAGGGGCCCCTTCACGCCCATCTGGTCCTATCTCACCCATTGGACAGTGTTCCTGTTCATAGTCGCATCATGGATGGCGTGGGAAACTCACGAGTGGATGGCCTCCACGCCCATTTCATCTTTGCGAAAACTAAAGCCTTATCAATTGTTGATCATAGGTACGCTGGTAGTGTTTGTGTTGGCATTATTTGCGCTTCAATTTCAGCATTTCGGACCAGACTCTGAACATACAGGAATAAGCGTTGGCTGGGTAGCTCTGCCTCTCGCAGCATGGGCAGGCATATTGTTACTGCGCCCTTCGATGCCAGATGCAAAACGATTCGTATTATTCATGATCGGCACAGCCTTACTCATTACAATTGTTGTGGAAATTGTCGTGGTGCGCGGTGACATTGGCCGCGCCAACACGATCTTCAAGTTCTATTTGCAGGCTTGGATATTGCTGGCGGTCAGCTCAGGCGCCGCGTTCGCATGGACACTGCCTGCCTTCTTCAAATGGCTCCCCGGCTGGAGGCTCTTCTGGCAGACCGCCATGATCCTGCTCATCTCCGGCGCGGCAATGTTTACTGTGAGCGGCACAGCCGGCAAGATACGCGACCGCTGGATCGTTGAAGCGCCGCGCACCATCGATGCCATCACCTTCATGAACTATGCACATTACGATGATTTCGGTCAACGCCTGGACCTGAGCGAAGACTACCGCGCCATCCGCTGGATGCAGGACAACGTGCAGGGTTCGCCCGTCATCGTCGAAGCCAACTGTCCCGAATATCGCTGGTGCTCGCGTTATACGATCTACACAGGGTTGCCCGGAGTTGTGGGCTGGAATTTCCATCAACGCCAGCAGCGCGCCTTTGTTCCCAACTGGGTCACAGACCGCGTGGATGCAATCACCAACTTCTACACCACCACTGACACTAAATTTGCCCGCGACTTCCTCAACCTATATGACGTGCGTTATATCGTGGTGGGCCAGCTCGAGCGCGCAGAATACAAGTCTGAAGATGTGCCCAACGGACTTTCCAAGTTCGAGGAATTCGATGGAGTATACTGGCACTCGGTTTACAGCGATGGGAAAACTGTAATCTATGAGGTGATCGAATGATCTTCCATATCACTCCACGCACAGCCTGGGACAACGCACAACAACGCGGTGACTATCGCGCCGAAAGTTTAGCCACCGAAGGATTCATCCATTGCTCGACGATTTCGCAGGTTCTGCCTGTTGCGGAAAATTTCTATAAATCACAAAGCGGACTTGTGCTGCTGGTGATCGAACCCACGCTTCTTTCCTCGGAATTGATCTGGGAGCCGCCATCGGGAGAGAGTCCACCTCCAGGCATCCTCAAAGGAGAACCGTTCCCGCATATTTATGGCCCCATCAATTTGGATGCAGTTGTAAAAGTAGTTGACCTTCAAAAAAACGCCGACAACAAATTCATCCTTCCCGATCTCTAATTCTCTATTTACCGATCACTCATTACTAAGTACAAATTCCCTCATGCTCTCCTTCCTCTCCTGGTATCTCCTCATCACATTCCTTGGCTGGCTTACTTTTCCGCTTGTCTATCGTCTCTTCCCCGCGCTGACAGATCGCGGCTACCCGCTGTCGCGTGCATTCGGCTTGCTAGTCTGGGGATATATCTTCTGGTTGTTCGCGTCGTTCGGCATTGCGCAAAACGATCGTGGTGGGCTGTTGCTGGGACTGGTTATTTTGGGGGGCTTGAGCGCCTGGTCAATTGCAAGCCTCGTTCCTATTGGTGGTCGAAAATCTGAGGTCATAAATTGGCTTCGCGAGAATCGACGTATTGTAATCACAACCGAGATTCTTTTCCTGGTTGCATTCGCGGCTATGGCAACGTTCCGCGCTGCCAACCCTGAAATCATTGGCACCGAAAAGCCAATGGAGTTGATGTTCATCAGCGGCATCATGAACTCGCCCACGTTTCCTCCACGCGACCTATGGCTATCGGGATATTCCATCTCATACTATCACTTCGGCTATGTGATGA
The DNA here is from genome assembly GCA_045402985.1 of Anaerolineales bacterium. Lineage (GTDB taxonomy): Bacteria > Chloroflexota > Anaerolineae > Anaerolineales > Villigracilaceae > Defluviilinea. The sequence goes on from JAXIPJ010000470.1 coordinate 8,282, forward strand.
CGTCCATGCTGGCGCTCTTCACCGGCGTGCCAGCGACCATGGCGTTCAACCTTATGATCGCGTTGATCTTCGGCTTAAGCTCAGTTGGCGCATATGGAATTTTATACAACCTGCTGACAAATCCGAAATATGATGTTGTAAATCGGAAGGACTTGCACAATCCCAACACTGGCTCTGGCGGGCGGCGTCAGGGAGTGCAGGTATCTTCAAACAACAGAATTTCATCCTTCCTCTTCCCGCTTTTTGGGCCTCTCTTCCTTTTACTGGTGAGCAACGTGGAAGGTTTTCTCGAGGTACTCCACAAGCGCGGGTTATTCTGGTCTGGCGGGAAAAATTTTTGGACGTGGCTGGACATGAAGGAATTAAGCGAGGCGCCCACATTACCTTTTACATGGATCCCCGACCGCTTCTGGTGGTGGTGGCGTGCATCGCGCGTTATTCAGGATTATGACCTGAATGGCAACTGGACGATTGATACGATTGACGAATTCCCCTTCTTCTCCTACTTGTTGGGAGATATGCATCCGCATGTGCTGGCAATGCCGTTTACATTACTGGCAATTGCCGCAGCGTTGAATCTCTTCCTCGGCGGCTGGCGCGGAAAATTGAGTCTGTACTTTGCGGACCTGCACATTAACAAAGTTGGGTTCTTCATCATCGCACTGGTGCTGGGCGGGCTGGCCTTCCTCAATACATGGGACATTCTCATCGCCGCGGCGCTGATCGTTTTCAGCTACGCGCTGGCCCAGGTACACGAATCAGGCTGGGGCTGGGAAAGAGTCGAAGACATCCTGCTGTTGGGAATCCCGGTGGCGCTGACAGCTTTCGTGATGTATCTTCCATTTTATATTGGCTTTGATTCGCAGGCTGGCGGAATCCTGCCGAACTTTATGTACCCTACGCGCGGTGCGCATTTTTGGGTGATGTGGGGTACGCTTTTCGTGCCGCTCTTTGCGTTTCTAATTTATCTGTGGCGAAGTGGCAAGGCCATTCATTGGCGTGCAGGGATTTTAACAACGCTCGGCATTCTGCTCACTCTTCTCGCGGCAATGTTTGTGATTGGTTTTCTTGCGTTAAGGTTGAAGCCTGATCTTGTTAATTCGGTTTTGGAGGCACAAGGGCTTGCTGTAGGTGACTTCATTGTCGCCAGTATGGCGCGCAGGCTGGCATATATCGGCAGTCTGCTGACGTTGATGGCTGTCATGATACCAACTTTTTCGTTTCTCGCAAAAGCAGATGATGGCACCGAGACAGTTGATAACCCCATCATCCGCCGCCCATCTTCAACGATCTTTATACTACTCATCATCGCGCTCGGATCACTGCTGATTCTTGGCCCGGACTTTGTTTATCTGCGCGACAATTTCTTATACCGCATCAACTCGGTCTTCAAGTTTTATTATCAGGCATGGATATTGTTGAGTCTTGCTGCGGCTTACGGCACCGTTATATTGCTAAAGAATTTGCGCGGCGCGGCGAACGGCATTTTCAGTACTCTCTTCGCCATCGTGCTGATCGTGGGCCTCACATACCCCGCGTTGAGCATCTTCAACAAGACCAATAACTTCAAGCCTCCATTCGGATACACTCTCGATGACTTCGACCGTGTGCAGCGCGAGAATCCTGACGAAGCCGCGGCCATGCTCTGGCTGCGTTCCGCGCCGGACGGGGTAATCGTGGAGGCAACCCGTCCTTCTGATGCGTATTCAGCGTATGGACGCATCTCGATCTACACAGGTCTCCCCGCGGTAATTGGCTGGGGCAACCACGAAGGTCAATGGCGCGACAGTGCCTTGCAAGGTTCACGTGTGCAGGATATCGAGACGCTTTATATCAGCTCGGACTGGGCCACCACCCAGGACATTATCAAGCGCTACAACATTCGCTATATTTTCGTCGGTAATCTGGAAAGAAGTACCTATCGTGTCAACGAGGATAAATTTAATCGTTTTCTGAAACCTGCTTTTCAACAGGGAAATGTGACCATTTACGAAGTGCCATAATCATTCGCCATCGCGCTGAGCGGAGGGCGAAGCCAAAAGACGAAGCGCATACGTCTCGCAATGACATAATATCGAGGGTAAAATTACTTTATGAATTCCTCCCGACTCAAAAATGAAGGCTGGCTGTATTGGCTGGCCTTTCTTATCGCACTCGGTTTTCGATTCATTCAACTGGGTGCCAGTGCGTTAAGCGACACTGAAGCAAATTTGGCTCTGCAAGCCCTGCACATTGCGCAGGGGCAGAGTCCTTTGCTTGATCCTCAGCCCGCATATATTCTTTTCACCAGCATCCTCTTTGCCATCACTGAAAGCACGAACTTCATGGCACGCTTTGTGCCAGCACTTGTTGGCAGCCTGCTCGTATTTGTCCCTTATTTCTTTCGCGAAAAGCTCAACCCGCGTCCGGCCCTGATCCTTGCCTTCCTGGTTGCATTCGACCCTGGGCTGGTGGCACTTTCTCGTCAGGCAAATGGAACAATATTGGCTGTCACTTTCCTGTTGTTCGCCGCTGGGATGTGGATTAACGGACGCTTTATTCCCGCTGGAGTTTTCGCCGGTCTTGCGCTTCTCTCTGGACCTTCGCTCTGGGCTGGTTTATTAACAATGGGACTCACCTGGATTTTCCGCCGCGGCATGGAACCAAAAACACCTGACGAAGAATCTCTGATCCCTAATTCTCCACGAGCAGCCTCTAATCTCCAATTCTCAAACACCGAACTTCGCCCAATGCTCGTCGCACTGATCGCCACACTCATCTTCGGCGGCACGCTCTTCTTCATCGCCCCCAATGGACTCAGCGCCGCGCTTTCGTCCGTGCCCGCATACCTGGCAGGTTGGGTCTCCCCTTCCGTGATGATGCCGGGCCGAATGTTACTGACATTTCTTGCATATGAACCTTTGGGTATCGTCCTCGCAGCGCTTTCGATCGTGCGCGGCTTTCGGACGAAAAGTAAACGCATCACTCGTTTGAGTCTTTGGCTGGCTGTCTCTTTGCTTCTTGCAATCTTTTATCGTCAGGCCACCGAACTTGTTTGGGTCATCATTCCTTTGCTAACACTCGCTGCATTGGAACTCGCCCGCAGCATTGAAATTCAGCCCGAAGAGCGTGTGGAAGTGGGCGTGGTTGTGACTGCCCTTATGATCCTGCTCATCTATATCTGGTTCAACATTTCCAATATCGCTGTCAACCCGTATGCCCAGATCCCGGCTGTGATGCCGATCTTTGGTGAAGTTCAAAACCCGCGTTATGTGATCATGTATGGTGCCTCTGCCATTCTGCTCGTATGTATTGCGATGGTAGGGTTTGGCTGGTCACCGCGCATTGCAAGGCTGGGAACCGCCTGGGCTTTCACGATCTTCCTCAGCTTTTATAGCTTCGCCACCGCCTGGGGCGCAAGCGGATTGAGAAGCCCGGGAGGAGTGGAATTGTGGAGTCCAGACCCAAAACCTCTACATGCAGATTTGCTTCTGGCCAGCGTGAACGACATTTCTGAATTCAGCCTAGGTCATGTGGACTCTCAGCCAGTTACCATTATGGGGATCTCTTCTCCAGCCTTGGAATGGGTCCTGAAAGATCATCAGGTTGAGGTTGTTTCCACGCTTGATCCGCAGGTGGCGCCACCAATTGTGATCACACAGCCAATGGATAACCTGAACCAGCCATCCGCCTATCGCGGGCAGGATTTCACCTGGAGACAAACTCCTCAATGGGAACAAATTCGAAACCCTGATTGGTGGAGCTGGCTTGTCTATCGTCAACTGCCAAGGGATAACGAGACCATCATCCTTTGGGCACGCGATGACCTGTTCCCGGATGCGCGTGAGGATGTGCTGCAACCATGATCGCGTAAGGGCAGGGTGCTCCTGCCCAAACGATGTAATGCTCACCAGGGCGGGATAAATAACCCCGCCCTACAAACCAAAATACAAAATGCCATCCAATCCACCTTCCATTATCGCGATCGACGGGCCCGCCGCCTCGGGAAAATCCACGCTGGGGCTGCGGCTTGCCAGCGCGCTTGGTTATCTCTTTTTCGATACCGGTGTGATGTATCGCGCTGTCACCTGGCTGGCATTGGACCATGATATGAAATTGAATGATGAAACTGCCATCAGCGCCTTAGCGGGGAAAACACAAATTGATGTCGCGCCCGCTTCAAAATCCGATGGACGCGCTTGTGACGTCCTCGTTGCAGGCCGGGATATTACCTGGGAAACTCGTCTGCCTGAGGTGGAAGCGAACGTATCCACCGTTTCTGCTTATCGCGGCGTGCGCGAGGCGTTGAGCGGGCAACAAAGGCGCATTGGGAAGCGTGGTCAGGTGGTGATGGTCGGGCGCGATATCGGAACGGTCGTCCTGCCGGATGCAGATTTGAAGATCTACCTGGATGCAACTGCTGAGGAACGCGCGCAGAGACGATATGACGAGATCATCGCCCGCGGTGGAATGGCAGACCGTCAGGATATTCTCGCTAAAGTGATTGAACGCGACCGCATCGATTCGACCCGCGACGTGGCTCCGTTAAGAGCGGCGCAGGATGCCGTTGTGATCAACACTGAAAAACTAAGCGCAGATGAAGTCTTTGAACAGGCACTGGCTTTATGCAAATGAGTGACACGAACGTCTATAAGATCCCGCTTCGATTCAGGATCAGCAGGCCAATTCTCAAGATAGTCTTCAGCGGCATCTTCCGCATGTTGGGGCATGTGAGCATCACAGGAAAAGAGAACATTCCCGATAGCAAGCCGTATGTAGTTGCCATAAACCACGTCTCGATATTCGATCCTCCGTTCGCAGGTGCGTTCTGGCCAGATCGACTGGAGATCATTGGTGCGGCGGATGTGTTCGATAACCCCAGCCAGGGATGGCTGCTAAAAGGATACGGAGTCATCCCGGTCCATCGCGGTGATTATGATCGCATTCTGCTGACAAAGATCATTCGCATTCTCAAATCAGGCTTTCCACTTTTGATCGCGCCCGAAGGCGGGCGCTCGCATGTGCCTGCCATGCGCCGCGCAAAGCCAGGTATTGCCTACATCATTGAACAAACCAATGTGCCCGTATTGCCAGTAGGCCTGGTCGGAACGACTGAAGATTTCTGGCAACGCGCCAGACGCGGCAAAAAACCAGCGCTCGAAATGCGGATCGGCAAACCCATTATCCTTCCTGATATTCATTCCAAAGGGACGGCGAGACATGAGGTGCGCCAGCAAAACGCGGACCTGGTGATGGCCCATCTGGCTGGCCTTCTGCCTGAAGAATATCGCGGCGTCTATGCAGAATCAGCCATCTTCCCTGCCTAAACCTGTCACGGATGTGTGGCGGCCAGACCTGGTGGAGTTGCCGCGCCTGACCCTGCAGCGGCGAGTCTTTCGGGTCTTTATACGCGGGCTTACGAAGCTGGTCACATTCTTTACGATGCGTGCTGACGTCAGCGGGCTGGAAAACTTCCCGAAGCGAGGACCTGCGTTGATCGTCATTAATCATCTTGGGGATGCAGATGTGGTCTTAATAGCCGCTTCCATCCCAACGACAATTGATGGAATGGGAAAGATCGAATTGAACGACGACCCGCGCGTGGGTCCCGTTTTCCGTGCATACGGCGTCATTTGGGTGCACCGCGGCAGACCAGACCGACGCGCATTGCGTGCCGCACTGGATGGACTGGCCCAGGGACGCATGCTTGGGCTTGCACCGGAGGGCAGGCAATCTGTCAGCGGCGGGCTGGAGGAGGGCAGCGAAGGCGCGGCATTCCTTGCGATGAAATCCGGCGCGCCCATCGTACCTATTGCGATGACCGGCACAGAGAACGGAAATGTTTATAGTCATTTGAAAAGATGGAAGCGCGCCCCGGTTACGCTGGCAGTGGGGAAACCGTTCCTTTTACGGGAGCAGGTAGACCGTCAGGCAATGCTGCGGGATGGAACGCGCCAGATCATGCAGTCGCTTGCGGACCTGCTTCCCGAATCCTATCGCGGGAATTACAAATCCAATCACGAAGAAAAGCAGGCCTGATTTAACGCTATAATGATTGACTATGCAGTTCCTGGCAACGTTGTTGACAAACTTTGCATATCTAAATCCCATTCCTCTAGCAGGGTGGTTGGTATGGCTTGGGCTGGCAGGATTGCTGGCATTTGCGCTTCAAAATTGGCGGAAATATCAACCGAAATGGAACAGGCGCGCATGGTTGATATTGGCCGCCTTGATCATTGTCACACCGTTCGCCGCATTATTTTTTGGTTTGGAATTTTCAACGGGTTCCGCGTTGCCCGTGCCCGGCCTGCCAGACGAGCCGCCGGGTTCCATTATGATGATCTTTTCTGCAATACCGTGGACGCTGGCAGGCGGTTTGCTGGGGCCGTTCGGTGCAGCTGGCATTGGCATGTTAAGCGGACTGATACGCGGGATATGGGATACACATAGTCTCTTCACGGTAATCGACCTGGGTCTGATGGGGACTCTGTTCGCGGTCGCGAACCGCCAACGTTATCGTACGTTCATCTATCGTTTATTAAGACAACCACTTGTAAGCGCGTTAAGCCTTACGTTGGTGCATGCCTTGCTCTTTGTGTTGAGCGCATTCTTTACCGTTTCCACCACCGCCTCTGTTACGGAAAGATTGGATTACGCGCTGAGCAATTTCGGCGTGGTGAGTATGGCATTCGGCGGAGAGATGCTGGTGGCAGGATTGGTCGCTCAGGTGATCGCGCTTGCCTTCCCCTCACGTTGGGGCGAGTTGGGGATGCTTCAGCCTTCGCCATCCGAAAAGAGCATCGAGACGCGTTTCATCTACGGCACGGGGACGATCATCTCGATTTTGTTGATCACTCTTCTCGTCGGCGATTGGATCGTGGCAGGTACGGCGGCGCGCAATTTATTAAGAGACAGGCTCCAAAGTTCAGCAGAGCTGGCAGCGCAAAACGTTCCGTTCTTTCTGGAGACCGGCCAGAACCTGGCTACGCAAATTGCAAATGACCCGCGTCTGCAACAGAGCTCAAGCGCAGACCTCTCCGCCATTCTCGGTGAGCGTATTCAGTCCATTCCATATTTCAATCAACTGGTCGTTTTTGACATGCAGAACCGCAGCATTATCGCAAGTTATCCTGCAGAACCTGTATTTCAGATCACCAGACCTGAAGAAGATGGTTTGTTGCTGATCCAACAAGGTGTGCCGAATCAGATTTACACGGTTCCGCCAGGAGAGGAAGGTGGCACCGCAGGTACATCCTTCCTGGCCGCTGTCCCACAGACCGATGGCAGACAACTCGTGTTAATAGGCCGTACTTATTTGAGCGAGAATCCCTACAGCCGCTCGCTGGTCAATAACCTCAACAGCCTGGCCGGAGTAAATGGCGCGGGCATGTTAATCGCGGATGGAATGATCGTTTATCATTCTCAGGCGGCACAAACGTGGACGGCATATCAAGGTCAGCGCAGCGATACGCCCGCCTTCTTCGACGAAACCGCCTCTCTTGGCACCCGACAACTGGTCTATTATCAACCGGTCTCCGGTCATCCCTGGGCAGTTGTGCTGACAATCCCCGCGCAGGCCACTCAACAACTGGCAATTGATATCGCATTACCGATCTCGTTGATGATCATTTTGCTCGGCATCGTTGCGTTGATCTCCATGAGAGTGAACCTGCGGGCGGTGACAGGCTCATTGCAAAGCCTGGCAACCGAAGCGCAACACATCGCAACTGGACGGTTAGACCGCCCTCTCAATACGGAGGGTGTTGATGAGCTCGGTGAATTGCGCCGCGCCTTCGAGCAAATGCGCGTCAGTTTGCAGGGCCGGCTTCAAGACCTCAACCGTCTTTTGGTTGCCAGCCAGGGAGTTGCTTCGAGTCTCACACTTGGGGATGCGTTACGGCCTGTGATGGAAGCAGTGATCGATAACGGCGCGAGTTCGGCACGTGTGGTACTTTTGCGCGATGTGCTGCCTACCCCGGTTGAAACGCCTCTCCGCTTTGCGGATGGACTCGAGCAGGATGTTTACATGCATCTTGATCAGCAGATCCTTGCGCTGACTGAACAGCAGGAACGACTGGTGATGGCGACTCTTTCGCGGACCCGCGGCCTGATGATGGACCCCAACCTGCCTCACCCCGAATCTTTGATCTCCATCGCGTTGCGACATGAGAGTCGTTTTTATGGGATTCTTTGGGCAGCCTATAATAAGCAACGCATCTTCTCAGAAGCAGATATCCGTTTCATCAGCACACTTGCAAGCCAGGCTGCATTGGCAGTAGCGAATATTCGTTTGTTCCTGACGGTCGAGGTGAGTCGGCGTCAGCTTGAGGCGATCCTTAACTCCACTCCAGACCCGGTATTGGTCACAGATGCGTCGAACCGCATGATATTGGCTAACCCGGCCGCGGGTCATGTTTTCGGCGTCACGATCCGCCGGGGAGAAAAGCCGGATGTTGAGCGCACCATCCAGGTCAAGGCGTTGAACGAACTGTTGCTCTCATCCTCCACAGAACGGCGCTCGGCAGAGATCCGCATGCCGGATGGGAAAACGTATCTGGCGATGGCATCTGCCATGATGGCTGATGGCAGGACGATTGGTCGTGTGTGCATCCTGCGCGATGTGACACAACTTAAAGAGATCGATACATTAAAGTCCGAATTTGTCTCAACGGTAAGCCATGACCTGCGTTCACCGCTCACATTGATGCGCGGCTACGCAACGATGCTCGAAATGGCCGGTACTTTGAATGACCAGCAAAAAAGCTATGCAAAGATGATCGTTCAGGGCGTGGATAACATGGCGAAGCTGGTCAATAACCTGCTTGACCTCGGGCGAATTGACTTCGGTGTCGGCTTACAAGTGGAAAGTATCCCTGTGCTGGATATCCTTGAACGCGTGACGGGCAGTTTGCAAATGCATGCAAAGCAAAAAAATATTTCATTAGGCGTGGAGATCCCCAAAGATATGCCGCATGCCATCGAAGCTGATCAGGCTTTACTGCATCAGGCACTTTATAACCTTGTGGAAAATGCGCTCAAATACACACCGGATGGTGGCGAGGTGATGATCCAACTTCAAACATTGCCTTCCGAATTAATATTTGCAGTGCAGGATAGCGGTATTGGCATTCCAGAAAGCGATATGCCGCGTTTGTTTGAAAAGTTCTATCGAGGCACGAACCGCGAAGCGCTGGCTCAACGCGGCACGGGTCTGGGATTGGCAATTGTCAAATCCATTGCCGAGCGCCATGGCGGGAAAGTTTGGGTGGAGAGCGAACTTGGCAAAGGAAGCACTTTTCATCTGCAAGTCCCACTTGAGCAATCGAAAGAATCCCAGCGTGTTTAAGATATATAATCTGCTTATAATATGGAACTCTCGACATCGAGGGTTCCTTTTTGTATTGATATGATTGACCCTGAAGATAATCAAGATACTTCTCTCATACATCGCTCTACCAGGCAGGAACCGTCGCGTAATATCAGTCATTTCCTGATTGGTCGCCCGCTTCAAACTGCGGACGCAGAACACCAGACGATTGGCAAAGCCGTTGGCCTGGCTGTCTTTGCATCAGATGCACTGTCATCCACCGCCTATGCCACACAGGAGATGCTCGTCATCCTCGCTGGCGCAGGAACGCTTGCTTTCGGGTATGTGTTCCCCATTTCTATCGTCATTGTGGGTCTGCTTTCCATTGTTGTCATCTCCTATCAGCAAATCATCTATGCCTATCCTAGCGGGGGTGGCGCATATATCGTAGCATACGATAATCTGGGCAGGTTTCCTGCGCTGGTTGCCGCGTCGGTTTTATTGATGGATTATGTCCTGGGTGTATCTGTATCCATTTCCTCGGGCGTCGCGCAGATTGTGTCTGCATTCCCTCAATTGTATGAGTATCGTGTGCCTCTTTGTGTGGGATTCGTGGCTCTGATTACTATCGTCAATTTGCGCGGTGTGCGGGAATCCGGTGTGGCGTTCGCCATCCCCAGCTACTTTTTTATTATCATCATGTTCATCACGATTGGCACAGGGTTGTTCCGCATGATCAACGGATCGCTCGGAACAGTCATAGACCTGCCAGATCTCGAACATGCTGGTGAGGAATTATCAGGTATTACCTTATTCCTTATTCTGCACGCATTTTCCAGCGGAACCACTGCGCTTACAGGAGTGGAGGCCATCTCCAATGGCATCACTGCCTTCAAAGAACCACGCAGCCGCAATGCAGCTATCACACTTACCTGGCTAGCTTTCATCCTGAGCATATTGTTTCTGGGAATTTCGTTCCTAACTCGTGAGATTCAGGCTGTGCCGTCAGAAAAAGAAACGGTGATCTCACAGATGGCACGCACGGTCTTCGATGGGCAGGGATTGTTTTACCTGCTTGCCATTGCAGGGACTACATTCATTTTGATCCTTGCCGCAAACACATCTTTCGCCGGCTTTCCGCGTTTGAGCGCCAAACTTGCCAGTGATGGTTTTATGCCGCGCCAATTAAACTTTCGAGGCAGTCGCCTCGTGTATTCATACGGCATTTTATCACTGGGCATGGCATCGTCGGTATTGATTGTTCTCTTTCAAGCAAGTGTAACCCGGTTAATTCCGATGTATGCGATTGGCGTGTTCTTGTGCTTCACACTTGCCCAGATAGGTATGGCGCGTCGGTGGCGGCGGTCAGGTCAACTAAAAAACGAAAGCGCCTTTAGGGAGTCTGTACAGTCGTTGAAATATGACAACAAATGGATGTTAAAGATGATCACAAACAGCTTTGGGGCAGTTTGTACCGCGGTTGTCATGTGCGTCTTTATCATTACCAAATTTGTTGATGGCGCGTGGATTGTTCTGGTCATCACTCCCATTTTTATCAGTATTCTACTTTGGGTTCATCGTCATTACTCAAGCGTGGCACACAGCCTTTCACTGGAAAATTACGGAGAACCACCCCCTTACAACCTTCGCCACCGGGTCATCGTTCCGATCAGCAATGTGCATCAGGGCACATTGGCTGCACTCCGTTATGCGCGCACGTTATCGGATGACATAACAGCCGTACACGTATCAATGGAGCCGAGCGAAACGGAAAAAGTCCGAAAGAAATGGGAAAAATGGGGAAGAGGCACGCGTCTCGTTATCGTGGATTCTCCATATCGCCTCTTTCTGGAACCATTGCTGGTCTACATCGAAGAAATTTTATCCAGCCGACAGCGTAACGAAACCATCACGATCGTTGTCCCGCATTTTGTTCCCGGACAAAGAGTCTATAAGGCCCTGCATATGCAGACTGCTGAAATGCTTCGACGCGAACTGCTTGCAACTCCCGGTGTGATTATCACGGAAGTTCCTTATCAGATCCCATAGCGATATTCCCAATTTTATAATTTGGACTATAATCATTATTACTCCTTGCAATTCGCGGGGGTGTATTTTTGTTAGTGGTATTAGTAGTAAAAGAAACCCATGCTAACTCCAGATAATGATCAAACCGAAATCATACAGCGGCACAGCGATTACACGCCGCCGCGCTCATTAAGTCACTGGTTCATTGGGCGGCCACTCTCCACTGCAGATTCAGAACACCAGACGATCGGCAAAGGCGTT
>JAXIPJ010000170.1:0-30817 GCA_045402985.1 Anaerolineales bacterium
GTTGTCGAACGCCTTTACAGCCTTTGCACGAGCGGGCATTTCAGTGAGATTGAATTGATCCTCGGGTGCGGTGACCTCCCCTATCCCTACCTCGAAAACCTGTTGACCTTTCTAAACCTGCCTTTACTATATGTGCCCGGCAACCACGACCCAACCTACAACCCTCAGAATCCCCTTGCGCATGCAGAAGGAGCCTCCAATCTGGATTTGAAGCTGACCCGCTATAAAAAATTTTTGATCGGCGGCTTTGGCGGCTCCATCTACTACCGCCCGGACGGCACCAACCAGTACACTCAAAGTGAAGCTTATTTCAGGGCCTTTCGGCTTCTGCCACGCTTGTATCTAAACAGGGTCAATTACGGCCGCGCCCTTGATATCCTTATTACACACTCGCCTCCCTATGGCATCCACGATGAAGAGACGCAGGCGCATCAGGGACTGAAAGCCATCAATTGGCTCCTGCGCATTGCCAAGCCGCGCTATCATTTTCACGGACACACACACTTCCAGCGACGCAATCTCTCACCATCGGAGACCACTCAAAGTCTCACAAAGATCGTCAACGTCTTCCCCTATAAGATCATCGAAGTGAGTCATTAACGCTCGAGCTGCCTTGTGCTCGGGCATAATTTAAGGAAGCAATGTCTGACATAATTTCCGAACAAGCACGCTCAGATTTTCAAAAAGCGCGCTTCAAAGCATTCATGAACCGCGCCTGGGCCACCCTTTCAGGCAAACCCACCACCCTGCTTTCCTATGATGAGATCAAGGAAAAGCTGCACATTGGCGGACCCATCTATCGCGGCGTCAAGACCGTTCTCGTGGATCAAATTGCGGGGAGTCTGAACCGCTATCACGAATTTGACAACGTCTTTTTGCCAGCCAGCGATCAACTCGCCGACCGCTGGCAAAGTGTCAATCGCGCTTTCTATCAGGAGATCAGCCTGCCACCTGTGGTGCTATATAAAGTGGGACAGGTCTACTTCGTGGTGGACGGACATCATCGCGTCTCTGTCGCACGCCAACAGGGACAGATTTACATTGAAGCTGAAGTGCGTGAATGTGCCACACGCGTCAACCTTACCGCAGATATCAGGCCGGAAGATCTGATAATTCTCGAAACGAAAGTGCAGTTCCTCGAACGAACTTCGCTCGACACATTGAAACCGGATGCCAATATTAAATTGACCATTCCGGACGGTTTCGACCGCATGTTGGAGCATATTGCTGTCCATCGTTATTTTATGGGCATCGATTGGAAACGCGACATTTCTGAAGAGGAAGCAATTGTCCATTGGTATGATACTGTGTATATGCCGGTCATCCATGTGATCCGCGATACGAATATCCTCAAGGAATTCCCTACCAAGACCGAAGGCGATCTATATTTGTGGGTGCTCGATCACCAGCAATATCTCGTGGAAGCTGGCAAACCGCTTCAACATCCCACTGACGCAGCACGCACTTTTTTTAGTGATGATGATGACAAGCCTGCGCGCGTAAAGAAAATAAAAACAAAAAACAAATCTCGTAAATCGGAGAAAAAATGACGTCAACACATCCTCTCGCTGGTGTCTACGCCGCGGCGGTGACTCCCCTGCGCGAACTGCACGGTTCCATATTGGACCTGGAGTCTGTTCCCGTTTTATTGAATTTTCTCGCCTCCCGAGGCTGTCACGGCGCGGTGCTCTTTGGCACAACTGGGGAGGGCCCTTCATTCTCTCCGTCCGAACGTGAGGCTTTGATGCGGGTTGCAAGCGCGCATCGTGCTCAACTGCCTGACTTCCGTTTGATCGCCGGAATAGGAACGCCGAGTCTTACTGAAACCATAGAGCTGACCAAACTTGCATTTGATCTCGGTTACGACGCGGCACTGGCTCTGCCTCCCTACTACTTTCGTAATGCCACAGATACAGGGCTTTTCAACTGGTTCAGCGAGCTCATTAATAAAGCTGTTCCGTCAGATAAATATTTACTTGGGTATCACTTCCCCAGAGTGGCAGGCATCGGATTCTCGATCGATCTGCTGGCTCGTTTAAAAGATGCATTCCCCACACAATTCGCGGGCATCAAAGACTCATCCCATGATGCTGAGCTTGCCTGCAACCTTGGCGAAAAATTCGGCTATGACATGGTCGTGCTCACTGGCACAGATTCATATGTTCAACTCGCCATGCAAAATAAAGCCGCTGGCTGTATCACCGCGCCCGCCAACATTCTTTCACCTCACCTGCGCGCAGTCTGGGACCTGATGCGAGAGGGCAAGGATGCTTCACAAGCCCAGGCGCGCGTCACTGAACAAAGAGAAATACTCGATAAGTATCTGCCCTTCCCGCCCACGCTCAAATCCATACTTCATCGTTTACATGGTTTGCCGCGCTGGTCGGTGAAGCCGCCACTGGAAGATATGACTGACTTAATGACAGAACAGCTTGCGAATGAATTGGCAGAGATCAAACATTAATTCTATCGCAAGTGCTTGGCAATTCAATGATTAATACTGGCGAGCAATTGAAGAAACCCATATACCACTTTTGGATCAAAATCGATGCCAGATAGTGACCGGATATATTCAAGCGCTTTTTCCTTCGTCCATGCAGGCCGATATGGGCGGTCTGAGACCAGCGCGTCGTAAACATCCACTACAGAAAAGATCCTCGCATCCAAAGGGATTTCCTCGCCCTTGAGACCGCGTGGATAGCCGGTGCCATTCCATTTTTCGTGATGGCAGTAGGGAATACTCAGCGCAGGGCGAAGATATTCAATTCGTGACAACAATTCGTGTGCATAGACCGGGTGGCGTTGCATGATCCCCCATTCTTCATTCGTCAGATCATCCGGCTTGAGCAGGATTCTATCAGGGACGCCCATTTTCCCTATATCGTGGAGCAGCGCCCCTCGTCTGATATGCATGAGATCCTTGTCCTTCAATCCCATATGCTCCGCCAATTGCAAGGTGAGGTTGGTAACACGCAGCGTATGACCTTCTGTTTCCTTATCCCGTAAATCAAGGGCTGCAGACCAGCCCTCGAGAGTGCTCTCGTAGGCCATGCCAAGTTCAAGGTTGGAGCGCTGCAGATTCTGGAAGAGAGTGGCGTTGTCTATCGCGAGACCAGCTTGCCCTGCGAGTGCTTGGAGAAAATCAATCCACTCCTGGTCCTCATCGATGTGAATACGATGAAAGACTTCCAACACACCTTTGACCTCACCTTTTGCGATCAGCGGTACACCGTAATAATCGCTGAAATTCTCGCCCTCCAGGAGTGACCTACGTCTAAAGCTCTCTTTGCTTTCATAGAAGGAATGAATGCTGACCATCTTTCGTTCCAGTACGGCCCGGCCTGCATGTCCTTCTCCGATCCGCACGGAGGAGCGCTCAACGCCGCGTGTAAGAAAACCCACTCCATCACTATATTCGAGGAGATGCGTGGTTGTGTTGAGAAGTAGAATATCAGCAGCATCCACCTGCAGTTGAGAGACAGCCTGCCTCAGGATCGTTTGCAAGGACAGGTGTAGATCAGCACTGGCTGTGATGGTCATATCGATCATACGCAATGCTTTTAAATGATCCAACTGGCGTTTGATTTGATCTTCCGTCCGCTTGCGCTCGGTAATATCAGTCATCAAACCCTGCCACAGGAGCGGACTCCCATCCGTATCGCGCAGAAGGGTTGCCTGTTCACGGATCCAGACAACTGAGTCATCTTTGGCGATCATACGATATTCCATATCCGGCGGCTCGCCACTCCTATTGACACTCTCAAACTGCGCCAGCACGCGCGGGCGATCCTGGGGGTGCAGGGCCTTGTTCCAAAAATTTGGATATTTCAGCCACTCCTCCTGAGTGTAACCAAGGAAGGTTTTGATCTGAGGGCTGATGTAGGTTGTGGAACATATATCGCTGGCAGGACTGACGTAAACTACAATCGGAAGCTGTTCAACTAATACCCGATACCTGGCCTCTGCCGAGCGAAGATTCTCATCTGCCCGTTTACGATCGGTAATGTCAATTTTGATCCCTTGAATGAATCGCTGCTGCATGGTTTCATCCTTAAATATCACTGCTTCATCGTGGAACCAGAGGACGTGGCCATCGCGTGCCACACTGCGATAATCGGAGACAAATGGCTTGCCAGTCTCATAGAATCGGTTTGCTTCTGTAAGCACGCGTTCCTGATCATCGGGGTGAAGCATCTTCTTCCAGAGATCAGCATCCGCCAGATATTCTTCTTGAGTGTAGCCCAACAAGGTTTCGATCTGTGGACTCACATACACGCGCGTCTTCACATCATCCAGCAGAGCTGTGTAAGTGATGGCAGAAATGTGCTCCACCAGTGAGCGGTATTTGGCTTCCGCAGTACGCAGATCTTCCTGCGCCCGCTTGCGCTCGGTGATATCAACCAGTACGCCCTGCACAATAGGCAATTCACCCTCACGCGGCGGTAGAATTTGTGCCGAGTCGCGGACCCAGATCTCCCGGCCAGTGCGAGTGAAAATCCGGTATTCACTTTCAAAGGGTTCTCCACGCACATAAGATTGTTCCTCCAACGACGCCTGCCGCTCGCGGTCATCAGGATAGATCTGTCTGTACCATAGGGTGGGATCAGCCATCCATTCCTCTGGCGTGAAACCTAAAAGCGAATCGATCTGCGGGCTGACGTAATGCCAGACTCCTGCGCGCCCCAGGGCGGAGGTGTAAACCACCGCAGGCAATCTTTCGACCAATGCTCGATATTTAGCCTCTGCTTCTACAAGAGCAGCCTCTGCAAGAATGCGATCTTTTAATTCGTCTCGCGCCGCTTGATAGTACTGGGCATTTTCCAGCGCGATCGAAGCGAGTTGGGCAAAGCGCGTCAACAGTTCCACATCTTGAGCGGAGATAGTCCGGCTGGCATCCATATATTGCATACCTAGCACACCAATGGTGTGCGAGCCGGAGAGCAGTGGTACACCAAACATGGCCTGGATCCCAAACTCTTCGAATCGCCTGGAACGACCCTCCCAACTACGATAGTCCTGCACTACCAATGGCTGATTTGTTTCCCAGATTTTCCCGGCCAGACCCTCGCCCAGTTTCAGAATCAGACCTACAGAACCGGAGTTAATACCCAACCCTACGCGCATCTTCAAATTTTTCCCATCGGGCTCAACCAGGTAAAGGAAGCCATTAGGTGTGTCTATCAATTGCAGGATCTGGGTGACGATAGCCTGGAGCACATCTGCCAATTTAACACGCCTCATCAGGATCAATGTAGACTCCTGCAAAGCAGATAAAATTTGATTACGTCGCCTGATATCACTGTAAAGCTGGGTGCGTTCAATAGCCTTTGCCACCTGGCCAGATACATATTCCAGCATCCTCAACTCCCGCTCAGTATAAACATGCGGGTCGGCATAATCCTGCATCGCCATTGCGCCGATCGTTCGCCCGTCCACTATAAGTGGCGCGCCGATCCAAATGGGCGATGGTGGACCAATGAGTTCGACTTCGCCCTGCCGCGCCAATTCCTCAAAATTTGCCATATCGCTCAATAAAGGTTTCCCTGTTCGGATGACGTATTCAGTCATTCCCCGCCCGGGCCTGGCCGCGGATATGGCAGCGGGCTCATAGTGATCCGCCTCATCCACATAATATGGGAAACTGAGCAAGTCATTCTCGGCATCATAGAGCGCGATATAGAAATTGCGCGCCGGCATCACCTGCCCGATGATCGCGTGAACCGATTGGAAGAGTTCATCTAGGTTGGATGATTTGCTAGCTGCCTCGCTGATTTGATAGATCGCGTCCTGCAAAGACTCGGCTTGTTTACGCTCAGTGATATCGTAGAAACAACTTAACAGACAGGATAGGCCTTCGAAGGTAATCGCCTCCGTGGATAGCGAGACCCACACGAGCGCGCCATCAGGGCGGCGAATGCGCACCTCATAATCGTGGAGTGATCCATGTTGCTTGAATTCGGCAAGAACACCTGAGTGTTCGTCAACGTCAGCGTAATAATTAGCAGCACGCTGACCCAAAATCTCCGAGAGTGGTACCCGCATCATTCTGCTAAGCGCCGAGTTGCCATATAGGATAATGCCATCTTCAGCCGAATTGATAGTAAGAGGCAAAGGCGAGGCTTCCACAACCGTGCGCAGACGTGCCTCACTCTCGCGTAATGCCGCTTCCGCCCGCTTGCTTTTGGTGATGTCAGTTACGAAGCCTTCAATGAAAGATCCGTCTTCGCTCGGAACGAAACGTGCGCTTGTTTGTATCCAAATGATCGAACGATCCTTACGATAATTGGGAGCTTCAAAATTTTCAACTATCCCATGTTCGGTCAATAAACGAATGAATACCTCGCGATCTTGAGATCGCACATAAATCTGGGTTTTGATGTCTGTTACCTGAGCGATCATCTCCTGCGGCGAATCGTAACCGTAGATGCGCGCCGCGGCCGGGTTGACGCTCAGATAGCGGCCCTCCAACGAAGATTGATAGATACCCTCCACTGCATTTTCATAAATGCTACGAAACCTTTCTTCAGCCCGTTTGCGTTCTTCTTCCAGGTATTTCTTTTCGAGCACTGCGTGAATCGTGATAGGCAAGCGTTGAATATGCTTCGGCGTTTTGATGACGTAATCGGCCGCGCCGCGTTTCATCGCCTCCACCGCCACTTCTTCGGACCCTGTGCCTGTCACGATCACGACAGGGATTCGCGCGTCCCTAGCATGGACAGCGTCCAACACCTGCAAACCTTCGAAGCCTAGGATGTTGAAGTCGCTTAGAACGAGATCAAAGCTATCTTTAGCGAGAGCAGCTTCAAATTCCGTGCGTGAGGCGGCTTCAGTCACTTGAAACCCACCGTGTTCTTTTTCCAGTGCATCCCGCACCAATTGGCGGTCAAGGGGGTAATCATCAACGTATAGAATGCGAATCGGACTGGTCATAATGTGTCACCATCCGGAGGGGCGACATTCAGTGAGATCCAGTAGCCTTCGATCTGTTTGATGACATCGAGAAATCCATTAAATGAAACTGGTTTGACGATGTAACTGTTGGCACCGATATCATAGGTAAGGGCGCGATCTCCTTCTTCCTTGGACGATGTAAGAACGACGACAGGTAAGCGCTTAAGAATAGGGGCCGACTTGACCTGGCGTAGAACCTCGAAACCATCAACGCCGGGCAGTTTCAAATCCAACAACACCAAATTGGGCATTGGGTAAGTATTTCTATCAGCGTATTTGCCGCGCCCGAAGAGATAATCCAGGGCATCCTGTCCGTTGGGGGAAACATAGATGGTGTTGAGCAGCCGCGCTTCTTTGAATGCGTCAAGAGTCAATTCAACATCCATGCGGTTGTCTTCGACCAGCAAGATGTGGGCAGGCGTATCCATACTCACTCCTTTGGTAACTTGATGAAGAAATTACTGCCCCTTCCAACCTCAGATTCAATCCACACACTTCCACCAAGTAATTCAACTGATTTCTTGACAGTTGAGAGACCAATGCCCGTTCCAGGATAATCGTCTTCACTATGCAGGCGTTGGAAAATATTGAAGATCTTCTCGTGATACTCAGTGGGAATGCCAATACCATTGTCTCTGACGCAAATAATAACTGCTTTGCGCTCTGCCTCCCATGTAACACGTATCTCTGATGGTGTATCTGGTTTTCGATAGGTCAGCGCATTTTCCAGCACATTGGTGAATACCTGGTTGAGCAAGGTTTTGTCGCCTATCACATTTGGCAGGTCCGCAGCGATCTCCAGCGTTCCGCCAATATCTTTCAAGCGTGCAGCGAAGTCATTTTCCAATGGAGCCAAGACATTTCGCAAAGGGATTGTTTCGCGACGTACAGCTCCGCGCCCGATGCGCGAATAATTCAGGAGGTCGTCAATGAGATGCCCCATCCTTTCACTGGCCTGAACAATGTTATCGAAATAATGCTGGCCTTCCTCATTTAGACTGGCGCGGTGACGGCGGGCGATGATCTCGGCAAAGCCACTGATTGCACGTAAGGGAGCGCGCAGGTCATGGGAAACAGAGTAAGAGAAAGATTCCAGTTCTTTGTTGGCAGCCTGCAATTGCGCGGTGCGTTCGACAACACGCTGTTCAAGTTCCTGGTTCAGCGTTCGAATCTCCTCTTCAGCGCGCCTGATTTCGGTAATATCGTGTACCGAACCAATGAGATGGGTACAGATTCCATTAGCATCCCAGGCAGGGGTTACCGCAGCCTCGCCATAAAGTGTACCAGTAGGATACACAGATACTTCTTCCCATCTCACTGTTTTATTTTCCAAAATGGCTTGTTTATATTTGCCTATCACGAGTGCGTGAGCCGTTTCCGGCAACACATCTTCGATCCGTTTGCCAATGACCTGATCATGCGTCAGGCCGGTCACCGCAAGCAATGTGGGGTTGACGGAGGCGAAACGATAGCAGTCTTCCGGCTCAACTAATAGAAGAAAGATAACATCACTCACTGTATCGAAGATCAGCGAGAGACGCCTTTCGCTTACTTCCATGATTTCCTCAGCGCGCTTGCGCTCGGTGATATCAACTCCAACTCCAATGAGGCAAGTCTTATCATCTATCTGCGTTCTTAGTCCTGTAAAGTAGTACGGCGTAAGCGTCCCATCCTTCGAGAGAAAATTTGCTTCTGCCTCCGCGATACCTGTCGCGAAGACATTTTTAATACGTGCTGCAATCAAATCCCTCTCTGTTCCGACAAAAAAGTCGAGTGGGCTCATTTTCGCAATTTCTGCCCCTGTGTACCTGGTGGCTTTTTCAAAGTTTTTGTTCCATCTGAGAAATCTTAGTTCTTCATCATATAAATAGAAGACTCCAGGCAGGCTGTCTATCAGGGCATTGGAGAAATCGCTTTCGCGTTTAATCGTTGCCTCCACCCGCTTGCGCTCAGTGATGTCAGTAACCGCAGCGATCATCCCAGTAAGTTCGCCCTGCGCATCGTGCATGGGAGTTGCATTGATGGATAAAATAATACGCCTGCCATCAGGATAAACAACTGCATGTTCCACGCCATAGACGGCCTGACCACTCGCCATCACGCGCGTGAAGGGCAGGTCTTCATCGGGAAACGGACTTCCATCCACACTTGTGATCTTCCACTTCGGGTCATTGTAAGATCGTTCAGTAATTGTGGCGCGCGTCAACCCAAGAATTTTTTCGGCAGAGGAATTGGCGTAGGTAATAGTACCTTCGCGATCAACTATCATAATGCCATCTGGGATCGTCTCAACAATGCGTTCCAGGCGTTCCTCACTTGCGTTAAGTTGTATTTCGGCGCGTTTGCGTTCAGTGATCTCTGTAAAGAAAATCGCCAGCCCATCTTGGGATGGATAGATGCGGTTCTCGAACCAGCGGTCCCATGGAGCATAATAATTCTCGAATTGAATTGGGGCTTGCGTCTCCAGGGCGCGCACATAGGCATCAGCAAATGGTGTGCCCTTGGCTTCGGGAAATTCCTTCCAGTAGTTCTTGCCGATCAAGTCTTCAGGCTTGCGTCCGAGCAGTTGGCCACTTCGCTCATTGACGTAGGTATAGTTCATCTGTGCGTCAAATGCTACAAACCCATCGCTGATCCTTTCAAGGATATTCGCAATTGATTTGTGATCCGGGATGCGAGATTCTTTGTCATTCTTTTTGGTTCGCCTTGCTGTTTGTTTTGTCGTCATACTCTACCTTCCAGTTGCGATAAAAGGAGAACTGAGACCCACTCTATATCCCACTTTTACTTCAGAGTACCTGCAACTATTATAATGTCTATATGACCCTCTGGGGTTCCCTCAAAACCTAAAGTAATTAAATTGAAATTTATACTTGCGGTATATTATCAACCCTCAAATCCACAATTAATAATCAAACAAAGCCAGCTAATATTGTTCAATCTTTTTGATTCATGATCTGTTCTAGCGCGTTCTTAAATACTTCATAAGGCTGCGCGCCGACAATTGCATAGCGATCATTGATCACATACGTGGGCACACCTGTCACGCCAATTTGATATGCCCAACGGACCTGATCAGCAACATTCGCAGTGTATTTTCCGCTTTCCACCTGTTGTTGCATTTCGTCCGCGTTCAAGCCCACTTCCTCAGCGGCAGAACGAAGCACATCCCATTTGCTGATATCCTCCCCATCCGCATAAACTTTGCGGAACACCACATGGTGAAATTCATTCCCTTTACCCCGCTCATCTCGTTGAATGAGGGAATTGAAATGAGCGGGGCTACCATGTTCACGCGCGTACTCTGTAGCTTCGTGTGCGACGCGCGTGTTGTAAATTCGCTTTGTAGAGACAAACTCCATATCATATTGATTGGCAATGGAACTCAGCCGCTCTTCCGAGCCATTGGCGCGGGCCCGCTTAACATATTCAGGCAGATCTTTTCCCTCTGGTGGCGTATCGAAATACAAATAGAATGGACGCCACTCCACGTCCACTTGATATTTTGCTTTCAGTTTCTCGACCACACCCTGGCCGACATAACACCACGGTCAGATGTAATCGGAGAAGATCGTCAGTTTGAAATCCATGGTTATTCCTTATTCAGATAAAATGATTAGCAGATAGACATCCGCCCCTCATCATTTCTTACGCATGGAGACTTCGTCATGACAAAAGATTTGCGCGTCAATTCGGACCGTATGCTTGCCGCGTTTAACGAACTGGCTTTGATCGGCGCGACAGGCGACGGTGGTGTGAACCGTCCTACATTCAGTGAGGCGCATCTCGCGGCGCGCTCATGGTTTCGTGATGAAGTGGAAAGATCGGGACTGGAATTCCGCACGGATGGAGCTGGGAATCATTCTGCCTTCCTCGCGCTGCCCGCGCCAGTGCCGCAGGCACAGGTGAGCGGAACGAGCCGACAGGCGAGTGAAGACGAAGCGGGGGCACAGACTCTTCTCCTTGGCTCTCACCTTGATTCCGTTCCGAATGGCGGGCGCTTCGACGGCGCGCTGGGTGTCATGGCTGCGCTCGAGGTGTTGAAAATTGTCAAAGAAAACGGGATCAGGCTAAAGGTCAACCTGGAAGCGATTGATTTCACAGATGAAGAAGGCACATTGGTTGGCCTGCTTGGGAGCGCGGCATTGGCAGGTCATCTCAAGGCGGAAACTTTGCAAAGTCCGCGAGGTGGACGCGAAAATTTGGTCGCAGGCATGCAACGCGCAGGCTTATCGGATGAAAGCATGTTGAGCGCCAGGCGTGCAAAAGAGTCTCTGGCGGGTTATCTCGAACTGCACATTGAGCAGGGCAAGCGGCTCGAACGCGCCGGCATGGATATTGGAATCGTCTCCGCGATTGTTGGCATTAGGTCTTATCGGCTCACGTTCATCGGCCGCGCTGACCACGCTGGCTCAACAACCATGGATGATAGACTCGACGCGTCACTGGGAGCAAGCGCATTCACGCTCGCGGCGCGCGAGATTGTAACGAGAGATTTCCCGAATTGCGTGGCGAATGTGGGCAAAATGGATTTTGCGCCAGGTGCATTTAATATCGTCCCGGCGCGTGTGGATGTATCGCTTGAATTTCGTTCGCCGGATGAAGAGGAGTTCAAACATCTTGACTCTGTTTTGATCGCCAGCGCAAAAGCGGAGGCGCAGCGTTTTGGTCTGGAATTGAAAGTTGAAGATCTCGGTAAACATTCACCCAGTATGATGCATGATAAAGTTCAACGCGCTTATGCAGAAGCCTGTGAGGATCTGGGGTTGACGCATAATTCGCTCACATCCGGCGCGGGGCACGATGGACAATCACTTACGGACCTTTGCCCGGTTGGCATGATTTTTGTCCCATCTGTGGATGGTGCAAGTCACTCACCTCGCGAATTTACCAAATGGGAGGATTGTGTGAACGGCGCGAATGTTCTGTTGCAAGCCGCGTTGAGATTGGGAATGTAGGTCACACTTGAAGAGTGGCCTACGGGTAAAATAGAACTAACAGTCACCCATGAAAAACTTCGATCCGAAATATAACGATCTTCCAAAGACGGAAATACACATTCATCTCGAAGGTGCCATCCGCACGCAGATGATCATTGACGTTGCCAAGGAATACAATTTGAAATTACCATCCCATCAAGCCAGCGAACTGGACAGGCATGTAAAAATTTATGATCAAATGCGCGATCTGGAAACCGTGCTGGCAGCTTTCGCGATTTTTCAAAACAGCATCACCTCACCAAAAGTGGTAGAACGCATCGCCTGGGAATTATTCGAAGATTCAGCCAAACAAAACATCAAACTCCTTGAAGTGCGCTTCTCACCCGACTGGGCCTTTCACGGACACAATTTGAATTGGGATGAATGTCTTGAAGGTCTCCTGCGCGCCAGGGAACGCGCTGAACGCGAGTTTGATATGGCAATTGGCTACATTGCCATTACTTCACGGAGTAGGGGTCCCGAGTCGTGCGTCAAAACAGTGGACTGGGCCATCCGTCATAAGGATAAAATTGTTGGGGTGGATCTGGCGGACAGCGAAAGAGACTTCCCTCTGCGTGAGTTCGTTCAACCGATCCAGAAGGCGAAAGACGCTGGGCTGAAAGTAACCATCCATACAGGCGAAGATACTCCCGCCTCATTTGTGAAAGAGACAATTGAACTCGCGAATCCAGATCGTATTGGTCATGGTATCCATGCCATTGAAGATATGCAGGTCGTGGAACTGATCAAAGAGCGCAACATCACATTGGAGCTCAACCCATGGAGCAATTACCTGACCAACTCCGTGCGCAGGATCGAAGAACATCCGCTGAAAAAACTTTTTGATCTCGGCGTGCGCGTGACAATCAACTCTGACGACCCTGAAGTGCTCGAAACCAACCTGAACAATGAATATCGCATCGCGCATGAAGTGCTGGGCATGAGCATGGACGATATCGCGGCCTGTAATCGTTATGCCTTCGAGTCGTCTTTCATTCCTGAGGAAAGGAAGAAACTGATTTGGGAGAAATATTTCCAATCTTAAATGTCACCCTGAGCGGTAGCGAAGGGTCTCTAATTCTGAAATCCGAGACTTTTCAGTCGCAACGAACGCTCCCTCAGAGTGACATAATTCTTATCTAAATTTATTTATGCGAGCAAAATTCCCCGTTACTGTGCACCTCCTGTTCTTTCGCCAGGATGAAATATTATTGTTGCGACGCTTCAACACCGGTTATCGCGATGGTGAATACAGCGTCCCCGCGGGACATTTGGATGGCGGCGAAACCGTGATGACCGCGGCCGCTCGTGAAGCCCAGGAGGAAGTTGGGGTGAAGATAGAAGCAGACGATATAGTCTTCTCCTCCGTGATGCATCGCGTTGAGGACGATGAACGTGTCGATTTTTTCGTACATGCGATCAAATGGTTGGGTGAACCATTTAACGCCGAGCCAGATAAGTGTGATGACTTGCACTGGGCGGATATAGATAAATTACCAGCGAATACAGTCCCTTACGTGAGACGGGCGCTACATAATCATTTGAACCGAATACAGTTCGATGAATTTGGATGGTGAGATCATGGGCTATTTACTTCTTGAAGGCGGTGCGGAATTTGGCGGGCGCATGCGTGACCCTGATCTACGTGCCATTGAACTGGCTGGCGGGTTCGACGCACCGATCCGCATCATCCCAACTGCGGCCGCGCCGGATAACAATCATCAACGCGCCGGAAATAATGGTATTCGCTGGTTTCAAAGTTTGGGCGCCAGGGATGTTATCTCGGTTCCATTGATCACCAAAATAAGAGCAGATGATAAAAACATCGCGCAATCCCTGCGGGATGCAAAACTCATTTACCTGCTCGGGGGGTTCACACATTATTTGGGCCAAACGCTAAAGGACAGCCTTGCATGGCAGTCGGCATTGGAGGCGTATCAGAACGGCGCGGTCATCGCCGGGTCTAGTGCGGGAGCGATGGTGATGTGTGAATTTTATTTTGATCCCAGCGCGGGAAGAGTCCATAAAGGATTAAATCTTGTTCCGAACTCGCTCGTCCTGCCGCATCACAATACGTTCGGGAAAAGTTGGGTACCGCGTCTTGCGAAAAAAATTCCTGATGTTATACTGATCGGCATTGATGAACAGACTGGAATGATCGACGACGCTGAAAACAATTCGTGGAATGTCCACGGCCGCGGCGAGGTAACCATCTACCGCGCGAGCGTTGCTGAATTGTATCCAACAGGAAAGCCGTTTTCGCTGTTAAAATAGCGGCATGTTCGATATTGCCAGCGCACGCTTCGCCTTTTTAGATCTCGAAACGACAGGGCTCTCTCCATGGTTCGGGGATCGCATCTGTGAAGTGGGCATCGTGCTCACGGAGGGGAAACGCATCAAGCAACAGGTCCAGACTCTCATCAACCCCGAACGTCTGCTTTCGCTGGGAGCAGCCAGCACCAACGGTCTCACGGACGAAGAGCTGTCCACTGCTCCGAAATTCGCTAATGTTGCGAACGTCCTCGTGGAGTGGCTGCGGGGCACAGTGGTGGTCTGCCATAACGCCCAGTTCGACATCCAGTTTCTGGATAGCGAGTTTCGTCGTTTGGGACGCGAGATCCAGATCCCAAATCTCATTGATACGTTGATGCTGGCGCGTCAATACTTTGAGATCCCATCCTACGCGCTGGCATCTATCGCCGAGGCATTCCAGGTTCCGCTGACAACTGCTCATCGCGCCCTGGACGATGCTCACACCGCGCGCGGTATCTTTTTTGGGATGATGGAGGAGCTAAAGCAATTCAACAAACCGCTGGATGAATATATCGGCATTTACAACTCGCCGGTCTGGCCCAATGATGGTATCCAACTCCCCACCGAATTGGGTGAGGCTATTTACAGCAGCAAGAGATTATTCATCCGTTACGTGGATGGAGAAGGCGAAGAAACCCAACGCTGGGTGACACCCAAACAGGTGATGGGCCTGTCTGATTATGTTTATTTGCAGGCGTATTGTCACTTGCGAAAGGCGGAACGTAATTTTCGATTGGATCGGATCATTGACGTGAAAACAGAATAACCGATTTGGGCTTTTGATACTGATATCTTCTTCACAGATGAAAGTGGCAATTAGGAGGAGAAAATGAAATACCTTAAAAGAGTATTCTGTTTGATAATGGTTTCTGTTGTTCTCGTAGCATGCGAAGCGTTGGGGGTTCCGCCACAATCAACCGCCCCAGGTGTGAACCAGGCAATCACTGACGCACCATCGTCCATTCCAGAGCAGATTACCATTCCTCAAATGACTGGGACCGCGCTTGCGTTTCCAACGGTTCCATTCATAATAGAGCCAACACAGACACCAGCATTGCCTGGCCCAAATGACCCAGTAATTATTTCGTCGAATGGCATCCATGCAGTTGCCTGCAAGGATCCTTTTTTAATCCTTTTCAATGTGCAAACGAATGAAATTGTCTCTACTTATCCATATATATCTGATTGCGACCAGCAAGTCCGTTGGTCTCCTGATGGCTCATATGCAACCTTTGCTCTTGGATACGATTCAATTATGCGCTGGCGTCCCGATCGGAATCAGCCGGAATTATTGCATGTAAGTCTTGTCGATAATCCACTCTTTCTTGGCTGTAACGTAAGAATGTTATGGAGTCCTGATGGACATTTTCTTGCTATAGACGCTTGTGGTATTTATGTAGTCCGACCATTTGACGAATCATCATTTCAGAATCCGTTGCTAGTCGAAAAATCCTACTATTCTGATTTTCGCTGGGCAACTCATAATGTTTTGATGATTGAATATCATAGAGTCTATGGATTTTATAATGTGCTCGATAATAGCTCTGGCAAGTCTATTGGATGGTGGGATAAGGATGGCCTGGGTTGCCTCGCGCAGCCTCCATCCATTTCACCGGATGAGCACTGGATAACTTTTGATGTGTCTCAATACCAATGTGGCATCAGTACAGGAGAAAACAACATATATCAATATTCAGTTGTAGACTTAGAAAAGGGTCTGATTCAGATTTTCTCTGATACATTTGGCAACTTAATCGATTTTATCGGCTGGAGCAAAGATGGTAAAGAGTTTTATATCATCAGCCGTCCGATTGATTCAGGTATCACTGCTGATCCGAGAACTCCTTTTGGGTTGATTGTTTTGAACCCTGAAACGCTTCAAGTCCAAAATCTTTTTGAACAAGCCCGGTATATTTCTTTCAATAAGGATATGAGTTGGGCATATGTGGTTTTTCCTGCAATAAATGATGATGACAGCCTGCGTTTGGATGGTGGACTGTGGCAGGTCGGGTCAACCGATCTTAAGGGCAGGCAAATCATGTTCAATGGAACACCAGAGGAAGACTATTACCCGAACAATTGGACGGGCAGCATGTATTCAGCTACAGGCGTGGAACTTGGTTATAGTTCGCAAACTAGATTTCATCCCTTACCCGCTTTTTGGTCGCATGATAATAAGCAAATTGCTACCATTAATGCAGATCACCAACTAGTTATAATTTCTTTGGCTGGTGATGTAAAGGTGGTAGGCGAATTGGAGGTTACTGATAATTGGTTTTATCCTGTAATTACATGGTCAGACGATGATAAATTTTTAGATGTAGATGGTGTCAAGTGGACCGTGCCATAAAATGGAAAGTCTAATAAGAGAGAGAGCATGAACCTATTCGACTTCACCGAAGAAGACCTCAAATCAAACCAACGCGGATACGTCAGCCCACGCCAAAGGGAATGGCTGAATATGACGGCGCGCGGCATCCGCGGTTCTTCGTGGACAAGTGTGTACGTTACCGTTGGTTTCCTGTCCCTGGGGTTATGCATCATTCTGGCGCTTTACTTGCAAAATGAAGATTCGCGCGCGGCATTATTTTCAAACCCGCTCAACCTGCTGGTATTTCCCGCAACGATAGTGGCTGTGGCTATCATCCTTGCTTTTAGCATCTGGCTGGCGCGTCGAATCTCTCAACGGCTGATGAATGCCCAAATTCAATCCGCACAGGGAAAGATCCGCCTGGACGAAGAAAGTAGCGAAGGCGGCACCACATATTATGTGTTTGTAGGCAAAAAGAAATTTGCCTTTGGCGAGGGTATGAGCCGCACGTTTAAGGAGGGAGAGAAGTATAAAGTCTATTATTGCAAGTCTGGGGTGTATGAACTTGTGCCGTCTTTGGAGCAAATGGGAAAATAATACTTTATCTCCCCCATGATAAAATTACCTGATGCAGCCCTCATTAGAGAAATTACGTAAATTCTTCCGTCTCGAACACGAGAACGGATATGCAAACAGCGCCATAATTGGCGGACTCGCCAAAATGCTCGATTTCTGGGAAGGGGAAGCCCGCGTCGATGGGGTTAAGGAAGAGGTCATCCAGGCTGTCGTGCAGAGGCTCCGCTCCTATGACGGACTCAGCCCCCAGTCCCGCGCCGACGCGTTGAAAGGTTTGTGGAAGCGCATTGGGGATACATATCCAGACACACAACAGAAACAACGCAGCGCCCCGAATAATGGCGAAGGAATCCAGCAAAAGCCGCGTCCATCTCAACCTGCACCTGAACCTCCAAAACAGGAACAATCTCAGCAAAAACCGCGTCCGACATCTCCGCCGCGTTCAGACAGTGTGCCTGGTGCACGCACCTCCGCCACGCCCGCTGCCCTGGATGCAAAGCTGACCGTGCTGCAGGGTGTGGGCCCGCGTCACGCAGAGACGCTTACCAAACTTGGCATGCACACACTCGGCGACATGCTCTATTACTTCCCGCGCCGCTACGATGATTATTCTCAACTCAAGCCAATCAAATCACTCTGGTATGGCGAGCAGGTAACGGTAATTGGCACGATCCAAAATGTGACCACACGCCCGATACGTGGCGGCAAGGCCAGCATCGTTGAAGTCATCCTCAGCGACGGAACTGCCGCCTTACGATTATCCTTCTTCAACCAGCCCTGGCTTGCGAATCGATTCAAGCAGGGTGACGCGCTGTCTGTTTCTGGCAAAGTCGATCAATATCTTGGCAGGCTGGTGATGAACAGCCCGGATTGGGAATCGGTTGAAACAGACAACCTGCATACCAACCGCATCGTCCCAATCTATTCTCTGACCGAACGCGTCGCCCAAAAATGGCTGCGCGGTTTGATGAAACAGGTCGTTGAATATTGGGCGCCCAATGTCCCCGACGCCCTGCCCGAAAGTGTGCGCAGCTCTGCGCGCCTTATGCGGCTGGCGGATGCATTGCTGCAAGTCCATTTTCCCGATTCGCAGGATAAGCTCAAGGCCGCGCGTGAACGACTCGCCTTCGATGAAATTTTTTATTTGCAGATGGGGGTTCTGCGCCAGAAGCAGGATTGGAAATCTGTGGAAGCAAAACGCTTCTCTGTCGCGGACGAGTGGCTGGGTGCGCGTTTAGCCAGCCTTCCTTTTACTCTGACATCTGCCCAGCAAAACGCGCTCAAAGACATCCGCACTGACCTCGACTCTGGCCAGCCCATGAACAGACTCTTGCAAGGCGATGTGGGTTCCGGCAAAACAGTAGTTGCGGCGTTAGCCGCTGGCATCATTACGTCAAATGACGCGCAAGTCGCCATCATGGCCCCCACGTCCATCCTCGCGGAACAACACTATCGCAGTTTCACAAATCTTCTCAAAGAGCTCCTAAAGCCTGAAGAGATTCGCTTATTGGTTGGCGACACATCTGAAGCGGAGAAGGAGGAGATCCGTGCAGGCCTTGCAAACAACACGATCAAGATCGTTATCGGTACGCATGCAGTCCTCGAAGACCCTGTTCAATTCGGCGAATTGCAACTGGCAGTCATCGATGAACAACACCGCTTCGGCGTGGAACAACGCGCTCAACTCAGAAGCAAAGGCACGAGTCCGCATTTGGTGGTTATGACAGCAACTCCGATCCCGCGTTCATTAGCATTAACCTTATACGGCGACCTCGATATATCCATCATGAATGAAATGCCCGTGGGTCGTCAGCCGATCAATACATATGTGCTCAGGCCGCAGGAACGTGAACGCGCCTTTACTTTGCTGCGCGGGCAGATCAAAGATGGCAAACAGGCTTTCATCATCTATCCATTGATCGACGAGAGTGAAAAGATCGAAGCGCGCGCCGCAGTGGATGATTACGAGACTCTTTCGAAGGAAGTATTCCCGGATCTTAAGTTGGGTCTGTTACACGGACGGATGCGTCCCAGCGAAAAAGATGAGACCATGCTCAAGTTCCGCGACCGTAAGTACAACATCTTGGTCTCCACAACCGTTGTTGAGGTGGGTGTGGATGTCCCAAATGCAACTGTGATGCTTATTGAAGGCGCAGACAGATTCGGTCTGGCACAGTTGCATCAGTTGCGCGGGCGTGTTGGGCGCGGCTCAGATCAATCTTATTGCTTGTTGATTCCCACTCATGAGAATGCAACAGAGAATGAACGTCTCCTGGCCATGGCTGAATCGAACGATGGCTTTCTGCTGGCAGAAAAAGATTTGCAGTTACGCGGTCCAGGCGAATTTTTGGGTACGCGTCAATCTGGCTACGCCAGCGGACTCCGCATGGCAAGCCTGACGGATGTCCAGTTGATCGAAAAGGCCCGCACCCAGGCACAAATTTTGTTCGAGAAAGACTCAGATTTGAGTCGCCCTGAACATGCATTGCTTGCCGAAGCCTTTGCACGATTTTGGGGTGAAGGAAAAGGGGATGTAAGTTAGTCTGTTAGTTGGCTGGTCACGTAGTCTGGTAGTCAACAAACGCGACCAGCCAACTTCTTGAGCGCTCGAAGACTATAAGACTAATGACCAGGAGACTAGAAGACTATTATGGTTCGAGCATTATTCCCCGGAACATTCGACCCCATTCATTACGGCCACATGGATATTGCCGAGCGCGCCGCGCGTCTCTTCGATGAAGTCATCATGGCAGTATATGACAAGCCACTTAAATCGCTTATGTTCTCGCCTGAAGAGCGAATGGCTTTGGTAAGTGAAGCATTCAAAGATAATCCCAAGATCACAGTCACAGGCTACAGCGGTCTCACCGTCGAATTTGCGCGTAAATTAAATTCTCAAGTGATCGTGCGCGGTTTACGTGTATTTTCAGATTTTGAGTTTGAGTTCCGCATGGCACTGGCGAACCATCGCCTTGCGCCCGATATTGAGATCGTAGCCCTCATCACCGCTGAAGAACATACCTTCCTGTCTTCAACAACAGTGCGCGAGATCGCCATGTTGAATGGGAATGTCTCCAGCATGGTGCCACCTCATGTTGAAAAGGCATTTAAGGAGAAGGTCGCTGAACTGGACGAACAGCAATCTTTTCCCAATTCGCTTCGCGATTAAATTGTGCTAGAATTGCCATTAACCCAACCTCCAAATGGAGGAGGAATCCTATGGACATCCTGCAACTGATTGACCGATTGGAAGAACTCTTCAACGAGAGCAAAAATATTCCCCTCACGCGCAATGTGATGGTGGATGAAGACCGCATGCTCGATATCATTGACCAGATGCGCATTGCCATCCCCGAGGAAGTGAAAAAGGCACAACAATTGCTGGGTCAGCGTGACCGTGTCCTTGCTCAGGCGCAGGAAGAAGCCAATCGCACGCTGGAGATCGCCCGCCAGAAAGCAGATCAACTCGTAACGAAAGACATGATCACGGCTGAAGCTCAACGCCGCGCAGAACAGATCACCGCACATGCACGCGCTGAGGCTGAAAACACACGCGGTGACGCGGATGAATACGTGATAGACAGCCTCACGCAACTCCAGGCAGAACTCGAACGGATCACGAATCAGGTGAACAACGGTATCCAGACTGTACAGGATGAGCAAGCAAGACGGGCAACTACTTCCGCCCCAGTCTCACAGCCCGTGGACAAATAAAAATCACTCTTTGATAATTTGAAAATCACCCCGCAAAATACGGGGTGATTTCTTCTTATCAAATCTTCAACCGCTCAAGCCGCCGTCCTCGGCGGCGATGCCCCTAAGAGCTTAGCTTTGTAAAATTATCCTTACCGATTACTTACTATAATCTGGCACGGCAAGCTCTTTCTTTTCAGGCAATACAGCCTCTCTCCCAAACCAAAAGGAAGCGACAGGATTCGCTTTGATGAACAACTCATAAATGAGGAGCGAGCCCGCCACACCCATTGCGAAACCGGTCCAGATGGAAAGCGCGGTATTACCTGTAAGTCCCAGAATTTTCTGACCCCAAAAATCCTGAATGGGAACATGGAAGATCAGAATGATCAGCGAGACCTGCCCCAGATATTTAAACAACGAAGCAAGTCTTTCAGTGCGAAGTTCGATCTGCCTTGAGAGCGCAAGAACGAACAATATTCCAATGATCGACTCCGCAGTATTGATGACGAATGATTCATATAACCTCGTATTCAGGTCAATACGCGCATCAAAAAAATAATTCATCAAAAGCAAAGCGATACTGGTGCCAGCCAAAAGGATGGGATTGCTAAAAGTTTCTTCAGATGTGACCTGCCTGATCTCGCTTCCCAGGATAAAGAAAAACCCACTTAACAATACCAGGTCGAGGCTGAAGGGCAGGCCAAAGAGTTCGTAGTCCTTTCCAAACAATTGGAATGGAAACGGATAGAACGTTTTGAGCAGCGGAATGGAAATTGCCAGGATTGCCAAAAGGACAACCCAGGTGAGCCAGCGCTGCTTAAACCTGCTCATCACAAAGACAAACATATATGCATATAAGCTCACCACAAACAGATGCGGCAGGAACCATAACTGCACCCAGTCTATATAATATCCACTTCCATATAATGATTTTGTGATCCGGAAAATTGCTGTTTGAAAACCCATCTTCTCAAACGAAACCGAAACGAAATAGATCATAAAGATCGTAAAGAGATAGGGTTTCAAGAGCGAGTTAAATCGCTTTTTGATGAATTCCCAAAACCCAATGGACGGATTAATAAAATACCCCGATAGGAAAAAAAACAACGGCATGTGAAAGGAGTAAATCACCTTATAGGCAAATGGGGATACCAACGCAAAATCATTATGCCCCAGCACGACCAGCAAAATGCCAATGCCTCTGGCAATATCAATGTACTCTATCCTTTTTGACATGGGGCGTTTTCTCCCCTCAGATTTTACCCTGTGAACTCGAACGTGGGCATGCCTTCGACATTCGTCTGCAGGCGGAACACTCCACCCGTAAGCGGATAGCGCCTCAACGCGGCCTCATCCAGCCCTTTGCGCGCAGATGTAATGTAGAGCTCGTTCAAATTTTTTCCGCCAAAGATACAGGAAGATACATTCAGGGCCGGGACTGGAATTTGCTCCAGCAACTTACCTGTATTCGGGTCCCACTTTGTCACTTGCGCGCCGCCCCACATCGCGATCCATAGATTCCCCTGCATGTCAGACGTCATACCATCGGGCCAACCCAACGATTCGTGGACGTTTATCGCAACGCGCGAATTGGCAATCGCACCTGATTCGATATCATAATCAAATGCTTTTACTTCTCGTGTGGGTGTGTCTATGTAATAAAAGGTTTTGTGATCTGCGCTCCATGTCATACCGTTTGAGACGGTGATGCCGCTCAATAGTTTTGTGATGGATCTTCCGTCGAATGAATACAGCGAGCCGGTTGCATCCTTTTCAGCCAGGTCCATGGTGCCGGCGATGAAACGGCCGCGTGGGTCACATTTACCGTCGTTGAAGCGGTTGCCGGGCAGTTCATTCTCCAAAGGTGAGAGCAGAGTCAATTTGGTGGAATCCAGATCAAGTCCCGCGAAGCTGAAGCGTTGCCCTTCGTCCGTCTTCAGTGCCAGAGTGAATCCACCATCTTTGCGCGCGGCAAAGCATCCAGCCAGGTCATCCAGCTGAAACAATAGATCGGCATTCGCAAAGATGCGCTTATTGAGAATATCGAGCCAGTAAAGCGTTTGAGAGCGGGAATCCCAAACAGGACCCTCTCCCAAAAAGGCCTTTGCATCGTGGAGAAGTTCAGCAGACATCAAAACCAATCCCGCTTGTAGAAAATAAAAGTAGCCAATGCGGTCAGGGCTGAGGAAATGCCGAGCACCATTAAGAATGCCCATGGATGACCTTCGCCTGGCAGAGCCACGTTCATACCAAAGTATGCCGCGACGACCGCCGGGACGTTGATGATGATCGTGATGGCGGCCAGCCCCTTCATGACGCCGTTGAGATTATTTGAGATGATGGATGCAAATGCGTCCATCATGCTCGAAAGGATCTCAGTATTAATATTGGTCATTTGGATGGCTTGCTGATTTTCAGTAAGCACATCTTCGAGCAAGTCCTGGTCATCTTCATAATAATTAAAGATCTGTGTGCGCTGGACGCGTTCCATCATCACTTCATTGGAGCGCAGCGCAGTGGCAAAATAGGTAAGACTCTTTTGATATTTGAGCAATTCCAACACCTCACGGTTGCGAGTGGATTGTTGCAACTGGTCTTCAATGGCTTCTGTCATGCGGTTGATCTCGCGCAAGTGTGTGAGATAGCGCGTGGCTGTTTCGAGAAAAATATATAATGCAAAGCGATATCGTTTGCCCGTTTTGAGTAAACGATATTTTCCATTTGCAAGCACCTTGAACATTTCCTTGTTATGACGGCAGATCGTCACGATCATGTTGCCTTTGATCATAATACCCAAGGGAATGGTGATATAGGGAATGTCGTTATCTGGCTGGCGATGTGGAATACGGATCAGGATGAATGTGTAATCATCATCCCGTTCGATACGTGGCATTTCATCCAGGTCCAGCGAATAATTAATATATTCAGCATCGATTCCCCCGTTCACAAGCTTTTGAATTTCCTCAGGCGTCGGTTCAACTGCATTCACCCACGCGCCGTTCGCCATGGAATCAAGTTGTTCGAGCCCGTGCTCTGTTGTTTTATAAATGGTGAGCATGCCTGCCTCCTGTACATGAAATCATCACGCAGGAGACGCGCTCACCTCCTTCGTGCTGTCATGGATATATTCTTGCAATGTGTGCCGCGGCGCGCGGCCAACTACTTGGCGGTTGACTCTCAGTGGAACCTAGATCGTTCTCTTCAGTAAGATGCATCATTTTTCCTTGCCGATTCTAACGGCCTGATTATTTTACGCCTGTTAAGTGGATTCCACAACAGCTATACAGATTGCAGTTTGGATACAACTGATATTGCGGATGTGGAAAACGCCTCATTCCAGGCCTACGCTTGATTCCGTTATTCAAACAGCTGTCCTGGCTGATAACCGCATATTTCCGCCTTCTCTAAGACTAGCACAGCTGATCAAAAAATCCGTATGCATAATTTGACCAAGGCAAGAGAATGCTTGACATGATCACAGAACTGTATTTCAATCATCCACAATGATTCCGGGACTGGACGGCCTGCGCGCGATCGCCTTTTTACTTGTATTTGCCTTTCATACAGACTATCTCCAATTCGGCTGGATGGGGGTTTCGTTGTTTTTTGTCTTATCAGGTTTTCTCATTACAGGCATTCTGCTGGATATGAAAAAGACTCTTGCCACCAGGGATTATTTTTTCAAATTCTATGGCCGGCGTTTCCTGCGGATCTTCCCTCTATATTACTTTTATTTGATTCTGATGACAGCGCTGGCGCTCTGGCTGTATTCCATTTCATACCGTCCGCTTTACATGCAGATATTCCTGGACCAGGTCTGGTACGCCGTCTTTTATGTGTATGACTTCTTTTTCGGGACCATCGCTTTCAATTATTCCTTTTTCCTCGATCATTTCTGGTCTTTATCTGTGGAGGAACAATTCTATATTTTCTGGCCACTGTTAATCCTGCTTGTTCGTGAAAAATCGCTCAAGAAATTGTTTTTGGGCGTCATAGCGTTTGGGCTCATCTTTCGTGTTGCCTTCCTGCTCATTTATCGTGCCGGGATTTTTCGTTTCCTTGGCGAATCTGCTCCGCTGGCAATTTTCCCCCTCCCATTCAGCCACATGGACGCGTTCGCCTTTGGCGCATATATCAGCCGCTTTGGTATCCCGAAAGCAAAGGAACAATTCCTTCCATTACTTGTATCTCTGCCTATCATTGGGTTTGCTTCGCAATATATTGCCACCGGTGATATTGGAACAATTTCATCACTGGGGTATCCAATTCTTTTACCGAACGCCTATCAATTCATTTGGGCTTATACACTGCTGAATTATTTCTTTGCAGTCACCATTTATTCCGTCGTAAAGAATCGACTGTTCAACCGTTTTCTGGAATTGCCGCCTCTACGTTATCTCGGAAAAATATCATATGGGTTGTACGTGTATCACTTCCCCGTCATCTGGTTCTCGATCCGCGTCCGTGACTTTGGCGTGGTGGACCCGTTTGCGAAGCCAGTCATCGCGCTAATTTCATTCATTGGCACTCTGCTGGTCGCATCCATCAGTTACAAATATCTTGAGAGGCCCCTGCTCAACTTGAAGGATAGTTTCTTTGCGCTCAAACCAGAACGACAACAGAGAGATTTAAGCAAAGTATCTGAATCAGATTCTTCATGAACACAAAACTATTCCAATCTGCCAGAATCAAACTGAATCTGTTTTCAGCGCGGGGAAACATATTCACCCTCCTGATCCTGCTGGCTGGATTTTTATTGCGTCTTCGGCAATATCTCACTGGCCGCTCCTTGTGGCTGGACGAAGCCATGCTGGCTTTGAACATTGTCAACCGCAATTACGGCGATCTATTCCAGCCGCTGGATTATGACCAGGGCGCGCCCATGGGGTTTATGTTGGTGGAGAAAACATTCAATCTGATATTTGGAAGGAACGAATTTTCCCTGCGCTTCTTTCCTTTCCTCATTGGGCTGGCCTCGTTATGGATGTTTTATCTACTGCTCAAACGGTCTGTATCCGGCGCGGGGTTTTGGGTGGCGCTGACGCTCTTCGCGTTCAATCCGCATTTGATCTATTACTCTTCTGAAGTGAAACAATATATCGTGGATGTGGCTGTGACGATCGTATTGCTGTTTTGCGCCCAGACATTATTTCAACAAGCCTCTCGAAAAGCATTTGCAACCCTCGCTTTTGCAGGATCACTCGCTCTATGGTTTTCGCACCCTTCATTATTTGTCCTGGCCGGGATCGGGCTCGCTCTTTTCATTACATATTTCCCGAAGCGCGATTTTGTAGCTATGAGATCTATAATTTTAATGGGTATGCTATGGTTGGCCGATCTGGCACTTCTGTATTCTCTTACGTTATCTGATCTTCGCAGCAATTCCTATATGCATGCATACTGGCAGGATGCGTTCGCCCCCCTACTGCCCTGGTCAGATTGGAGCTGGTACCTGACTGCTTTTCAGAAGAACATGGATTCGCAATTTGGCTTCTCATATGCGTCCGGCTTGATATTTATTTTGATGCTGGCAGGTTGGGCAGTTCTGTTCATGCAAAAGCGCGCATTTGCGATCACGCTTGCAAGTATCTTATTCTTCACCCTGATCGCATCTTCCCTGGGTTTATATCCTGTTCTGGAGCGTATGGGACTTTTCCTCGTTCCAATTGGAGTTTTGTTAATCGGTAAATCGCTGGAAATTCCTACTCAAAGATTGCGCGCCTATCCAATCGCTTCAACAATTGTCGTTTTAGCGTTAAGTGGATTTGTCCTCTACGCTCCCATCACGCGCGCACTTGAACAATTCATAATGCCCAAATATTTTGAGCATATTCGTCCGACCATGGGATTCTTGCAGGCCTCATGGCAAGAAGGCGACTCAATGTTCATTTCCTATGGAGCCGTCCCAGCATTCAAGTTCTATGCCCCCATGTACGCACTGAACGACGTCGCCTATATAGGTGGCCTGCGCGCAGATTACGAAGACCCGGATGCCATCCTAAAACAGATCAAAGCTTTTCAGGGTCATGCGCGCGTGTGGGTATTGATATCCCATGTTTATGAAAAAGGGAATTTCAACGAGAAGGACTTTCTGCTCTCCTATCTCGACCAAGTCGGAAGCAAAAAGCGCGAGTTCCGCCAGCCAGGGACTTCAGTGTATTTGTATCTTTATGATCTAAGTAAATGAGACTATTGCAAATTATTCCCCGTCATCATCACCAGCCATGCCAGGCTGTTCCACTTTAACCACCTCGCCATGCACGTTGATGATCACCTTGAATCCCATCATTCCCAGATAAGCGCGCATATCTTCCGGGATGCCTGCATCCAGTAAGTGATCGAACTGTTTGTCAATATTTTTCAATTGTTGTTCGATAGCGGCCTTGGTGAACACATCTTCCTGCCCAAGCATCTTGGCAGTCTGCTCAGAGATGAATCCCTCACTGCCTTTCATCAATTCCGCAAATTGCCCCAGCACCACCCGGTCCACCTGCTCAGATGGAATATGGCGGCGAAAGCCGGCATCGTCCACAACATAACAAGGCTCATCGCCGACCAGAGCGCTTTCAGCGACGTTGCCCAATTCATCAATAACAAGCCCGGAGAAGAGAGGTTGACGTGACATAATGTTTTTGTGGAGACGGGATAACCCCGCCCCTACATCAAATTAATTACTTTCCTTTCCTTCCACTGCGGCGAGTAGAGTACCGGCGGCGATGCCAAGGCGGCGATCAAGACTGTGCGACACATCCATGCTGAAATCAAGATTCAATTCATATCGGAAGAGATTGAAGTTTTGTCTTAGGTCCCCAACGCGCGTCTGGCCAAGGGTAATGTCATAGTTCTGAGGCAGCCAGGAGCCCAGAAGGAAACGCCGCAATAGTGCCAGACCAATGCTGTCTTCAAATATTAACCCGATCATGTTGTCGTTCGCGTCCAGCACTTCCCATTCGTCACGTAGGATCGAACGCAAACCCTTGCGCCGCAACGCACCAACCTTTTGATTCATCGCCGTATCCACGACATCGTACGAGGCGGAGAAATCCATGATCTGCCGCGCCTTGATGCTCAACACTTCCTGCGTTTTGGCTTCATCTGAATACACCCGAATATCCTCACGCAGACGAAACATCTTTTGCTCGCTGAACATAACTAAATTGCCCAGCGGGTCATAAAAACGGAACTTGCCCGTCAGCGCAATGGCTTGACGTTTGAGCAAATAACTTGGATGCTGAAAAATTGGGTTCATGTTTTCTCCTAAAAGTAGTGACGACTGAAGTCGTCTGTATAAAGCGACTCAAGTCGCTGCTGCGCGCTAAAAAATCTGGATGCTCGTACCTTCACCTGGCAAATGGACATAATCCGAATCAGCCGGAACGTTTGGCCGGGTCCAGCGATAAATAAACTTCGCTGCCTCTGAAGGCAGGTTCACGCAGCCATGGCTGCGCGGAAGTCCATAGTCATTGTGCCAGTACGTTCCGTGGAAGGCATTGCCCGCTCCTGTAAAGAATGAACACCAGGGCACGCCAGGCAGGCTATAAACTGACTCATTCTCAAGCGCGTCGCCCTCATTCGTCATATGCACTGAAGGACCTTTATGATATGTACGAAATTCCCCTTTGGGAGTATCAGTGCCTTTCACTCCACTTGCACAGCGCTCTGAAAAGACAAGTTTCTCTCCCTCGAATGCAGTGACCAATTGCGCGCTTAGATCAACAACGATGTGTTTCTCTGCGTCCGGCACCGCAGGGGATAGCAAGGATAGTTCATCATTGGGTATCAGCCGCATGTCATGAGACGATACATAAAAGTTTTTCTTGAGATAAAAATCGTAAATCTCGTACCAGATGCTTTTTTCTTCGCGCGTAACGACAACTTTCTTTACCCAATGTGTGGTGCCATAGAACAAACGATAGCCCCTATCGGCATATACATAAGGAGCTTTCCTTGTATCGCTGAATGGAACCACGATCTCTCCCACCTGTCCCTTTTCAGGAATGTTGAATTTCGGCTTTTGATAATTTGTTTCCACGGGCTGCACCCAGCCTGAATAGGTGTATCCCTCTCCATTGACCTGATACCAGGCGCTGTTGAAAGGGTTACCTGGCTCACCATTTTCATCTATAGAGGTGATCTCTACAATTTCATCCTGCCTGAAGTGATGGATCTTATTGGCATTGAAAGCGGGTGCATCGTACAGCGGCAGGCCGCTTAACGTCATGCGTCCCTGCTTGATGGGTGATGCAGAAAGGACGCGCTCAAGGCGCAGGTCACTCAGTGCAAAAGCGAGTGTGCCCGCGCTGGCTAATTTGAGAAAATCACGACGGGATATTTGAGGGTTGAGCATTTGATAAGTTTAACCGGAAAAAAGCGAAATTTGTTCCACTATTACTTTTTTCTTATACTTGATTACTTACTTTTCAAAGTTCTTCACTTCAAAGGCGATACGTCATATACCTGGACATAGGTGCGACACCAAGCTTCCAACTTGGACAAATCACCATTGAAGTAACGATACAAGGCATAGGTGGCGGCATTAGCAATCGGCGGATACTGACTCTGGTCTACCTTTCCTAATATCCAATCCAACTCGTGCTGATGAAGCGCAGCGCGGATCCGATCCAGCTCTGATACCAAATCACCATTGGCTGGCAGTTCCCAGTTCCAGTCTACGCTATAGGTCACTAAAAGTACCGCTGGGTTTACTCCCGTGCCAAGTTCAGGACCAAAAGCGGTTTCATGAAAGATAATTCCTGCGCTTCTTATCTCGCCATGATCACTCTGACGGAAGTCAGCCCAAGCTGAATCCTGTTCTGCCAAAATGCTGTCAAAAACCGTAGGACCTCCCGGTTCCAATGCGGTGAAAAGATCTTGGGACATCACCTGAATCTTGTCCTGCCCTTGGGCTATATTACAAACATCAGGAGTCGATGTAATTGTAGGAATAGGCGAAGGGGTAATCGAAGGAATAAATGGCGTAAGGCTTGGCACTAGGGTCGCTGCCGCGGTAACAGCTGGCATAGGAATAGCAATCCCACAAGCCACTAACAGAACTGCACTGAGGATCATGAAAGATACGATCAATCTTTTAATTTTCGTCATTTACACCTTGATCTCTACTCTCGTCCCCACATGACCATAAGCCAGTTGCTTATCAGGCGCCACTGCTGGCGTTGTCCAGCGGTAGAGCCATTTGGCAGCTTGTGGAGTCAGGTTGATGCAGCCATGGCTGCGCGGACGCCCATAGTCGTTGTGCCAGTAGGTTCCATGGAAGGAAATTCCACTCTCTGTAATATAAAGCACCCAGGGCACACCGGGCAGGTCGAAGCCACTGGAGGCGATGTCACCGTTTGCCATGTGCCGTGTGGGACGTTTATGATAGGTGATGAAATCTCCAATCGGAGTTGTGTACTTTCCGCTCAGGCGTTTCCCGCCCGTGGATGCACGCGTGGCGAAGACAAGCTGTCCGTTTTCGTAAGCCAGTAACAGCTGTTCGTCCAGGCGCACTTCGATCCGTTTGTTTTCGCTGGGAACATGC
Organism: Anaerolineales bacterium; assembly: GCA_045402985.1. GTDB lineage: Bacteria > Chloroflexota > Anaerolineae > Anaerolineales > Villigracilaceae > Defluviilinea. The sequence continues at coordinate 30,365 of JAXIPJ010000170.1, forward strand.
GGAGATAACGGAGCCAGCTCCAGCTCCGGTATGAGGCGAATATGCTGCGCGGGGACGTAATAGTAAGTGTCGAATTTATCATCCAAAAGGGAATACCATACACTTCCATCCACAGGGTGAAGCGCACTGGCTCTTATCCAATGAACGGTTTCATAATATAGGCGATAAACAACTTCAGCATTGCCATCTGGTTCGACACGTGCTTCGGTATATGGCACACTGATCTCTCCCAGCGCACCTCTGAGCGGAATTTGCTGAGGCTCATTCAGAATCGTGCGGACGGGTTGGATACCGCCAGAATAGACATATCCGCCATCTTCAACCTGATACCACACGCGGTTATATGCGGATTCGTCGTCGCTGATGGTTGTGTTCGTAATGGGGAAGATGAGGTCGTGCCAGTATAGTTTGGCGCGCTTCGCTCTGGGATTGGGCTCATCGTAAGCCCACAGA
>JAXIPJ010000242.1:0-48629 GCA_045402985.1 Anaerolineales bacterium
GCAGAAGCGTTTGAGATTCGGGGTCAGCCAGTTTATTGTCACGCTTGTTGTTTTAGGTTTGCTGATCGCATTTGACGCGGACCGTCTCTGGCGGCTGCCTCTCCTATTCATGTTTTGGGCTGCGGCGGTTGGTTACTTCCAGGCACGCGACAAAACCTGACTAACCCTTGCCTCGCGCGGTTCGCGCAAAACAGGTGATAAAGAGGAAATGATCGAAGATGATGCTGAGATAGCTCAAGTGCGCAAGCAGGCGCGGCGGGTCATCGTCAGAGCGTTTCTCGTTGCTGTTCCATTAACTTTATTAGCCTTTATAATCCCTCAATAATGATGACCGACGAATGGCTGTCTCTCAAAGGCGCGTCAGAATTGCTGGGAGTGCATCCCAGCACTGTGCGGCTTTGGTCTGATAAGGGAGTTCTGCCAACGCATCGCACATCCGGCGGGCATCGGCGCTATCGGCGTGAGGAAATGCTGCTATGGGCAAAGACCGCGCGTGAGGTCCGCGTGGAGCCGGAAAACATCCTGCAGACCGCCATGAAGAACGTCCGTGTGCAGATCGGTGAGGCAAACCTGGAGTCTGAAAGTTGGTATAAAAAGCTGGATGAAAATGCGCGCAAACAATATCGTGAAAGCGCCCGCTCACTTTCACAGGGCCTAATGGCTTACCTGGCTTCCCAAGGCGATGACTCAGATGCACACGCGATAGGTTTTGATTACGCTTCGCGTGCCCGTCGTTATGGATTAAACGAAGTGGACGCCACGCGTGCATTATTGTTCTTCCGCAATGCGTTGATCGAATCAGTGATGAAGGTCTATCGCGAAGCAAATGTCCTTTCGGGGAAGGCCTGGGAGGAGATGCTCCACAAAATGCACACCTTCACAGATCAGATCCTGATCAGCCTCCTTGAAACATATCGTAAATTGGAACATGCCAATCATTACGGAGTACCGCATAATTAAACTAGAAGTTTGAATTTAGCCTGTAAATTGGTCAGAAAAGTTTAGTAATTTATCGGGCAAGCGGTAGCAGATTAGAGTATTCTTATTTATGATGTAGGCACGTAAACACATGCGTAACTTTAACGCTATAATAAAATCATGATACTAGATTTTCCTCCCTTCCTCGCAACCAGACGCAATCACGCCCTGGAACACGCCTCGCTTCATATCCTTGCACGCAAATACAAAGACCAAAACATGGCAGGGCATTCCAACCCCACAGGTTTTTTTCTGTTCGGTGATATGGCCCTGGAAGATATTCGCAACGCAATTAACGAAGCGATGTCCCGCCTGCGCGCGGGTGAAAGCGGACTCGCCATCCATCCCGGTTGTGGAACTAATCTTGCCGCCTCCACGCTTCTCCCTGCGACCTTTGCCTGGGCTCCATTTCAAGGAGTTCGTTCCATACGTTGGCGACTCTTGCTGATCCCTGTCGCTTTGATGTTCGCCGTCTTTGGCTACCTGCTGAGTAAACCGCTCGGTCCGTGGCTTCAGCGTAACGTCACCACCGAAGCGGATTTGGGGAATATGCAAGTCATGGATATTGTCACCGTCCGCCAGGGCGTCTATCGCGTCCTCACGAAATAATTAAACACAAAGGATACGAAGTACACAAAGTTAAGACCTTAGTGCCCATTGTGTCCTTTGTGTTTAGAATCATTAATGCCCAACGTCTACTTCTTCTTCGGGAACGACGAATTCGCCATCTCGCGTAAACTTAAAGATTTCGGTTCCGATTTCACTGACCCCACCAGCGCGGACATGAATACCGCGCAGCTGGATGCGCGTTCCATGAACGAAAACGATTTGAACAACGCGGTCAATTCCATGCCATTCCTCGCCACGCGCCGTCTGGTCCTGCTTGCAAATCCCTCCGCAAAATATAACAATGCCTCCACGCGAAAAAAATTTCTTGAGTTTATTGAGAAGGCACCTGATAGCACTCGTTTGGTAATGTATGAATCAGTTGAAGCGCGCGATGCAGAAAAACACTGGCTGGTGAAATGGGCGGAAAAGAACAATAAATTAATTCAAACCAAAGCTTTCATGCTCCCGCGTCTGAAAGAGATGACAGGCTGGATCGTCAACGAGACGAAGAATCAAGGCGGGCAGATCGAACCGCGCGCCGCGGAAATGCTCAAAGACATGGTCGGTGTGGATACGCGTCAGGCGGGGATGGAGATCGCCAAACTGCTGGCATATGTCAATTGGGCGCGGCCCGTTACGGGTCCGGATGTGGAAGCGGTTTGCATCGTCACGTCACAACAATCCGTGTTCGATTTTGTGGATGCGTTATCCAATGGCAATGGCAAATCTGCACAGCACTTGTTGCATCGTCTGCTCGAGACCGAAGATCCGTTTTCGTTGTGGGGAATGGTGGTGAGACAATTCCGTTTGTTGATCCAGGCGCGCGAAATTCTGGATGGACGCGGTAACAAGGATGATATTGCACGTGTATTGGGCGTGCATCCCTTTGTTGCAGAAAAGACGACACAACAGGCAACACGCTTTTCGATTGAATCACTTGAAAGTATTTATCACAAATTGTTGAGAATTGATGAAGGGGTAAAGACGAGCAAGGTCACTCTGGATCTGGCGATGGATACGCTGGTGGTTGAGTTGACGCGGTGAGATCGTTTGCCGGTTGATCTTCAAGTTGAAGGATGGGGGCAATACGGGTTGCAGTCAACCCCAATAATAGACACATGGCTCCACCTGCAATGAACCAGATCTGCACTCCGATACGGTCAGCGAGTGGACCGGCAATTAATAAAGCCAATGGTGAAAGGATGGTCATCAAGCTTCCCATTACGGAAAAAACGCGTCCCTGCATGTCCGGTGCGATGCGTGCTTGCAATAATGCGCCCATCGGAGCGTCGGAGATCCCCATCATGAGCGTAAGGAGGAAAGAGCCTGCAATTGCCAGCCATAACGCGTTTGACGGAGCCAGACCCATCATCAGACATCCAAGCCCTACACCAGCCACCCCGAGCATGGATGTCAGGACCTTTCGTCGAACAACCCATATACTGAATATAAGCCCGCTGGCAAGACCTCCAATGCTTGCCGCCGATTGCACCCAGGCGAACTGCAATGCCCCACCCCCAAAGTGATTTTGCACAAGGATGGGTGTGAGTGAAAACGCAGGGTCCAGCAGGAAATTGAGAATCGATATGATGCCGATAACGTAAACAAACCCCGGCATGGAAATGATGTACCGAGCGCCGCTCTTCAAATCCTTCCACAGGGAAAAGGATGAAAGCTGTTCAATCGTTTGGGGGGGGTGTGGAATGAAAACAAAAAACAAGGGTGTAATCCCCAGCAATGCAGTAAAAACATCGATCATCAAAATATTCTGCAAGGGCAGAGCATTCAAGAGAATTGCTCCAAGTGGAGGCGTCATAATCCTAAGTGAGTTGTGGAGGATCTGGTTATAGCCGGCAATTTTTGAAAGATGTGATTCCGGTACCATCAGGGAAGTGGAAGCGCGCATAGCAGGGAATTGAAAATTTCCCGCAATTGCCCGGATGAGAAGTGCGATATAAACATGAACGACCTGGGCACGTCCTGTCAGGAAAAGGATTGCCAGACTGAAAGTTGCGATCGCAACTAAGGCATCTGATGCAATCATCAAGATACGCCGGTCGTAACGGTCAACAACTACGCCAGCAAAGGGGGCTAAAAACGCGTTCGGCAAAAAGACTACCAAAGCTGCTGTTGCCAGGGCAGTCGCGGATTGAGTCTTTTCAGTCAGCCACCAAATTAACGCAAATTGGACAAGAGAACTGCCAATCAACGAAATCGCCTGCCCAATCCAAATGGTGAAGAAGGGCCGCTTCCAGCTTTGCGGAACAGGGTGTTGCATATTGTACATAAAAAAGAGTTGATTTCAATCATAAAGAAATAACTTCAGCATTCAAGTCCTTTAAGAATAATCTTTGTAAATCACGAGGCGATGAAAACTGTCAGTTCACCTTGACCATTTCTTAGAAATACGGCAAAGGCAATGTTTTGATAAACTCTTGAGGGGAGGCAGAGACTCTGAGAGAAAAAGGCGGTCTCTGCCTTGACAAAGCAGAACAGAATGTGCTAAAATGGTTGTCATAACAACTAATTCGAGCAAAGAGGTTGACTCCTAATGACAGAGTTCCGGCTTAACGATTCTTACGGCTACCTGATCAATCTTGCAGCACAGCGACTGAAACACGAACTCCATCTGGCCTTTCAAGCCAGGGGTTATGACATTACTCCAGAGCAGTGGGCTGTGTTGAATCGACTTTGGGAAGAGGATGGTCTCTCACAAGTTGAATTGGCGGAGCGGACCTTCAAGGATAAACCCGGTACCACGCGTATTCTAACTCTGCTTGAAACGAAGGGAGCTGTAGTACGACGCCCGGATGAAAGCGATGGGCGGGTACAGCGGGTCTTTCTGACGAAGACCGGGAAGGATCTGAAAGATAAACTGATTCCCTGTGCGCAGGAAGTATTGACGAAAAGCGGACGAAACTTAACCAAAGAGGATATTACAAAATTTAAGCATACACTCAATCAAATTCTAAGCAATCTGGAATAGCTCTTTTTTTACACAAATAGTTGTCATAACAACTATTTGTCTTTGCCAAGGAGGCTGAAATGAAATTCTCAAGTGCTAAACTTCGCATCTGGCTGCGTGCCTTTCACTTAATGGGGATGATCCCCATGGGGCTGGTGATTTACGCTGCAATAGATAACCCTGGAATCTTAATTCAGGTGGTTCGGTGTGCTGTCTTTCCAGGCTTTCTGGTGACGGGACTCATCATGTGGCAACTGCCGCGATTGAACAAATTACTTCACCAACGCGGTACATGAAATTCATTAGGGACTACCCGTTCGTATCACCACAAGCTTATCTGCACCCGACTCAGCGCCCCAGATTTCGCCCGGTCTGCCCAAAATTTGACGGACTGCCGCGTTCGGGCTGGGCAGTTCGAAGGCGGTGAAAGTTTCATCGTTGGGGTCGAAGCGCACGAGTGAGTTCGAACCAAAGTCACTCAGCCAAACCATATCCTGATCATCTACATAAACAGCATAAGCCTGAGGTCGATTCCCTGGCAATTTCAATTCGCGCCATGAATTATCTGAGGGATCATACACAGCCACTTGTCCTGCATCCCATTCACTGACCCAAATTCTTCCCTGCGAATCTGACCAAACACGCCGCGCTCCCTGGCCTGAAGTGGGTGGCTCCAAAACTGTTGCTTCGCCAGTTTGCGGATCGATGCGACCGACATAGCTGTTTGCCAACGATGCATAATAGACCGTGCCATCAGGCGTTGTCGTAATCCCATACGGACCGCGTCCGCGCGGTGCATCGAAAACTTCCATGTTTCCCGTGGACGGGTCAAGCCGACCATAGATTCCGCTTTGCCCTGTAAACCAGTGAATGCCATTAGCATCAAACACTGCAGTATTAAGATTCGCGTATCCATTGCTGGCGGGCAATGGATAGACCTGAACCTCTTCCGTTTGCGGGTCAACGCGCACGATGGCGTTCAAACCGCTGTCTGTGATCCACGGCGCGCCATCGGGACCAACGATGACTCCATGCGGCGCTGACCCAGACCCCAGCGAAATGTGATGCGTCTCGCCAGTGACCGGGTCAAGCCGCCCCAACGCGCCTACATGTTGCGCGGTATACCAAACTGTCCCATCAGGTGCAGGCGCGACGTCGTGAGGGTGAGTCCCCGCGGGAACTGGGTATTCTTGAATTGTGTATTGATCGGGCGAGGTTGTGCTTTCAGTAACGGGCGATTCTGATGAAGGTGCATCCGTTGCGGATTGCTCAAAAGTTGTTGGTTCAGTGATGATAGGTGGGTTGGTCTGTTCGGTTGGTGATACTGGCGTATTTGTGCATCCCACAAGCATGGTGATAACGATAAAGGTAAAACTCGTGCCTGGCATGATTCACTCCATTCGAGTTGGGCCACCTTGACATTGATCTCGACTCACTTAAACGCACCATAGTATAGAAAAATGCCCAAGGAGAGCAATATAAGTACAAGATTCCCGATCCCGGCCCAAACAGCCTTATTGCCTCTAATAGGCAAAGACTCGCGTCTTTGAAGTATCGATACGCGATTCCTTATCGAACTCACAGCAATATAACCCAATGGTCCAAAGCCGATCAGAAATACAACGGCAAACGAGTAAGGTTTTGCTCGGTATAACGCGAGCGCCAGCACAAACAAAGGCACACCCAGTAAAGCTATCATCTGGTGTTGGATAGCTGCCGTTTCGTTGTGAGTAAAATCAGGCAACTTCTGGATATAGCGAAATCCCTGCCGCCAACCCCAAAGAAAAACAGCGATAAGGATCAGTATAAAACCCAGAAAGAGAAGATACTCTGTCATGATTGAGGAGTAGAATGCCTAATACTGCTTCCATGGTCGATTCTGCATTATTGACCAAAATCTGATTGATTATTTCTTTCGATCTACAACCGCTTTGACCAACTTCACAGCAATACTTCCGCCAGGCACGATCGTTCCAAACGCATCGGCAGTGACATCAAATATGAGATCACGCGTGAGCAGGCCTTTTAGCTGGTCACTCCACCTTTTTCCTCCCGTGCGCATCTCACCGGTGAGCGGATCAAACTCGATCACCACCTTTTTGTTCTTCGTAGTCCATTCGTATTCGAAAGCATAGATGGGGCGGAAGTTCAGGTCAACAGTTTCGATGTCCACGCGTTCCTCATGAATGGTTTGAACGTTCTGCACAGGTTGGACAACTTCTGCAGTCACCTGGCGCACAACGGCGTTTGCCTTCACCTGTGGTGGGATCACCAGCACACCTTCAGGTGCAAAAGTGCTGATATCGGCAATTTCGCTCTTAGCCGCGCCGGCATACTTCAAGAAATCCGCTTTGTTGCCTGAGATACCGTCAAATGTTTGCCGCGTTTGAAGTTCCTGTATGCAATGCTCAATGCCGGTAAGAGTGAACGCAGGTTCACCCTTTGGTTGAGACACAGTGGGCAGATCCTGTCCCATGATTGTTACGCTTTTAACTTCTGTTCCGCTGGCAGGAATCGTGTAAGTACGCGCCCGGTCATAGACGGTCCGCGACGAGGCCTCCAACAGCCAGAATGGTTCCACGCGGTTCTCCACTGTGGCCAGTTGAAGATCTTCAGGCTTGGAGCGTGAGAACAGGGACCCCAATGTTCCCGCGATCAGACTCGTTTTCTTTTGCTCCACGCGGTCGCGTGCTACGTCTATACTGAACTGTGGGATGAAGTGATAGGCATGTTCGGTTGCAAGATAAATGTCCATGAGAACCTTCCAGAATTAAGTAGGGGCGATCTGCTTACACATAAATTATAGGTTGGATTGCAAGTGCATCTATATTAATAGTATAGCATCTTTGCCATATCATTTGCTTAAGATTGCTTAAAATAAATTTGGCTGTGAGGGTTCCACGTTATCTTCGTCGTTCACACCGCTCCACCCATATTTCTTCAGATCGACCCGGTCCTTCGCGTCAAACTCGACCCCTTCCTGCTCCAGCAATAGACGCTGTTTCTCCGCCCCTCCCGGCCGCGGACTGATCTTCCCTTGCGAATTGATGACGCGCTGCCACGGGACATCATCTGGACAAGCCGCCATCGCGCCGCCCACCCAACGCGGACCGAAAGCCTTATACGCTTCAAATTCCACACCCATAGGTGGAGGAATCATCAACGCGATCTGGCCGTAAGCTGCCACTTTTCCGGACGGGATCTGGCGCACAAGTTGCCAGACCTGCTCATAATATGCTTGCTGGTTGGGAGGGGTTGTATAACGCATGTTATTTGTCCTGTAGGGGCACAGCGGGACGGATCATCGTAAAGGCCTTTTCAGGTTTCGCTGTGCCCTTACGAATTATTCCACGAACGTTCCGCCTTGTGCCTGTTGTTCGATCAACTCACGCGAGGAAGTGTACTTCATCTCCACTTCGATCTGCTGGAAGCAACGCGCGTTTCCCATCAATCCCTTGCGGACGAAATAGACCGAGCGATCATCTTCGTATTCAAGGCTGAGGTCGTTGTCCAGATCCACGCGGCCTTCGATGATTTCTCCGCAGCGATTGCATTTCACGTTGAAGGTGTAATAATTTTTATCTCGTTTGGCGGGGGTGCCGCTGAAAAGTTTTTTGAAGAAGCCCATGGTATATGCTCACTTTACATCATCGCCGAGATTCATTTCGTTCGTGCTAACTACTGTACGACTCGGCAAATCTATTTTGGCGACGTAATTCTTATCGAGAGAATGATACATCACGAACAGAGTATCGTCATTCTTAAGCATGTTGCCCAGCATATTGTCTATATCTGGTATCAATTCTGTTGGACTGTTGCCACCAACATCCGTAACGCCTAGCGTTATTTTGTCTTTATAATCTAAAATGCCGTTCTTGTCTGTATCTGTTTTTGCAAGGACGTATAGCCACCACATCACAGGTTTGAAATCTTCAGGCTTGTCTGTGGGTGCGCCAGATGGGAATCCCACAATTTGAAGTACAACATACTCGTTTGTTGGAAGTAATTTGTTGAAGGTCTCAGTTTCATTGCTAAAGAAAACATAGTTGTAAATTTCATAGCCCGAATATCCAGAGTAGCCGCTTTCTATCCAGCGGAATGGAGAGAAATTTCCTCTTTCATTGGCCTGCGGGTTGCCAGAGATATCCGCGATCATATAGTTTGTCCCCTCAATTGGTCTGAATGCAGAAAGATGCTTTTCTACCGATTGTAATGTGCCTTCTATTGCTACAGAATTAGGTGATTGCGTAAAGCGATTACAACCTACTCCCATTAAGATTAAGCTGACAACAATGCTCAGTAAAAGAATCCTGTGCTGCATTTGACTCCTTTGTAGCTTTTTAATATATCTTCTATTTTATCCAATTCATCATCATTGAATTTCAAATTGTTCAACTTTCGAGTCTGTCTACACCGCCGAAGTTGTACCACCAGCCCAGTGAGATTTGCGGAAGTTTGAGTCCGCTGTTGCCAGTGCGATTGTAGGTCATGGAGTCGTAACGAGTTTCTGATGCAAGATAGGGCATTGGGTTTCCTTTAATTAATTCTTTTCAAGTTCTGTTCCCAAAGAACCAAGTTTATCAAGGAATTTTTTATCTCGAAGATATATCGATATTGGAGGAGCCAACCCTAAAATTACGACTATTGCGAAAGCGAGTATGTTGTTGAGCGACATGCTATCACTGGTGGCCATGAAAATAAACCCAAAGACGAAGGACAGAAATGCAAATATGACAGAAAATGAAGCAAAGAATAGATTCCCTGTCCTCGGCGATGCCTGAAGCGTGAAATATCTTTCACCTTTTGAATATAGGATTGTACAATCTTTCAATAATACTCTTTCAATAAATGAACTATCCCAACCCCATCGCCAGATTGGTATAGTGGAAACTATCTCAGCGCGATAATTTTCTGTGGATGGTATTTTTTCGAGCCGCAAATAATAATTAGTAAAGCGCTTCTTTTCCACCGCCTTTATATAGCTGGAAAAAGATGCACCTTTTCCAAGTAGGAAGTCTTTTTTGTACAAAACCATTCCTAGAATTCCCACTTCTTCAACACATCCATAGCTTTGTAATTTGTCAGATCCAATTGCAAGGGTGTGATGGACACATATCCCGATGCCAGCGCGCCCACATCTGTCCCTTCTTCGTTGACGCCCGTAGGCTCTTCGCCACCAATCCAATAATAGGGGCGGCCGCGTGGATCAAGACGCTTGTCCAGCGCATCGCGATAGACGCGCAATCCCTGCCGCGTGATGAGCGTCCCTGCTATTGTTTCAACGCTCAGGTATGGAATGTTCACATTCAAAATAACACCTTCTGCCAGGCCTTCTGTGATCACTTTCTGCGCAATGAGCGCGGCAATGTGCGCGGCGGGGCCGTAGTCTGCAGGAGTGGCTGCGGGTTTATCCTGGGAAGCCAGTGAAAATGCGATACCCGGCACACCTGCGATGACCGCTTCCATGGCCGCCGTCACTGTGCCTGAATACGTCACATCATGACCAATGTTGGAAAAAGGATTGATACCGGAAACAACGAGATCGACCTTCTCCACAAATCCAAGCAACGGCAGCGCGACACAATCTGAAGGTGCGCCGTCAGATGTGAAAGCGGGAGTGCCATCCGCCAACATGGTTTCAGTGACGCGTATGGGCCGCTCGAGCGTCTTGACGTGTCCCGAAGCAGACCAGTTTCGGTCTGGCGCGCAAACAGTCACTTTACCGAGCGGCCTCATGGCTTGCGCGAGCGCCAGAAGCCCGGGTGCCTGAACACCGTCATCATTTGTTACGAGAATATGCATGATTTGATTTCCAACTCCGGTGGTTGAGTAGTTCCGAGTGACAGCGAGGAACGTACACTTGCACCGCGCTGCGTTTGGTGCAGTGCAGGTGTCGAAACCACCATGTAAGCAAGAGAATTTTTGTTAGTGGTGGTTTCGATACGGCGAACGAACACCGCCTACTCAACCACCGGATTGTTTATAAGATTATAACCCCGCCTGTATAATATCTTTCATGCGCGGCAAACTGATCACTTCTTTCCTCTTTCTTCTTTCCTTTCCTATTGCCTGTACTCCCACCGCACCTCTCCAAACTTCGTTTTATATTTATCGTTTTGATCCCCCTGCGTTCATTGAATTTTCGGAAGAATTTCAACCTGTTGGCGAGTTCCCATTTTCAATCCCTCCAAATTGTGGATTGTTCAATATCTTCCCTGCTCCAATTGGACGATTCATGGCTATTGAGTTGAATTGTCCCAACGGGCAAACGGTTCTCTTTTTGGATACTGCGACACCTTCGGCAGTTCAAGGTTCTGAATCTGCCGCCGTTACCCAACCCATCACCAACTCTGACAGCCATTTCCTCGCATGGACTCCTGATGGCAAGTCCGCCTATCTCAAAATTGACTCTCTAGGTAATGCCCGCGTTGTTCGCGGTGACACGGATGGCACGCAGGACCTTATTCCAATCACTGAATTCACTTATGATCTTGCGCCTTCATTGAACCAAAGGGAATTTACTTTCACATTCTCGCACGGTCTGGGTCAGGGAAGTGAACTTTGGCTTGCAAAACGGGATGGGAATGTTGTGGAGCAGTTATATGCTGACCCATATAATTACATTTCATTCGCGCGCTGGTCGTCTGACGAGGAACAGATTGCGTTCATTAAAATTCCCGATACGCCGACTCCGTTCACAGTGGGGGAGTTATGGGTCATGGATGCTGCCGGTTCGAACGCGCGTCAATTAGCGGACGCGGATGCGGGTCACGGATTTGCGGCGAACTGGTCACCTGATGGAAAAAGGATCGCCTTTGTCGCACGCGAGAATCCAGAGGATGAACGCGCGGATCAGTCGAGTGAGTCGTTGATCAGCAATATATATATCGTTGAAGTGGAAGCCGGAGAATTGACCCAGCTAACTCATTTAACAGAAGGACATGCAGAGACTCCGTTCTGGTCACCGGACGGGAACAGTTTGGCTTTCAACGTAGTCATAAATGGTAGAATCGAAGTGCGAATCGCGGACGTTGGTCGAGTAGGGTCGAGTGAAAGCAGCGACCCGTATCAAGACCCAACAGGGGAGATTCGGTCACTTATCACGGAATCAACCTGCTGTCCCGCGTGGATGCGAAAGTGAGTTTGAATGATTCGTCGAATCATAATTATCCTGATCCTGGCGTTCGTAATTACATCCTGCGGTGGCGCGGCCACTGCACCAGCAGGGGTGCCTCTTGAAACTGAAGCACCTGCACCAACGGAACCACCAGCTTTTCAGTCATTGAGCGCGCCGACCCAGGAACCCACGTCAACAAAGACACCCGCGCCTCTACCTACTCAAACACAAATTTTACCGACCCCAACAGACACGCCATTGCCAACGCTTGAGTTGCCAACAGAGATGGTCAACGCGCCGCAGCGACTGGTGTGGGATGGCACGCCTACATATCCCGGCGACTCCACGCCTGGTTTTGTTTTCCGCGTTTCTTATGATCCCGATCTCTGGGCATTGACCACCGATCAGTTTGGTTTTCCGGCGCTTGCACATCGGAGCATTGCAGGCTGCGTCATCTCGCCTACATCTGGTCGCGGGCTACCCGCCACAACGACTGTTGATCACGAAATGTTGCAAATCGGTGCGGTGACTTTTGATGTAGGGATTGTGTCTGAAAATGGAGTTAAAAAGTTCGTGACGTACACCGGCGGAGACGGAACGGTGATCACCGGGTTCGTGGTGGATTCTGTGGAGGAATTGGATAAATGTGTTGCAGATGCAGTGGATGTTATTTCCACGCTCACATCAGTTCCCGTCTCACAAGCCACGCCTCAGCCTTGATGGAACAAAAGATTCGAATTGAGAGTAAGTTCATAGTAGAGCAAAAGAGAGTCCCAGCCACGAATACTTCGACAGTCCCAATACAGGTTTCGCGAATTACATTTTAGGTGAAGAACATAAATGCTTAAGAATATGAACTCAGGTTAAAATTGTAAACCGTGACTCGCTCCATCAAGAATTTTTTGGGTGTGATATTTCTCTGCGCAATTCTTCTCTTTACGCGCGGCGCATCTGCAGAGCGTGCAGCTTTACAGACCACTACACCATTTCTTTACCCTCCATATCCAGGCTCGGCCTCGGAAGAGTCCCTCTTCGATCATTCCACCCCCAACTATACATTTGATAACCGCGTGGTGGCTTTCACAGGCGATGTTGCAAATAAGAACTGTCCTTCACCCCCGCCCTCTGGCACGCCTCCGCCACAAGCCGGAGTTTGTAATATAGGCAGCGGCGGATACTGGTCTTATAGCATCGGCGATTGGATGTTTTATGATGGCCATGATGGTGTGGACTATGGCATCTCCTATCGTCCGCTTTATGCCGCAGCAGATGCCGATCAAATTGTTTACTCGGGCTGGTGGGATCCGCAGAATCACAAGATCAACCTCGGTATTTATGTCCGCCTGCATCATTCGAATGGCTATAACACTTATTATGGTCATATGAGCTCGGTTGCTGTGCAGGCATGTTCTCCGCCCGGCTGCACTTTCGTGCCTCACGGTGAAATGCTTGGCATTAGCGGCACAACCGGGAATTCATCGGGTCCGCATCTGCATTTTACAGTTCGCAACCCAGCAGGCCGATCTGTCGATCCGTATGGCTGGAAGGGCAGTGGCGCCGACCCATGGACCTTCAACCAAAGAGAATCCTTGTGGGTGGCATTTCCATCCATTGTATCTGCTAATATTTATCCATCGGGTCCCGCGCTTGCTTTTCCACCCAACCCCGCAACAGGAATTATCGTGGATGATGGCTCGGCGAATTTCGATGAGACTCCCGATGAATGTTGGAACGATATCGCCGCGTCGGGCGCGCAAGGTGGCATTATGCGTTCCTCGAGGCCGCGCACCACTGCGCCTACTTGTACTGCGCAATGGTTTTTCCCGCCGGGTTCCAACAGTGGTATTTATTCGATCTACGTGCGTATCCCTCCTGTCAGAGCGACGACTGAAGGCGCGATCTACACCATTCGCCATGCGAATGAAAGCGATCAGGTAGTGATCAATCAGGCCGTCTTCCCGAACATCTACTACGTCACAGATGGATGGGTTTATGTCGGCAAATACAATTTCACAAATACCGGGGATGAATATATTGAACTTACCAATCGGACTCAGGATGAGGCCGCGGGCATCGCGAATTTATTCGTCGGCGCGGATGCGGTGCGTTTCGTATTCCAGGGAATCACGACTCCGACTCCACTGACGCCGGTCACGCCTTCTCCAACTTTTACCCCATCCCGAACGCGGACTCCTACCATCACACCCACTCCAACTCTTTCACGCACCCCGACGATCTCTCCCACCCCAACGATCACGCGGACTCCAACGCTCACACCTACTCGGACACCATCGCGCACGCCAACCCTGACCCGCACTCTGACCTTTACTGCCACACCTTCGCGAACGCGGACAGCAACGCGCACACCAACGGTCACGCGCACCCCCACAAACACGCGTACGCCAACGGTCACTCGCACACCAACGCCAACCCGCACCCCAACGTTCACCCGCACTCCGACGCCAACTCGTACTCTGACCTTTACGCCTACGCCCTCGCGCACACGGACAGCAACTCGTACACCTACTAACACGCGCACACCGACCATAACCCGCACTCCGACGCGTACTCGCACACCAACTTTTACTGTTACACCCTCACGGACACGGACTGCTACGGTTACACCTTCGCAAACGCCAACGCGTACGGCCACACGCACCATCACTCCCACCCATACGCGCCGGCCTACAGCAACGCCGCTGTATAAATTGATCGACGTATATTTTGTGAGCAGGGTGCGTTATGAAGCCAACACTCCGCCTTTCGTCATGACCGGCGATCGTTGGGCGCGTACCAATGCCTTGCCTCAGACCGCGCTCGACGAATATTTCAAAGGTCCGGGTGCAACAGAACGATTCTCCTTTGGTTGGATCGCTCTCTATAACGGATTCACAGGTTATAGCATATTGGAAATCCGCGATGGCGCCGCACATCTCTTACTGGAAGGAACCTGCGCGCCCGATGGACGGGATTTCAACATTGCAGATCTGCTCATCTTGAATCTCAAACAATTTCCCGAGATTCGCTTCGTCAAGATCTACGATGAAAATGGAACAACGCAGAACCCCGATGGTTTGAACGATTCCATCCCCGCCTGTTTGCAGTAGGGGCGGGGTAATCCCGCCCCTTTCAATTTATTCTTCCGCGATCACGATCACCTTATCTTTTGGGGCGAACGTCACCTGCAACGATTTCTTCGGGTTGGTGTGTACGCCGTATGCTTTCGCAGAGTCATTTGATTCGGTTTCAATTCGGTAACCAAGAACAGTTTCTCCGCGGCGACGCGCGGCTTCGGTCACTGTGTAGAAATTGACTGGCTGGCCTGCCGTAACGTAGTCGTCAATTGGCCTGAGATAGATCTCTGCACCTTCGGGGTCGAAAATGTCGGTGAAGACGTCAAAAAGTTCGGCGTTCTCTGAAAGCTGTGCCATCATCAAACTGACGAGATGTTCGCTGACGATGAAGTCGTCCACCTGTGTGGCTTCAGCGAGTTCGCGGTTCCGCAGGTCGAGCATTTCACTGACAATGGAAAACGGTGTTTCGTCTTTTTCAGCCATATCGCGCAGATGCAATAACGTGACGAGCGTCTTGGCATCCGCTTCCTGCGGCTCGAGCGTGCTGTATGCCAGCACGATCACATGATCGTAATCCTGCACGCGAAGTTGATCGAGCAGGTCGCGGTCTGTGGTCTCGCCTTCTGTAACGGTCAGTTTTTGATTCTTCAGCTTCCCACCCTGCGCGCGGATCTGTTTTTCAATATTATAAACATCCGCAACCACTGTCACTTCCGAATCTTTGGCTACGTAGTTATCGAGTTCGTGCACGATCGTTGTACCACTTCGATTCCATCCCAGAATGAGGCATTTCTCGGGCTTGGCCTCCAACGGTATTCTGCTTGAGCGAATGACCGTTTCATCGATCGGGATCAGGCTGAGGTCCGAGAGGCGAAGCGTATCGTCATCCGCAGAGAGGGCAAAGATCTGGTCACCGTTTTCGATCTTGGAATCCATCGAAGGGCTGAGTCGGATCGTTCCATCCAATTTGCGAATGCCCATCAAAGCTGAATCTTCAAAAGCGAGCAGGGCCTCGCCAAAAGTTTTGCCCGTCAGAGCTGGCTCGTGTTTGAAATAAATTTCATCGCCGCCAAAATCCATCAGTTCGGTATAAACAACTGAAAGCCCTGATTGGCGCGAGGTCTGCGCGACGATGCGCGCGATCAGGTCGCCGGTGAGTACGGCTTGCAGTTCATCATGCGCGCCAACGATCTTGAGCACATTAAGATTCTTCGCATGGCGGATCTGCGTGACGATATGATATTTTTCAGCGCGGCGTTTGGGATTGTTGGTGATTGCCAGCACAGTCTTGATCACGTCTGTATCAGGATCTTCATTTTCAGGCGGTAGAACAATGATGGATTTTGCTGAATGCGGACTCGCGATCTCGAGATCGTTCGGATCTATGGGGCTTCCATTGCGACAAATGATACGCGTCTTTCCTCGGATCTCGACCCGTTCCCGTATCTCATCTTCCATCTCCACTTTATCTTTATCTGCCAGTACCACGATGCGTGCATTGGTTTGATTCTCGTTCGCGATCATCAATTCATTCAGCACCGTATATATTTGCGAAGACCACCCGAGCACGAGCGTGTGGTTATTCTCGAGCACTTGCGAACGACCCTTGCGGAGACGATCCATCTGCGCTTCGAGTCCATTGCTCAATACACCGATCAACGCACTGACAACGAAAATGCCGCCGAGAGTCACGAATAACATAACGGCGCGGAAGCCTGGACCCGTATCGCCGCCCATCGTGCCTGAGTCGAGTGTACGCATCAGGCTTTCCCACGCAGCTTCACCGAAGGGCAGGGGAGCGCCACCATCCTGTGTAAAGCGAGCCAGTGTGATGATGGCACCCGCGATGAATACAACGATCAGCGAAAGCACGAACAACATCCCCACCATTGCAGGTGTGCCGCGCGACATAAGGTTATCAAAACGGTATTGAAATTTTTGACTGAACGATGGTTTCATAAGACCTCCGGGAAATTTAATTGATTATAGATACTTTTTTCGGAGTTGCCAACAGCCATTCCTGTTAGTCGGTAATTGACTCCTGATGGATTCTGCCTATACTTACGCATACCGCCTAAATAATGAACTTGTAAACTGTTCCGAAGAGTTTATTCATTCATAAGACAAGCGGTAATTTGATCTTACCAAAGGAGGCTGATATGGCTGCAAAATTAACATGGTATGGGCATGCTGCACTTGGACTCGAAACAGGTGCATATAAACTTGTCATTGATCCCTTCCTGGAGGGAAACCCTGCCGCTTCAATTGCCCCAACCGCGGTGGAGGCGGACTTCATCCTCATCAGCCACGGGCACGGGGACCACGTAGGAGACGCACTTGCCATCGCCAAACGCACCGGCGCGACTGTCATCAGCGTCAACGAGATCGCGGTCTGGTTTGGCAATCAGGGAGTCAAATCACATGGTCAGCATCTTGGCGGCGGCTTCAAACATCCATTCGGATATTTAAAGTTGACGCTTGCGCTGCATGGTTCAGCATTACCAGACGGCTCGAATGGCGGGAATCCCTGCGGCTTTTTGATCACGACCAATGACGGGGAGAAAATTTATCTGGCGCAGGATACAGGTCTATTTGGCGATATGAAACTGATCGGAGAGGAGAAGCTGGACCTTGCTGTCGTTCCCATTGGCGATAACTTCACCATGGGGCCGGATGACGCGCTGCGGGCAGTCAAATTCCTTCAGCCAGAGACGGTCATCCCTATTCACTATAACACCTGGGGCCTCATCGCGCAGGATCCAAATGCATGGGCAGAGCGTGTGCGAGCCGAAACCAGCACAAAGGCTGTCGTCCTAAAACCAGGCGAGAGTTTTTCGTTATAGATTGAACGCCGAGTACTTGGTTGTGATGAAATTGTGTTCATTTTAAAAAGTTACAATGTCGGCTTCAGAAATTGACGCGTGATATTCTTTGTGCTAGTATGATAAAAACCAGGAGAGTATTATTTGATGTCACGAATCTATATTTTTATTGGATGCCGAAGTTGAGTTCCATTTTGAGAGATCATCGCATTTAAGCGATGATCTTTTTGATTTCTCTATATCAACCCAAGGAGTCAAAATATGAACAAGCAAAAAACACAAAATCCCATTTCAAATTTGATCTTAATTCTTTCAATGCTCCTGAGTTCCTTTCTATCGTTCAAACCGAATAGTGTAGTAAAAGCCGACCATACACCTGACCCATCAAGTGTCACTGTAGCGGGTTCGTTACAAAGCGAATTAGGCTGTTCAGGCGATTGGGATCCAGCCTGCGCTACTACTCATCTTGCCTACGATGCGAACGATGACGTCTGGCAGGGAACATGGACCGTACCCTCGGGCAGTTACGAATACAAAGCTCCGCTGAATGACAGTTGGACTGAAAATTATGGCCTACACGCCCAGCTGGATGGCTCAAATATCCCGCTCGCCGCAGATGGCAGTTCGGTTAAGTTCTACTACGATCATAAAAGCCACTGGATCACCGATAGTAAGGGTTCAGTAATCGCAGTCGCGCCGGGCAGTTTCCAGTCAGAACTGGGCTGCTCAGGCGATTGGGATCCTAGTTGTCTGCGCTCCTGGCTGCAAGATATCGATGGTGACGGCACTTACACCTTCGAGACAACAGATTTGCCCGCGGGCAGTTATGAAACCAAAGTCGCGATCAACGAGAGTTGGGATGAGAACTACGGCCAGGGCGGTGTGCGGAACGGCCCGAACATTCCATTCATTGTCCCGGTCAACAATGCGAAAGTTACGTTCCTTTATGATTCGGCTTCGCATGTGTTGACAGTCCTTGCAGGTCACGCACATGACAATAACGTTGAATGGGATGGCTTGCGACATGACTCGCGTGATCTTCTGTATCGTACACCGGGCGGTGCGGTACCCTCTGGAACGCCTGTGATCATCCGCTTCCGCACCTTCCACAATGACGTGACCGGTGTCACTCTGCGTGTGTATAGTGTCGACGCTGGTGGGCAATCATTGGTTAATATGACACTGGCAGCGACCGATGTGTCCTGTTATCAGGAGGGTTTGGAAGACACCTGTGATTATTGGGCAGCCACCTTGCCCAATGCGGACACGGATAACCTGTGGTATCGGTTTATTGTCACCGATGGAACCAAGACTGCTTATTACGCTGATAACACGCCCGCGCTGGATGGTGGCTTTGGCAGTCCCAGCGATAATGCAATTGACAACAGTTATGCTTTGATGGTTTACGAGCCGGGCTTTACTGCCCCTGCCTGGGCAATGGATGCTGTCATTTATCAGATATTCCCAGACCGCTTCCGCGATGGACGAAAAGACAACAACGCCCAAACCGGTGATATCCGTTATGATGACCCGGTGCTGGCATTGCCGTGGGGAACGCTGCCTGAGGGTTATTGCCGCAACTATGCGGATGCTGACAGCACCACTTGCCCTTGGCGCTACGATGATACACCGCCTGCTAATAGCCCAAAGGAAAACCCGCGTGGACGCGATTACATGGGCGGCGATCTCAGGGGTGTAGATCAGTATCTGGTTTATCTAAAATCTCTGGGCGTGAATACGATCTACTTCAACCCGATCTTCGATGCCGGTTCCAATCACTCGTACGATACGCAGGATTACAACAAGATCGATCCATACTTCGGCACACAAAAGGATTGGGAGAATCTGGTCAAACATGCCAATGAGTTGGGTATCCGCATTGTGTTGGACGGTGTCTTCAACCATCTATCCTCAGATAGTCCGATATTTGACCGGTATCACCACTATCCAACGACTGGCGCATGTGAGTCTGCGAGTTCACCATATCGTTCCTGGTTTTACTTCACCGACGTTGCAGCAGGTACAGGTTCATGTGTAGGCAGTAACGGGACGGCCAACGCGGCGACATACGAAGGCTGGTTTGGTTTTGACAGCATACCTGTGATTAAGAAGTCTGAGGCAGCGGTACAAACTTATTTCCTGACTGGCAGCAACAGCGTTTCGCGCTACTGGCTACAACAGGGAGCGGGCGGCTGGCGCATGGACGTCTCAGGTGATCCAAGCTTCCCACCTGGGTATTGGGAAGACTTCCGCACAATCACCAAGGGGACCAAGTCCGACGCGCTGCTGATCAGTGAAACCTGGCAGAAGGATAGCACCCTACTGCGCATGATACGCGGCGATCGCCTCGATACAACGATGAACTATCGCCTGCGCGATGCAGTGATCGGACTCCTCGCTCCTGGCAACTTCGACTCGAAGGGCTTCGCTGATAGTGGTCACCCGATCGAACCGTCTGAGTTCGCGGCGCGGATCGCTTCGATGCGAGAGGATTACCCGGACGCGGCTTATTACTCGCTCATGAATCTTTTGGATAGTCATGATACAGAACGACTGTTGTGGACATTGACCCCCGGCGCAGAAACCCGCGCGGAAAAAGAACTCAACGCGGCGAATCTTGCTGATGGTAAGGAAAGCCTGAAGATCGCCTCATTAATCCAATTTACCATGCCAGGCGCACCGACTGTTTATTACGGTGATGAAGTCGGTATTACTGGTGATGATGATCCCGATGATCGGCGCACGTATCCCTGGACCGATACAGGTGGTTCACCTGATAATAGCCTGTTCGCGCACTATCAGACGTTGAGCAATCTCCGCAAGCAAAACCCCGTGCTGACCGATGGTGATATTCGCATCCTGTTGGCGGATGATGCGGAGGATACTGTGGCCTATGGCCGCAAGACGAATAACCAGGCTGCTGTCATTGTCATCAATCGCGGTGCGCAGGCCCAATCTGTCGAGATTCCGGTTGCTGGCTATTTGCCGGATGGAACACCCTTGAGTAACAAGTATGGTGTGGGCGTGCCTGGTCCAGGTTCGCTAACTGTCACGAACGGTGAGCTTAGTGGAATGATCGGTGCCAAGAGCGCTTGGATTTTAATCACAGGTTCAGTTGATCTGCAGCCACCTGCAGCACCCACTGGATTGAATGTAACTAGCGAAGGCGACTCTCAAGTAAGCCTGGCATGGAATAGTGTGGCTGGCGCTGCTGGCTACAACGTTTATCGCAGCCCCGTGACGGGTGGCGGCTTTGTCAAAGTTGACGCAGTAACCGGCACAGATTTCACTGACACTGGCTTGCGCAACGCACAAAATTATTTCTATGTGGTGACTGCGCTCGATGCTGCCGGCAATGAAAGCGCGTTTTCAAATGAAGTCAATGCCTTGCCACATCTCACGATTGGTTGGGCGAACCTGCAATGGCCGCCAAGCATGACTCATGTCATCAGCACCACGGACCGCACTGATACTGCCTACGGCCAGGTCTGGATCGATGGTGCCACCAATCAACCAGGTGCAACCCCAAGTCTGCGAGCTCAATTGGGCTTTGGTCCAGATGGAAGCAATCCAAATAGCAATCAGGATTGGGTCTGGGTAGACGCGTCCTTCAATGTGGATGCCGGCAACAATGATGAATTTCAGGCTAGCCTGTTACCCGAATCGGTTGGCACATTCGATTACGTCTATCGCTACTCCACTACCAACGGACGCGAGTGGTTATATGCCGACCTTAATGGCCCAATTGCGAGCGGTGCTCTTCCCCCCAACCCTGGCAGCTTAACGGTCAACTCCAGTGGTGATACTACGGCTCCTACTGTACCAACAGGTTTGAATGTCGTTTCTGCTTCGCCAGACGGAGTCAACCTGACTTGGGATGCCGTTGGTGGTGATGCCACGCTTTATGGTTATGAAGTGAGACGAAGCGATGCAGCGGGCGGTCCCTATACCACGCTGGCTCTGGTAACGACAACCTCATATAACGATACTGCTGTTACACAGGGTGCAACCTATTATTACGTGGTTCGATCGGTCGACACGTCCTTCAACCGCTCAGCAGATTCGAGCGAAGTTTCTGCCACTGCTGAATTGCGCACAGTGACCCTGGTCTTCAATGTGACTGTGCCTGCCACGACTGATGGTACCGGTCGCTTTGTGTACATCGCAGGTTTCCTGGATCGCTTGGATGGCGGGTTGCCGCAATGGGATCCGGGTGGTGTTGTGTTGACCCGCGTGGATGCAACCCATTGGACAATCACCCTCACTGGCAAAGAGACAGTACAGATAGAATACAAGTACACATTGGGTGACTGGGATCACGTTGAAAAGGATGGTGCTTGTGGCGAAATTGCCAATCGGCAACTCACTCTCAGCTATGGTGCAACCGGTACACAGAATGTCAACGATACAATACCCAACTGGCGTAATGTGGCGCCCTGTGGTAACTAACGCTTCGGTCTATTAAACTGTTCACACAAAATAGCGGCTCACTAATGTGGGTCGCTATTTTGCTTTTGTTACATAGATGATTTTCTGACAATCACTTGCTGAAATATAAATTCACCAGGCTTCCCAAAAAGAAGACGAACAAGATCGCCACAACGACTTCTGCTGCCCAGCCAATGATGGGGAAGAAGGTAAGGATCTCCAGTGCCACGTCTTTCAGGATGGTGGAAATTCCCCAAATCGCTGCGGCAGAGTAACCAATCTCCTTCATACCGAGCTGAAAATTGTTTATCTTTGCAAGATGCACAATCATGAAAACTTCCAGCGCGGTCAACAGCAAAGATGTGCCTGGGATGGGCGCAGTGATTGCAGCAATAACTCCTGCGATCAGGGTGTAGATGAGGACGAGCCTGCTATTTGGTTTCATGCCAGCTATTATACGGAAAACTTCATCTTCGCATCAACGCGATCTTATATGGATATAACGTTGCTTGCATCACTCCTCCAGCGACGGCCGGATCGTTCTCCATGAGCCTGCGCGCGGCTGATTCATCTTCCGCTTCGAAGATCGCAATCCCAAACACAGACTCGTCGTTATTCTGTGTGCGACCCATCAGGATCATCACACCCTTCTCAGTGAGGTCTTTGAGATACGCAAAGTGACGTGAGACTGTCTCTGTCTCTTCGGGAGTTGGTCTCTCGGTCACCATGCCTAGACGCGCCGGTTTGAGGTAGTAAAGGAATTGCGGCTTGGATTTACTCTCCTGTGATGGCTGGCGTTTATGTTTCTCGGCGATGATCTCTTTGTTCAGGATGCGAACTTCACCAACCATTAGCAGGCGCATATCCTTGACAATATACTCAGCCAGTTTCTCGTCGGAAATATCATCATCTTGGATATCCAATCGAAAGTCCTGACCTTGTATCCCGCCGCCATTTGTAAAATCAATCTCAAAGTCGAACTTGACTCGTTTATCCATGATTACTCCTTTATCTTCTCTCATCGGTCGCGCTGGAAGTGATAACGTAAAGCATCAAGGTTGTGTTATTCCGAAAACTTCAAATGGTTCCAGGTGAAGCGCGTTCAAATTATCCGTATTTGGTGAATAGAGCAGGCGGGCGTCAAGTTCTGCCAGCATTTCCCGGTAATAGCCACTAAATACGATCAGATAAGTGACATGCCTTTCACGGACATATTCTGCCAATTTAATTTGATCGCCCATGATCGGGATCACCTCCGGCGTGACCAAGCCAGCCAGGTCCACAATTTGTCTTTGTGTAACGTACCCAACAATACCAATATCATGTGTAGCGATGATGGCATCCGCGGGGGTGTTGGCGTCAACCCAGCGAGCCGCCTGCATGTGACTGTCATTTAGCAGCTCGGTCTGCAGTACAAAAGTGGACGCGCCATTCACCCATAATGTAAGGACCATTGCTCCAACAATCAGCCATGTTGCTGGACACACGGGAGATTTCATTGGCAATTTCTCAAGGAGTTTAGCCAATCCTTCAACTCCATAAATGGCAAGGATTGGTATCAACGGTATCAGGTACCGGCCATGGTGATAGATAGCAGGAAGTGCCACAGCGTAGAGTCCGATCAAGATCAGTGGCCAGGTTAGGGGATGGAGAAGATTTGTTCTTCTCGTGCGCAAGGCGTGATAGATCGTGAATCCCGCGCAAGGGACGAGTAACATCAATGGCCCTGCCAGAAAATAGATCAGCACTTTCCAAAGATATTTGAGCGATTGCCAGAGTGACCCGGGATAACCATATTGCATGAACTTTGATGAAATGGTATTGGGGAATGGTCTTCCACTATAGGTGAGGTTGAAGATCACCCATGGACTGACGACAATGAGGAAGACAGCAGTGAAAGTGCCAATTGCAAGAAGAAATTTTCCCGGATGGTTTCGATTCGTTATAATTAATTTCAGTCCATAGATTGCGCCGAGGAAGAATCCTTCCGGGCGAACCAAAAAAGTTAACCCTATCACCAAACCCATTAAATAAGGCGGAGAGTCGCGCTGGAGCATTAGCAGGATTAGAAGAGTGAGATATGTAAACAGGCTGATTTCCATGCCGGAAAGCGCCGCCCATGCAAGATGCCATTCGAAGATGCATATGACGCCAACAATCGCCGCGCGTTTGAAATCGCCAAAGTAACTATGGCTCAGAAGCGCCGCGGTGAATGCGGTGGCAATCGCGAAGATACTGCCCCAAATGTAAGCCCAGGTAAAGAAAGGGGCTTTTAACAGGTAGCCTGCCGCGATGAGAACCGTCCAGCCTGGGGAGGTGCTGCCTGTGGATGGCTCGCCGGGTGAGAAAGCCATCATGCCATGCAACCCCAGATTGCGGGCATAGGTTTGATGGATCCAGGCATCATCGAGGGGAAAGCCAGGCTGGCCGGCTTTACCCAAATACAATGTTGTGCTGAGGATTTCGAGCACTATCAAGAGCGCGAGCAGGTAACCCCATTTTTTCATGTAAATGATCTCCTGCACAATTTTACGAAGCGGATACAGTCTTGTCTACTGGCTTCCACCAGCCGCCCGCGCTGTGATACGTTTCCGCGGACAGTTCAAACACCTACGCCCGCAAGTATTGAATTTGAAGTGATAAATTTTATGTAATTGCGATCCTTCGGAAAGCAATCTCTTTTTGCAGGCGTTCATATTCTGTCCTATCCTGCGGACTTCTTCTGGCTTCACGGACGGACTCTCAAGCTGCGGCTGTAAACCGCCTTCATAAATCTTTCACTGCGCGCTTGGGGAATGTCAGTTTTTCTTCAGCCATAGAAATCTGCAGACGACTTGCCTATTATATGCCCGGCAGGATTGCATCAGCCTTGGAACCGAACTTTTGGCGTCTCACCTGTGTATAGTATAGTGTATCGAGAAAAACAATGGAGAACAAGCTTGGATTTGATTAGTCACGCGCAGGCCGGTGATCGGGAAGCATTTGCCGCACTCTTTGAGCAATACAAAAATCTGGTTTACAAGACGGCCTGCCTGATCCTCGGTGATGCGCATGAGGCCGAGGACGCCTTGCAGGAAGTCTTTCTGTTGGTGCATAAATCGCTGCCCAGTTTTGAGGCGCGCAAAGGCGCCTTCACCACCTGGTTGCATCGCATCACGCTTAACTTTTGTCTGAATCATCGTCGTCGCAAGCGGCATCATTCTTTGCTGGAAGATCTTTCCCCAACACCTGCGACCAATTTCCCAGGTGCGCAAATGGCCGAAGAAGATTCGCTCTGGCAGGCGACGCGTTCGTTGAGCGACAAACAACAGGCGGTTGTAATCCTGCGTTATTACTGGGAGTTGCCTTACGCGGAGATCGCCTCTATTTTGGAGGTCCCGTTAGGAACGGTTAAGTCCCGGCTCGATTTGGCTTTGAAAACGTTGCGAAAGATTCTCGAAGAACAAGAGTCTGGGAGAGATTCAATTTCCCAGGTGGAGGTGTGCGAATGAATTGTGAACAAGTTCAATCATTGTTAGTCGCTTATTTGGATGGAGAAGTGACTCCCTCCGAGTGGACATTAATCCAAGCACACCTTTCTTACTGTACCGTTTGTCAGCAGGAATTGACTCTGCTGTCCACGGCTCGAAGCCGAGTCCGTTCGATGCTGCAGCGTCGCGCCGTTCATGTCGCCCCAGAGCGGGATGCATGGCGTCGGCTGGAGGCAAGTCTGCCGAAGGTGCAGGTGTCTTTCCTGCCGGAGGCGGAACAGCCCTCGTCGAAGTTTGAAACGCGGTTTTCGCGAAGCCGCGCATCCAAGTCATATAAAAATTTTGGAGGCGTATCCATGAAGAAAAGATCAATACTCTCTGCAATGGCAGGAGTGGTAGTACTCGCAATACTCGCTGTATTCGTGGCGCGAAACGTCACACCTGCATCTGCATCAGCACAGCAGATTTTAGAGCGTGCGTATAAAGCACAGACACAAGTTGCGCCCGCACAAGGGATCGAACACATCCGCACCGAGTCCTACGAAAACCTCGAAGCCGGCGCAGAAGATCAAGGGACCAGCACCACCTTTGAAAGTTACTTCGACCTTGGAACCGGTAAGTTCCGCATGACAGTTACCGATACGAAAACCGGCAAAGTCTTTTACGTATCTGCCCACGATGGATCGAATCTGTACAGCCAGGATGGGGGCAAGTCGCCTGAGAGTGTACAAGTTCCTCTGACGGTCTATCGCACCCCGCAAGATGGATCGAACATGGCAAACCAAATGCCGCGCAGAAATAACGCCAACGCCGATTTGAAGGATACCTTCGAGCGTATGCGCAATGATCCCAATGTGCAGTTCGTCGGCGAAGAGACCTGGGAGGATGGTCGCAGGGTCTACGTGCTGCGTTCGGAACAGGAAATAAAAGCGCTGACCTCAGGGGATACAAAAGAGCCTCCGCTGGGTTTTGTCAGCATATATTTTGAAGTTGGTACCTATAAGCTGGCGGGTAGCCGCGTGACCCTGCCAAAGGATGGCAAGGAAGTATTGATCACCTCACAGCGCGTCCTGGTCAATGAAATTCTGCCTGCTGGCACGAATGTGGCCTGGGACTTGAGCGACCTGCAAAGCTTGAAATTTGTCGACGACCCCGACGGCGAACACGCTGCGCCCATTATCATATCGGTGCGGGAACTGGTTGCAAATACAGACGCTGTTTACCTTCTCAAGACTGTACCGGATGGTTACAAGCTGGAGATCAGCGTTTTAGCAAAACAGCCTGCCAACCAGCCTTATTTCTACAACGCGACCTACCGCAACGAGGCGGGAGACTACTTTGAGATCCGGATATGGCCTGCAAAGATCGACGATGTTTCCTGGTCCGACGAGACTTACACCACCGCCAGCGGTCTCGTGATCTACCTGATCGACGCGCCGGGCACCACCCCGGAGGGCACGCCACGCACCTTCCCAGGCGGGCTGATGGAGACACCCGAAGGCGTGGTCTACAGCGTCACCGGCACAATGTCGCGTGAGATTTTCAAAGCCTGGGTGGAAGAATTGGTATTGGTCAAATAACAAGTGAAGATAGAATAAGAAAAGCCTTCCGAGTTGTAATATCTCGGAAGGCTTTGAATAGTGTAGTACCTTAATAACAAGATGTTTTCTAATCTGAGAATTCTCTAGCCGCTCGCTTGCCTTGTACTGAAACATCAAGTACGTTCACAGTATCATTAGTTACTACAAGTCTTAGATAACGTCGTTTGGCAAGAACATCTAAAGCATAGTCTATAAGAATCCTTGAGTGATTTAAGTGAGATGATATGGCGTGATCAGTATTTACCTTCTCATTTACTATCAAAAGCAGAACATTGCGAATCAGATCATCAAATTCGGGGAGAAAATTCTTAGCAAAAGTCTCGAAACCGAAAGTTGTAATTTTGAAAAAATCAATTCTGTCCATAAAATGTGGTTTTCCATTTATCAGATGTTTGTTATTTAAGACTTCGGTGCTTTCGTACATTGCCTCCTCTGTAATTCCAAGACTTTGTAACTGATCGATAAGTTCGCTTGTGCTTATCATATCAATTCCCTTTTGTAGAGATTTTTCACATATAGTTTTGAAAACAATGGTGTCAATTTTGTTCAGGTCAGGCAAAGAATCAATTTGAAACTGCACGTATTTTGGTGGAGTGCCAATTGGCGGCTTAAGAGATGTACCAAATATCGATGCCAATATTCTCTGAAATTCTTCCTCATGATTGTTGAGGTCTTTAATTTTTTCCCAAACTGTTGACTTCAATGCTTCAGGTACTTCGCAGTCATCGATAACGACAGGTATCAATTTTGTAGCTCCTGAAATCTTCTTTACCATACCTGCATTTAGTTCTTCTCTAACCCATTTTTTGTTAACGCTATAGCTGGACAGAACGATAATCATTGCTTGGGCATTTTTGATTCCCTCTTCAAAAATCTTATCAATTAAGCTATCCCCAGGTAGCATTTCCCACTTATCCACCCAAGCATCTACTCCATTTGCTCTCAGATTTTCAGCAAATGAATTTACAAAACGCTCTTTATCTTCTCCTGCATGACTAATAAATACTTTCGGAGGTTGAGTTTCCATAATGCTCCTTTATCCCTGCATCTTTTCCCACTCACCCAGCTTCGCATCCATCTCTTTTTGCACGCGTTCGTATTCCGTCCCTATCTTGCGGACTTCTTCGGGCTTCACGAAGGGACTCTCCAATTGCGAACTCAAACTTGCCATTTTGGATTCAAGCTCTGCGATCGTATTCTCCAATTCCTGCAATTGAGCGATCCTTTTTCTTTCCTCTTTTGTCTCTTTGTTTTTTACATTTTTTGTATTACGGGAATCGATATTTGATATTCGAGATTCGGGAATCGGTTCCACGCGCGCAGCTTCCTTTTCTCTCTCCTCTTTCATTTGCGAATATGTGCCGTTGAATACATTCAAATGAGATTCATCCGGGTCAATTTCCCAGATCTGTGTGGCAAGCGCGTCGATCAAATAACGGTCGTGGCTGACTAACAAAATCGTTCCCTGATAAGAATCCAACACAGCCTGTAAGACTTCCTGCGAGGTAATATCCAGATGATTTGTTGGTTCATCGAGCAATAACAGGTTCGTATCCTGCAAGGCGAGTTTTGCCAATGCCAAACGCCCGCGTTCACCTCCGGACAGCATAGACACTTTCTTGAACGCGTCGTCGCCGGAGAAAAGATATTTGCCAAGATAGTCTCGTCCCTGATGCGGCAACATGGATGACTCGTCCAGGATCTCGTCCAGTACCGTTTTATTCGGGTCCAGGCCTTCGTGGGCTTGCGCAAAGTAGCCAACGTGCAAACTCGCTCCCAGGATCGCCTCACCCCCCAATGGGGCGAGAGAGCCGAGGATCGTCTTTAGGAAAGTCGATTTGCCTGCGCCGTTCGGTCCGATCAAGGCCGCGCAGTCAGACCGTCGCAATTCCATATTGGGCGCAGAGAAAAGGATTTTTTCAGGAAGACCCCCTTGCGGGTCAGCGGGATAGCCCACTTTCAAATTTTTTGTGCGGATCACCAGATCGCCAGAGCGACGCGTCGAACGCAGATGCAAGTGAAGGTCAGGTGTGGCGCGCACAGGAGGTCGCAACGAGCGCACGCGTCGTTCGGCTTCCTCCACGCTGAACGGGCTGGTGGTCGTACCCACATCCAACTGCGACCAATTCGTGTTGACCGCCGCATCCATGCCCACCTGCTCAATGGCTTGCACCACGCGCGAAAGCCGTTTGAGTTTGCCTTTGGCTTGCAATGTGTTTTGCCCCGAAATATTTTTCTTGATGTACTCAACTTCCTTTAAAAGTTTTTCCTTCTGGCTTTCAAAAATTTCAAAGCGATGGTTCCAACGGATCTCACGCTCGTTCAAATAGATCGTGTAATTGCCGCGATAATATTCCGAGCCGCTCGCTGCCATCTCAAGCAGCGCGTTGCAGGCGTGGTCAAGAAAATATCTGTCATGTGAAACGATCACCGCCGCGCCCTCCCATTGCGTCAGATAACCTTCAAGCCATTCAACAGCTTTCATATCAAGGTGATTGGTTGGCTCATCGAGCAGCAGCAGATCAGGGTTGGATAATAACAGCCGTGCCAGATGTGCGCGCGTACGCTGCCCGCCGGAGAGATGATCGAGCGACATGTGGAAATCAGATTCGTCGAAGCCGAGCCCTGTGAGCACTTGCTTAATACGGACTTGATAGACATAACCGCCGCGCCGTTCGAACTCATGCTGAACGCTTCCATACCGGACCAATGCCTGTTCCCGTTTAACAGGATCGGACATTTCGCTTTCAAGTTTTTCCACTTCCCCCTGCATGCGGATGAGGTCCGCGAACGGTTCAAGACACACGTCCCATAACACGCCTTGCAATTCAAAGTCTGCTTCCTGTGAGAGATAGCCAATGCGCAGACTCTTGGCGCGCGTGATAGTTCCTGAAGAAGGTTCTTCTTCTCCCATGAGGATGCGCAACAGAGTCGTCTTGCCGATGCCGTTGGGACCTACGAGCGCAAGCCTAGCGCCTTTTGCCACGGTAAACGAAACACCAGCGAAAATGTCTTCCGCGCCGAAGGATTTGGAGAGGGAGGAGACGGTGATGAGGGACATGGTTTTAGGTGTTGGTAATTGCCCGCCGAATTATAAAGCAAGAAAACTTTCTCTTTTTGAATATCTCATCCATTAATATATCGAAATATTACAGTATTTCTTTCAGGATTCACCCATATTGTTATTGTTTCCAACTTGCTTATCCGATGAGATAGCTTATATTTTGTCCAAGTGTTATTCCAATGGATGTCTGGAAAATATTCGTCGGGCGGATCTTCTGTAAACTGTGTGTCTTCAGCTAATACAAGTTTATTTTTGGCTATGATTTCTTCAATCGCTGCTGGTGCCGCGTTAAAAGCGACTACAATTTCCTGACCAATGCCAACCGATATGTCATGTGCGCGAATATTTGATACATCATTTGGTATTGGGTCGGTGACAAAGACCTTGAAAATGTTTTCAGGGCGTTGTTGAAAAAGGGTCCAGCCAAGCATTAATGTGATACATATGGGAAGTATCAATGCTGGCAATAAATATCTTTTATATGATTTTACTTTGCTAATGAACTTCGAGTTGAAGAATAGGATATAGGCAACGGGAGTAGCACATAAGAATGAAAGAAGAATACTGCCCAAACCAATCGTGTTAGGTAAAGCAAAAAAGAGTACCATTCCCGCCAAAATACCAGTCAGCCCAAACAAGAAGGTAAATAACGCAAAACTCAAGACAGGATTAAGGACAGGTTGTGGTTTTTGGTCTTTCAATGGATTTCCATTCTTTCAAGAATAAGTGAGCGGATGTGAATGCCGGCCCCACCCGTCCTCACCTGCACGTGCGCCAGGTGCAAGTGTCGGACACCCTCCCCAAATACGACATAGAAACTTTAGTTGTTAAAATTAATTTGGTGTCGTATTTGGAGAGGGCGGGATGGGCTATTTCTCTTCTTCATCATGTGTATCAATGTGTCCGGGTTTTTCCTTGCCCAGCTCCAACGAACGTTGATACGCTGCCCAAACTGCGCGCGAAATTGCCGTGCGAAAGCCTGCTTTTTCGAGATAATACAATGCCTCTGCGGATGTTCCGCCTGGAGATGTCACTTGATTCCGTAGCGTGGCGGGATGTCTCTCCGCCTGATGATAATAGGCTACAGATCCTTTGATCGTCTGCAAGACTAACTGCTCCGCGATTCGGCGCGGGAATCCCATGTGCACACCCGCGTCGATCAACGCTTCGGTGAACAGAAAGACATACGAGGGCCCCGAACCTGACAACGCCGTAGCCATATCCAGATAACTTTCATCTTCAACAAAAACTTCATCGCCTAATGCACCTAGAATTGCGCGCGCGGTTTCCTGTTGTTCTTCTGTCACTTCTTTTGAGGAGGCCCAGACGGTGATGCCTTCACCGATCTGACCCGGTGTATTTGGCATGGAACGGACGATCGCTTTGTGCTTCAGGCCCGTGCTGATCTTTTTGATGTTTGCGCCCGCGATAATAGATAGTACCAACGCCTCAGAACGGATCCCTTTGAGCCCTTTCATCACTTCGCTGAGACGCTGTGGCTTAACGGAAAGCACCACTACGTCCGCCTGTGAGGCGGCTGATAGGTTATCAGTCGTCGTTGTGATCCCATATTTCTTATGCAATTGTTCACTGCGTTCTTCACGTGGTCCAGATGCGATAATGTTCTCAGGCTGTGCAAGTTTCTTGCGCAGCAATCCCGCGATCATGGCTTCTGCCATCACACCCGGGCCGATGAAAGTAATTTTCTTTTTGAGCATAAGTTCCTCCGCGTCTATTATATCCATCATCACAGTTTACCAGCACAAGCCACTCTACCAAGTGGTAGCAATCATAACGGTCATCTCGAAGGTTATAATACTTGCACCTTAAAACGGGATTGGCAGATATGCTTTCGAAGGGAAATGACCGACTGATCGTACTCATCACGCGCATTCTACTAGCCATGCTGCTAATGGTGCTTGTCCTGACGGTGCTTGTGCAGGCCAACCCCGGCACACGCATTCCCGGCCGGGATTATGGTTTTTATGTTTATATTGGCGACCAGATTGTACATGGAAAGCTGCCTTATCGCGATGCCTGGGAAAGCAAGCCGCCCGCCATCTTTTACGTCAACGCCATGGGCCTATGGCTCGGGCGCGGTTCACGCTGGGGCGTGTGGGTTATTGAACTGATCGCATTACTGACGGCCGCAACAATCTCCTTTTCTACTATTAGAAAGCTGTGGGGCATTTGGCCCGCGCTGGCCGGGCTGATCCTTTGGCTTATCGGCCTGGACTTGACCATGCAGGGTGGCAACCTCACCGAAGAATATCCTTTATCTTTGCACTTTTTGTCCATCGCACTTTTTATCAAACTGATCGAGATGTCGCAGCACCGTCTCTACAACATCCTGCTTGGGCTGGCGTTTGGCATCAGTTTTCTCTTCCGTCCTAATAATGCCGCGCTCGAAGCTGCGATCATTATCACACTACTGCTTATACAAGTTTTTCACCGGGATCTAAAATCCCTGCTGCAGCAAACCCTCTGGGTGGCTGTTGGCGTGCTCATACCACTTCTTATCACAATCGTTTATTTCTGGTCACAAGGTCTCCTGCGTAAGCTGTTCGAAGCCTCTCTCCTCTACAACCTAACATACAGTACGACCGCCATTACATCTGGTTCTCCATTGTTGATTGGCTTCAGCACGTTTGGCTGGATCGCCTGGATCGCCGCGGCAGGCTATCTGGTCGCGCTTCAGCGCGCCCTCAAAACTAAAGATCCATTTTATTTGCTGCTCCTGCTCGGCTGGCCTATGGTCATATATCTCAGCGATCCCGCTAAACGAACCTACGCTCACTACTTCATCAACTGGCTTCCGTTTCTCGGTCTGTTTGGTGGACTGGTGCTGCATCTGCTGACTGAGCGTCTGCCAACCCGAATTAAGGATTCGTCTGCATCTACTTTGACTGCACTAACGGCTGCACTCCTGCTTGGCTTTACCTTCTTCTTCGCCAGCGGACGCGCCGCCGAATATCAGAAGGCCATTGAGCGCATTTCCAATCGTGAAAGTATTGGCAGCGAGGTGCGCACCCGCGCTGCTGCGTATGTAGAAAACCACACGCGCCCCGGTGACCTGGTCCTCTTCTGGGCCGCCGCACCAGGTGAAAATTTCATGTCAGATCGTGAGTCGCCCAGTGCGTATCTTTTCTATCCACTCTATGTTCACTCGGATATTTCGCAGCGAATGAACGACCAATTTTTACAGGATATCATTACCAAACGTCCCATCCTGATCGTGGATATTGATGATCACGAAGCGCTTTCCCTAGACCCTGAAAAACGCGCAAATCAGATCGCGGCGGGCTTCGCCTGGGAATATCCGCCTGATAACTTGAATGAGTTTTTTAAATTCGTGGAAGAGAATTATTATCTCGAAGCGAGGCTGGGAGATCGAGCTGTCTATCGCCTGCGTCAACCGTAGTACAAAGTGTCAATTCGCCCCACCACTACAAAACAATTCGCTCACAGCATCCTGAATTTCAGGCTTCAACCCATCCATCGCTCTCAGATTTTGACAGGCTTGCTGTTTATACAACTGCTCGGTATTGATCAGCGTGGAAATCTTCTTGACTTGTTTTACATCACCGAACATCGCAGCGGATTGAAGAAACGGCATCCACTCGACCTGGTCATTGGGGTGCAAATTGAGTCGCGTTACCTCACCTGCAATTTTAGAGATCGCATCCCAATCAGTTTTCTGGCGAGCCAGTTGCGCTTTCTGATAGTAGTAACACCACCCATGTGAGGGCTCTTCACCAAATACCATTGCAGGCGGGGTATGCAGCTTTTCATCTACAAGAACATTTTCGATACGTGATTTGGGCGCGGATAGCGCAATCAGCGCTGTATCTGCAATGGATAACTCTGCCCACTGCACATCCAACACATGAATGCAGGAATTTTCTGATGGCATGCTGATCACGAGCAGATTGTCAAAGTTATATTGGATATTGTTCACAATAATGTAGGTAGTGTCCAACTGTGCGCCCTCTAAAATATTCCTGGGCGTATCTGCTTCCATGCGCGCCGCAGCAACAGGCACGGTCACAGGCATCTGACTTTGAGGCTGGGAATAATAAATAAAGTTGGCGGGACCCCAAACGATGTCGCTGCCATCAGCATAATTCAGGCCCGCATAATTGACGACCAGCATGGTTCCCGCGCGCAGTCCAGGTGCGCGCCAGGCAACCTGATGCCAGAAATCATTTATGAGCGCTTCCTCGTTCCGTGCCTGTGCTGCCACCGCATGATGTGTCAATACGGATAATCCGATCAATGCGGAAAGGCTCGCGAGACGGATGTGCGGGTTGGTCAGCATATAAACCAGACCTACAATAAAGATCACCGCTGCTAATGAGGCAGGTAAAGCGTAATGCGAGAATCGGTCAAATGTCACAACGCGATTGGCGATGATGATGGGAACCATACCTGCGCCAACGCCCAGGATACCCATCGAAATAGCCTCCCGTTGCCAGGTCCACGCCGAGGCGGGCTCGTCATCCACATGAGTAAGTTGATAGATGAGGTATGAGATGGCTATAACAACTATCATCCAGCCAATTGCAAATAACATATCCCTCAGACGCAGGAAGTAAAAATTTTCATTAAACGGTAATGCCCACGCAAAGCTGGAAACATTCAAGACGCTTTGAAAGAAGCGAACGAGCCACCACAACACTGTACCTGGCGAACTTAGTATGATTCCGGCTTGCAAGCTGATATCGGCGGCCTTGCGTTCGTTGTCGAACAGGAAAACGCGCCAGATCAAAAACAAAGCTGGGATAAGTAATGGGATGGCCACTATTCGGATGGTCCGAATAATTTTTCGAATCAGTGTTTCTTTGGATGTGTGGCTAATGATCAGAAATGCACACAGCCATCGAAAGACTTCCATGCCGATGGCATATTCCACAAAGGCAAGATATGCCCACCCCGATATTAATGAGGCCAGCATCCAGAGGATCCAGGCGAAACGTGAATCCGATTGAATTGCTTTTAATGTAAAGATGATCGAAAAGATCTGCAAACCTACACTTAACACCATCGGCTGATATTCAAACCCTTGTATCCACCATAGAAATCCAGGATAGATCAAAAAGAGCAGTGCCATCAAAAAAGTGGCACTACGCTGTTTGGGCCATAAGATGCGGAAAAGCCATAGGGCGGCCAGGCCCCCGATCAAACGGATGAAATAAAGCAAAATATGATATGGGGTTGGGTTTGTACCAAACAAGCCAAATAAAAATTCATATAACGGACCACGCGCCGGGCGCAAATGACGGAACATTTCCACAAAGATGCCACCCCCGCCAACCAGTCCATCGTACATGTAATACCAATCATCTCTATAATATGAAAATTTGCCCACATGGATCAAATAAACAAATATGGAGATGATCACCAGCGCGGCTGTTTCGAGCCAGAGACTCTCTTTGATCTTTTTCCACGATATGGATAATCCTTGATTCATCAGTGGGCCTAAATCCGTGTTTGCTCTGTAAAGTGTCCCATGTTGCTTTCGGGCCTCTTTTATTTTTAGTATGACGGTGGGAATCGACGGTAGTGCTGTTTGTGTTTCACTACGGGAATAAGCCAAAATGAAAATTAGGATGTCCACCACTTTGCGATGCTGAACATTCTTATCACAATCCTCATTATAAGTTATTACAAACTTTCTGCACAAAGATTTTTTACCCTGGATCGGCCGTGCTGAAATGACGAATTGCTCTGGCAGCAAGCAGCACTATAAAAAAATGAGCGGACGAAATGTCCGCTCATTGATTGCTGAAAACTGTTTATTTAGCCACAGGTTACGAATAAGCCATCTGCTCAACACGTTGCTTCTTCTCCTGTCGCTTTGCGTTCTTTGCGGCAAGCATATTGTCCCGTCTGTTCTTCGCAGAGCGGATGATCAACTTCAGGAATTTGTGATGGTTATAAACCGGGTCGTTTATCAATGAGAAATCCGCCGAACCTGGTTCATCGGGCGCATAGAAAATTCCGCAGTTCGGGTTGATCTCGAGCATATGGATCGTGCCATCGGCATCCATGCGATAATCACAACGCGCATAGCCATTCCCGTCCATGGCCTTGAATAAACGTGTTGTCTGTTCACGTAAAACTTTTCCGATACGCGCGTCCTTCACAGGAGCCACCGACATCTTCTCATACTCAACCCACTTCATGTTGTAATGCTTGAACGATTCACCATCAGGGAAGATGAACTCCACCGGCTTGAATGTGATGGGGCTATTCGGATCATCGGGATTTTCCGCGATGAGACAGGTGAACTCGCGTCCTTCGATGAACTCTTCGAGCAGCGCGCGGCCGAACATTTCGATCTCGCGTCCGGTCTGGACCTTGAGCTGCTCCAGGTTCTCACAGCGTGATTCGCGTGTGATGCCCACACTGGCATACCCATGCGGTGGCTTTACGAGTACAGGGAAGTGTAAGCGCCGTGCAACACGTTCCACATCTTCAACCCGGTCCACCATTACCCAGTTCGGTATGGGGACGTTTGATTTCTTGGCATACGCCTTCATTTCCTGGCGGGAGGGATCGAAGAATTTTGAGTCCGCGCCGGTGAATGCCGCACCCAGTTTTTCCATGATCTGCACAAGTCCGATGCCTGAAAGCGCGTCATCGGGTGTGCCATCACAGAGATTGAAGAATACATCCACTCCTTCATTCATGAGATCGCGAATTTGTTTTTCAACGTTCTTTGGATTTACCTGATGATGCTTCCATTGGAATCCATTCATGTGTGGCGATGGATCATATGGTTTGTCGTTCGGATCATCCGGCGTGCTTGATAGTACACAGAGATACATGTCGAGTCCTTTTCTTCTTTTCATTCAATCAAGATGATTTGTCGTCATGTTATTTGATCTTGATCGAGTTGTAATTTCATATTGCATTATGTTGTTTCGATCTTTTTTATTATTGATCCAATGAATCTATTAATTCAATCATGCAATAATGATAAACAACTAATATGATTGTATCTATTATTCGATTTATGTAAAGGTTTTTTGATGATAATTAACTTTAAAGTTTTGTTAGAATTTAATTGATGAATTGCAAATTATATTTAATTTGAATCAATTGTGATTGTATCGAAACACATTTAATTGCTGTTCATAAAATAATTTGTGATTATCTTTATTGATAATGAACATATTGCTTGAATAAAATATCTTATGTAAAGTATTTATCACTCACGTGATTGAATAACAACACGTGTATTAAATATAAAAGTGATCTTGTTTGATGATCTGGAACCAATGAAAATCATACTGACGATTACGGGGTACCATCGATAACTAAATCAGCAGTTCGATAATATACCAGACACGCGCTAATGGAAGTAGAATTGACAAAGAGGACCCTATGACACTTCACACTGAGATCTTTGAACAACCTGAGCGGCTTGCATCCCTTC
Organism: Anaerolineales bacterium; assembly: GCA_045402985.1. Lineage (GTDB taxonomy): Bacteria > Chloroflexota > Anaerolineae > Anaerolineales > Villigracilaceae > Defluviilinea. The sequence goes on from JAXIPJ010000242.1 coordinate 37,570, forward strand.
TTGATAAACAAAAACAAACTGTTCTTGCTATTGCAAAAGCCATTCAAGCGCGTAATGTGCAATATGCATTTCTCGCGGCGCGCGGCACTTCAGATAACGCTGGCAGATACGCAAACTATCTTTGGGGCGCGCATAACGGATTGCCACTTGCATTGGCTACCCCTTCATTGTTCACCTACTATAAAAGTCCGCCGCGTTTGCTGGGCGCGCTGGTTGTAGGTGTATCGCAATCAGGTCAATCACCTGATATTGTCAGTGTGCTTGAAGAGGGACGTCGCCAGGGATGTATAACTTTGGCGATCACGAATATTTCTGATTCCCCGCTTGCAAAAACTGCTGATTATGTTCTCGATATTCAGGCAGGCACAGAGAAAGCGGTTGCCGCGACGAAAACATATACTGCCGAACTTATGGCAATAGCCATGCTCTCTGCTGCGTTGAACAATTCTGAAGAGCGTTGGAACGAACTTGCCAATGTGCCTCAATGGGCTGAACAATCCCTTGCGTTTGATTCAACCATTGCGCGCATATCTGAGCGATTTCGTTACATGAGTCAATGTGTGGTGCTCGGGCGTGGTTTCAATTATGCGACCGCCTTCGAATGGGCCCTCAAACTCAAAGAGTTGACATACGTAATCGCTGAGCCATACTCATCTGCCGATTTTCAGCATGGCCCCATTGCCATGATCGAAGGTGGTTTTCCTGTCCTGGCGGTCGCGCCTAAAGGTAAAGTACAGAATACGATGCGAGAAATGTTGACTCGTCTTCGCAAACAACAGGATGCAGAACTCGTTGTGATCTCGGATGATGCGGATGCGCTCTCCCTCGCTCAATCACCTATCCAACTACCGCCTCAGATTCCCGAATGGCTGACTCCGTTAGTGAGCATACTCCCCGCTCAATTATTCGCCTGCCATCTAACGCGGGTCAAGGGATACGACACTGAAAAGCCACGCTCAATCACAAAAGTGACGGAAACACACTGAGGACTTTCCAACCAGCCGCTCATGCAGATATTCTGGGAATGGAATGACAACTATATTAGGCTCATGAACTCGCATTGAGGCGGAGAACGAAAGCCGTATCAGGAATCACTGCTGTCGGGGACGTGACGAATTCGATTGTGGAGGCGCTGGCGTTCAAATAAAAGTGACAAGATGAGACAGCCATGTTTTATACGCGCCGCTTGATCAAGTGGCTCTCATCCATTAACAAGACCTTAACCATCGAAAAACATTATCTGGTATAGTTTGTTAACAGATATGCCAGAAACCATTCTCGTCGTTGAAGACGAACCCGCCCTGCGAGATACGCTTACCTATAACCTGAAAAAAGATGGCTTCACTGTGGAAACCGTCGGTGACGGACGCTCAGCGATCGAAGCCGCACGCCGACTCAAACCCGATCTGGTTGTGCTCGATATTATGCTCCCTGAACTGGATGGCTTCGAAGTGGCGCGCATCCTGCGCAGGGAAATGACGACTCCCATCCTCATGCTCACCGCCCGCGACGATGAAATTGACCGCGTGGTCGGCCTCGAAGTGGGCGCAGATGATTACCTTACCAAACCATTCTCCATGCGCGAACTGATGGCGCGCGTAAAAGCCCAGATAAGGCGCACGCGTCTTGTGCGCGAGGAAATCGAGAAATCTGCACAGCCTGCCATCAAACACGAAACGTTCTCCTTCGATAAACTTATTATCAACGTCTCGCGCCGCGAAGTGACACTGCACGGAAATCCGCTGGCACTTAAACCAAAGGAATATGAATTGCTGGTCTTCTTTGCAGAACACAAAGGCCATATGCTCTCGCGCGAATTCATCCTTGAGCGCGTCTGGGGCTGGGACTTTATCGGCGACAGTCGCACAGTGGATGTGCATGTGAGGTGGCTGAGGCAAAAGATCGAAGAAGACTCCAGCAACCCGTCGCGCATTGTCACGGTGAGAGGCGGGGGCTATAGGTTCGAGGGGTAATAAGAACGTAATTCGTAATTGGTAATTTATGCATTATGAACAATCTTCCCCTCTTCCTAGTCATTATTCTAATTCTTCTCGCCGCATGGTTTGCGTGGCGATACCAAAATCTAAAAAACAAGTTAAATGAATACTCAAATCTGATTCGGCAACAATCCCATCAATCCTCAACTGACGCGGAAGAACTTGAAAATCTATCGAGCGCCATCAGTTCCCTCATTTCAACTTTCGACCTTAGATTTTCGACTCTGGACTCCGAACGCGCCCGCCTTGCTACAGTCCTCGATCAGCTAACAGATGGCGTGCTCATCGCAGATTCACAGGGGCTGATCCAATTTGCAAACCCAGCCGCGGGAATGCTCTTTCAAACATCCAATCCCATCCATCGCAGTATCACTGAAGTCGTCCGCAACCATCAGCTCGTTGAAGCGTGGCGGCGCTGTGAGCAAACGGGTCAGATGCAAACTGAGTCAGTTGAAGTGCCGACGCGCCATCAATTTTTGCAACTCGTTGTCATTCCTGATGCACATGCCAGTGGAAGCCTCCTGCTCGTCCAAGACCTTACGCGCCTGCGTAGGCTCGAAACAGTGCGACGGGATTTTGTCAGCAACCTCTCACATGAACTTCGTACGCCGCTCGCCTCTTTAAAGGCGCTGGCTGAAACACTTCAGGAAGGGGCTCTGGATGACCCGCCCGCCGCGCGTCATTTTATTGACCAGATCCAGGTGGAAGTGGATGCGCTGACTCAGATGGTCAACGAATTGCTGGAACTTTCCAAGATCGAATCGGGCCGCTTCACTCTGGACCTGGCGCCGGTCGCGGCTTGCGATCTGCTTGACTCTGCCTCCAAGCGGATGCAACTGCAAACCGAGCGCGCCGGCTTGAGTCTACGCGTGGAGTGCGCGGACGATCTTCCCAACGTGCGCATTGATTCGCAAAGGCTGGAACAGGTACTGGTCAATCTCATCCATAACGCGGTCAAGTTCACGCACGCGGGCGGCGAAGTGGCTCTTATAGCGGAGGCAGTTGACGGCTCCGTAAGATTCGCTGTTCGAGATTCAGGAGTGGGCATCCCGGAGGATGAAGTCCCTCGTATCTTTGAGAGATTCTATAGAGTCGATAAATCCAGAACCGGGAGCGGGACCGGCTTGGGCTTATCCATTGCAAAACATATCGTTGAGGCACACGCGGGAAAGATCTGGGTGGAAAGTGTTGACGGGCGGGGAAGCACGTTTTATTTTACGATCCCCCAATGAAGAACACAAAACAGTTTCATCACGAATGGTTAGTGTTTTTACCCATATAATTCCGCATAAAAAATTCCTGCACATCAACCGCCTTATCCGCGCTGGGTGGCGTAAGACGAATATAGGTTCCGTCATTCTGCATCACACGGGCACGCACATTATCTTTGAGTTGAGTTTCCAACATTTGATCACGAAGATAGCGAATATGCGCGGCGCTTTCAACAGGGAAGACCACTTCAACGCGATGGTCAAGGTTGCGTCTCATCAGGTCGGCACTGCCCATGTATATTTTTTCTTCCCCATTGTTGCAAAAATAATAGACGCGGCTGTGTTCGAGATAACGCCCAACGATGCTCACAACGTTAATATTATCACTCACGCCTTTGATGCCAGGTTTCAAACAACACATGCCGCGCACCAGCAGATCCACTTTTACGCCTGCGCGCGAAGCTTCGTAAAGCAATTCGATGATATGCGGGTCAACAATCGAATTGACTTTAAAGATCAAATGCGCCTTGCGGCCTGCGCGCGCATGCTCGATCTCGTGTCCAATTAATTTCTCCAACCCAGTGCGTAAATTGACAGGCGCAACCAGCAGTTTCTTGTAATCATGTTTTGTGGAATAGCCCGTCAGATAGTTGAAGAGATCCGTGACATCCGAGCCCATGGCTTCGTCACAGGTGAAAATTCCGATGTCTTCATAAATACGCGATGTGACAGCATTGTAATTCCCGGTGGCAAGATGCATATAACGGCGAATGCCATCCCCTTCCTTCCTTACCACCATGCTGATCTTGCAATGGGTCTTGAGACCCATGAGCCCATATACCACATGCACACCTGCCTGCTCAAGCATCTGTGCCCAGCCAATATTGCTTTCTTCATCAAAGCGCGCCTTTAGTTCCACCAGGACGGCTACCTGTTTGCCGCGTTCTGATGCTTCGAGCAGGGCCTCCACTACTGGAGCGTTATGCCCAACTCGATAGACAGTTTGCTTGATGGCCAGCACATGAGGATCGCGCGCCGCGGCACGCAAAAAATCGATCACAGGGTTAAAGGAATCATACGGTTGATGCAACAGGATATTCTCCTGCTTGATCGCCTCGAAGATATTGCCTGCTATTGTGGGATTCTCAAAAACTTCCGGCACAACCGGCATATAGATGGGAAACTTAAGGTCATGTCGTTCAACATCGTTGTATATCTGCCATAAACTGCTCAAACCCAGCGGGGCGGGCGAAACATAGACATCATTTCGCTTGATCTCGAGGTTGTCGATCAGCAACTCACGAATGTTTGCCGGCATACTGTCATAGATCTCCACCTGTACCACTGACCCAAATTTGCGCTTTCGCACGCTTTGTTGCATGCTTTCGAGCAGGTCACCCGCTTCGATCTCCTGTATTTCAAGATCTGCATCACGAATGATGCGGAAGGGATAGGCGGCCACAACTTCCAGCCCGGGGAAGAGCGAGAAAAGGTTGGCGCTGATGACCTGTTCGAGCCATACAAAATAATGGTGATAGGGAATCGTCCCATCTTTACGCGCGCTGCCGGAAGAACGTTTGATAGGCACGATACGCGGCAAGGTATTGGGTACTTTCAGACGCGCAAATTTCTCGTTGCCTTTCTTATCGCGGATCACAATGGCGAGGTTCAGACTCAAATTTGAGATATGCGGAAAAGGATGACCTGGGTCAAGTGCCAGCGGAGTCAATATGGGGTAAATAACTGCTTTGAAATAATCGTCGACCCTTTGTACCTGTGCCTCACTGAGTTTGCGATAATCAAGCAGATGGACCCCGGTCTTATCGAGCTGTGGCAGGATCTTTTTATTGAGACAGCGCAATGCGTCCGCGTACATTTCGATGGCGAGTCTACGCGTCGCAGCCAGGACTTCGGGCGGAGTCAGTCCATCGCGCGAGACCTCCATGATGCGCGCTTCCACCTGCTTGCGGATGCCGGAGACGCGCACCATGAAAAACTCGTCCATGTTGGAGCCGAAAATGGCGAGGAATTTCAATCGTTCCAATAATGGATTGCGATCATCCTGCGCTTCTTCGAGTACCCGGCGCTGAAATTCAAGCAGGCTGAGTTCGCGGTTAATATAAAGAGAAGGCGAGGAAAGATCTATTGATTCGGCTGTCATGTTTATTTCATTTATCGCTGATTTCCACAAGTATACCCGGTGTTAACAACCATTCCAATGTGGCGCGGTGTTCATGATGCAGGTCATCTGTCGAAAGATAACATACCCCACCTTTTTTGAGTGTAATATCCAGCTTTGTATTCTCAGTTGTGAGCAGGCCTATGAGAGTGCTCAGATGTGGTTCGTGCCCAACCAGCGCAATACTGTCCACTGCGTACTTTTCAGCGACCTCAGGGATCAAAAGCGCCGGGTCGGCCATGGGAATAAGGCTTTCGCTGAAGGCGATCTTTTTCTTCATCTTGAATATGTCTGCGACGATCTCAGCGGTCTCGCGTGCGCGCACGTAGGGGCTGGAGAGGATCAGGTCAAACTCCACGCCAAAGGCGCGCAAACCTTTGGCGATCTGACGCATCTTCTTGCGTCCTTTATCAGTGAGTGGGCGCTGGCTATCGTCTTCATAGCCGGGTGTCCCTTCGTCAACGGCAATTGCATGGCGGATGATATAAATGTTCATGTTACTTCTCCCAGGGGAAAGGTTGGTCTGGCGCGGCGCGCCAAAAGATATCGAGCTGGTTCATGTCTTCAATGAAAGCGGAGGTGGCTTCAGCGTGGCGTCGCTCATAATACTGGCGAACCGGCTGATGTTCGAATGAAGAGGCGCTGGAGGGAAAGTCCGCCAGAGTCTGCATGATCACTTCCACATCCTGGATCTCACCCATCAAGGATTGATAATCATTCATTTGCTTTAGATTATCAGGTGGGAAATCCTTCAATAGCGGTTGAATAATTTCCACCATATAACGAAATGCCTTGAAGGCGATGCGCACGCGATGGATGGTAGCGGGCTGCGCAGAATCGATCCAACTGTGACGTTGTTTTGTGATCAGGAATGCATCATCAACTGACTGGAGGGTCTGCGAAGCAAGTCCGTCATCGCTCTTTGTTTCCAGGGCTTCGCGCGTCTTGCGGATGCGCTTGGAAACGTCAAAGAGATCAATGACCTTCAATTTTTTGCGTAGGGTTTTCAGCAGATTCTCTTCAACGATCTGCAGGTGATACTGAAACTTTTGAAGCTGGGGGAGTTCCTGGATCGTTTCGGAGATCTCGGCCAGGATCACTTGTGTATCACGCAGATCATCAAACTCATCCAGTTGGTCTTTGAATGCGCGGTTTAACTTCTGCAAACGCGGGCGCGGAGCAATGGAATTCAAAAGTTGGATCAAGGCCAGCATGCGCCGCGCTGCAATTCTTAGATCGTGAACAGCTTCGTTGGAAAACTCGGCGCGACATCGTTTGAGTTCGGCGCGGTACTTCTTCCAGCGTTTATCCAGCGCTTCCAACAAAAGTTGATTTACAGTCAAAGTTGAAGGATCTTCCTTGGTTTCAGATTTGTTCATATCATCAATCCATTTCCAGGTTTACACCGAACACTTCACGAAAAAGAGATTTGCGCTTGCCGAAGGCCCAATTCTCAAGCATCAAATCGCTCTTACCGGAGAATTTCATCCGCCAGCCCGATTTCGTTTCAGTGAGAGTCACGTCGGTTACGTGGCCCATATGGCTGACGTCCATTGAATCTGCAAGCTGTAAAAGTGCGCAGAGTTTGATGACGATCAGACGATCCTTTTGCGGCAGGGATTTAATATTGCCATCATCATGTGACAGGGATTGCCTGCGATGATATCGGACCAGATTGGCAACAATATTCTGTTCACGCAGGGTAAGGCCAATGAGATGATTGGCACTCAACAAATAATAACCATGTTTATCGTGATCCACCGCATTAATGAAATGACCGATGTCATGCAATAGTGCGGCGGTCTCAAGCAGAAGGAGATTATTACCATTCAGATCATGCAGCGGTTGGGACTGCTCAAAAAGGCGCGCGGCTAATTTGGCGGTCAGGCAGGCGTGTTTCTCGTCGAACTGATATTTGCGGCCCATATGCAATGCCGATTCCCAAACCTGTTCCCTGCGTTGCGGGCGCAAACTTTTCGAGAGCTCTTCAGCAATATCCAGCAGGATGCCATCTTTCAACCCAACGTTGGGGATCGCGATCTGTTTTACTCCGGCTTCACTTGCGATCAAATGCAAAACAATGGAAGCCGGCAGGATCACATCCGCGCGATCGGGCCGCAGTTTCAGCTTGTGGATGCGCTCTTCATAACTCATTTTGTCCAGGCGTTCGATCAACTGCTCAAGTTCTTCCAGTGTGACGAAGTGGGTGCTTTCCGCTTTAAATAGCTTTTGACGTAAACGCCCGATCTCTTCGACGTTTCCGCCTGTTCCCGCACAAATTTGTATTTTCTCATCCCCAAGATCGCGCTCGATGCGATAACGTGCGGCCTCGGCATATTCGCGCACCAATTTTCCAAAAGGATGTTTGGATTTATCCTTCGTGTCCAGCTTTTCAAGCAGGCGTACTGTTCCCAGATTGTAACTGTCAGTCGAAATAATATTTCGCCCTGTCGAAATGGTGACCTCAACACTGCCGCCGCCGATATCGATCAATAATGTTCGTCTGTCTTTTAGGTCAAGCGTGTGAGCTACCGCCGAATGGATAAGGCGCGCCTCTTCATCCCCACTGATGATCTCAATTTCGATACCGCTGGTTCGAAGAACGCGATCGATCAGAAGATCGCCATTGGCAGCCTCACGCGCTGCGCTGGTTGCAATCGCGCGCATGCGATGAACGTTAAAACTATCGGCTACATGCTTAAAACGGAGAAATGCCTCTTCGGTCTGCTGGATGGTCTTTTCCTCCAGATAACCCTTGCTAAATACATCTTCACCCAGGCGCACGGGCAGGCGAATGTTTTCGATCGTATTCACCCGCCAGGATTCATCCACTTCGCCGACCACCATACGCATGGCATTGGACCCCACATCAATGGCAGATATCTTCAACATTAGTTCTCATGAGGCAAAAGCCTGAACTCTTTCAATATGTTATCCGCTTCAGGGTGTTCGCCTGTGACAATATAAATAACGCGTTCACATATATTGGTGACACGGTCTCCCAATCTTTCCAGGTTATGAGCCACCCATATGACATAATTTACGCGGTCGATATTTCCCGGGTCCCCCAACACATTATTGACTGCCTGATGATAAAGTTCAGTATAACACTCATCAATGATATCATCTTCCAAAATAATGTTCTGCGCACTCTGCATGTCTTCATCTGCAAAAGTTGTCATTGCGCGGTGCAACATGTCCACGGTCTTTTCTGCCATGGAATAAATATCTCTCATGATCGCAGGCATACCCAAGCCCATCGAACGGATATTGATGTTCGCGATCTCTTTTGCATAATCGGCCATACGCTCGAGTTCAGTGCAAATATCCAGGCAAGCCGCGAGCGTGCGCAGGTCGCGGGCCACAGGCTGTTGGGTAGCCATGAGAACGACAATAGAAATCTCGATCTCGAAGCGTTTCCTGTTGATGCGCAAGTCATTCAAAATAACCTGGCTCGAACGGTCCAAATCATTATCTTTGAGTGCCTGGGCAGAATCCATGACAGCCTCTTCCACCATACTACCCAGCAGAAGAACCTCATTTTTTATTTCCAGGCAAAAAGCTTTAAGCGACATAAATATTTCCAGATCAATGAATTGGGGCTATGTTAATTTAACACAGGATAATTAACACCCATGGAAAGGCATGTTAACGATTGGTAAACAGGGTTTGGCAGGGTCAGGCGGACAAATTTTCAAAAGTCAACATTTCATATTTGTTTTGCCGTTGTTAGGTGACTGCAAAACGCGAGTTCAACCTTCCGTGCTATCCTAGGTGCATGGAAATATTTCTGGTCTTAACAGTGAGCGCAATGTTAGTGATCGTAACCGTTGATGCGAAACGAAAACGGCAGATCTTTCTGTATCAACTGGCTGCGATGACAAAGCGCCGCTGAACACACTGGAAAATATTTCATTCTTCTCCTCCTCCGCACAAGAGCCTGGTCTCCTCCCAGGCTCTTGTGTATTAACAGGCCATATTCGAAGTGAAATCTGTTAACCAACTCTTAAACCAGCCTTGATTTATCCTTAATCACTCCCTGCTAAACTCACAGTGTATAAAAAGGAGAAAATATGGGATTTGCTGATTTACACATTCACACAATTTACAGCTATGACGGTACTGCCTCGGTCCCGGCTGTGTTAGCTCAGGCTCGAAAAATGGGTCTGGATGTGATCGCCATCACCGATCATGATGAAATTGCCGGTTCACTGAAGGCCCTGGAACTGGCGCCAAAATATGGAGTGGAAGTAATCCCTGGCATCGAGGTCACAACTTCAGAAGGCGACCTGCTGGCATTGAATGTTACCGAAAGCAATGAACGGGACAGGTCACTCATTGAAACGGTTCTAAAAGTCCGTGAACTTGGCGGCTTCTGCATTGCCCCTCACCCGATGGCGGGTGGAATTGGAATGAAAAGCCTGAGCGCCTATTCGATCTTGAAAGCGCTGCGTCACCCTGACGTGGCACAGAATTTGATCGGCATTGAAACCTATAACGCCACGACCATAGACAAGCTGAGCAACCACTATGCCCATATCCTTGCAGAGCATTTAGATATCGCCCGGCTCGGAAACAGCGATGCCCACATCGCCGAAGCGATCGGGCTTGGTGCTACAGAGTTCCCTGGTAGTACCGCATTGGATCTGCTGAAGGCGATCCGAAACGGGACAACGACCATTCACAAAAAGCAGGAATGGAACTCGATCCGCATTCTGGGAAGCTGGGCCGCCAATTACGTGGGCAGCGCCTTCACCAGATGGTCAGTGGCAGCCAGATAACATAATATAGAGGACAAAATGGAAACAATTATTCTTGGTTTTATGATTTTTAGTTTTATCATCGTCATCGCAATCGACTCAACACAAAAACGCCGCAGGTTCCCGACCCGAGGCAAATAAGCGATGAACAAACATATTCTCGTCACGAACGATGATGGCGTACTTGCGCCAGGCCTGCTGGCTCTTGTGTTGGAGATGCGAAAGCTGGGCAAGGTCAGCATCCTTGCGCCAGACCGCAACTGGTCAGGCGGTGGACATGTCAAAACACTTGATCGCGCTCTGCGCGTCAAAGAAGTTCGCCTGACAAATGGAATGCAGGCTTTTGCGAGCGATGGAGCTCCTTCAGATTGTGTGGCTCTTGCCACACTTGGCTATTTCAACGAACCCATTGACCTGGTAGTTTCAGGGATTAATGCAGGCGCAAATCTTGGGCACGACGTCACCTATTCCGGGACCGTGACCGCTGCCATGGAAGCTGTGATAGCAGGTGTGCCTGGCATCGCAGTCTCGCTGGAAACAGTAGATAGCCATATCGGAGAGATTGATTATTGCCCCGCTGCTCGGACGGCTGGGCGTGTTGTAGGTCAAGTTATTGAGGATGGTCTCTCTGGCGGAATCCTGCTGAATGTCAATGTACCGTTTCTGCCGGAAAATAAGCTCCGCGGCATTCGCCTCACCCGGCAGGGACTGCGCGTCTATCACAGCCGCCTCGACGAACGGATGGATCCGCGCGGCAATCCTTACTACTGGATAGGCGGTGAAGCGCCAACTGGAGTTCCCGAGCGTGGTACGGACGTCGGCGCGCTCGCTGAAGGGTTTGTGTCTGTTACACCTCTGCAATTGGATCTCACCAGCCATCGCACGATGACCGAATTAAACACATGGCAGTGGA